>NZ_JBSGCA010000021.1:0-124548 GCF_053601535.1 Nocardia sp. NPDC004718
CAGGTCGTGATGCCTGATGAGCTCGTGGTCGGACTGACCCAGCTGACCAGCTACCGCACCGACCTGATGGCTGACTGGGTGGCCGGGATCAACCGGTTGCGTGCCATGCTCGGGTCGATCTTTCCCGCGTTGGAAGCCGCGTTCGACTTCGCGAACCGGACTCCGCTGATCCTGGTCGCCGGGATGTGCACCCCAGCCGAGATCAGGACAGCCGGAATCGACGGTGTCACAACACATCTCACCGAATACGGGGCCTGGAAACCGGGCATCGCCAAGACTGCCGCTGCCGCCCTCGACGCCGCCGGACGCCAGAGCGTGGCTCTGCCCGGTGAGACCGACACCGCGATGCTGGTCAAACGCATCGCACGCAAGCTCCTCGATCTGGACCGTGAGATCAAAGACACCGACAAACTCATCACGACCCGATTCCGGGAGCACCCGTGGGCGGCCATCATCGAATCCCTGCCCGGCATGGGCCCCGGGCTCGGGGCGGAATTCCTCGTCGGCACCGGCGGTGACCTCGCTAATTTCGCCAGCGCGGGCCGTTTGGCCTCCTACGCCGGGCTGGTCCCGGTCTCTCGCGATTCGGGCCGCGTCAGCGGCAATCTGCACCGCCCGAAACGCTACAACCGGCGCATGCGGCGCGTGTTCTTCATGGCCGCCCTGTCGAGCCTGCGCTACGACAACGGGCCCTCGCGGCGGTTCTACGACCGAAAACGCGGGGAGCGACTCATCCATACCCAAGCCCTCCTAGCCCTGGCCCGACGCCTGGTCGACGTGCTGTGGGCACTGCTGCGCGACGGACGTGAATTCAGCCTCGACACACCCGCCCCGACGACTGCTGCGGCTTGACACGGTCATTGAGAGTCCTTTCCCGGCGTGCCGCCCGGGAGCCCGCGCTTCATGGAACCGTTATCGGTTCGTTCCGGTCTCGGTACCACGCCGCCCGCTCTCGCCACGGGCATCGGCCGTCAGTCCCCGGCGTCGATCGCTCGGAACAGGTGGCGTCGTACACCGTTCTCCCGCAACACCGTTTCGTCGCACTGATGTAAGAGCGGCGACAGCCCCTGTAGGGGTGTTGGTGGGGGCAGGTCGTGCACGCTCGGTTTCCGGAGAAGACCGGGTGGCGGGGGAGCCGGAGTCGCCGCGGGCGGGTGAGCGGCTCGGCGTGAAAGGCGTCACCGATTCGGCATGTTCGACAGCGGCATTCCCTCTCCTTCGTCAGCGGCACAGCGCCGTCTCGCGCTCCATACGGGAGAGCTTCTCGGGATTGCGCACGGCGTAGAGGGCGGTGACGAGGCCGTCGTCGATGCGCAGCGCCAGGACGGTGTCGATCTCGCCGTCGCGCCGCAAGATCAGCGCCGGATATCCGTTGACCTGCGCGGGCTGCCTCGACACCGCGGCGAGCCTGCCCAGCCCGGCCGCCAGTATCCGGGCCACGCTGTCGGCTCCGAGGACGGGTGCGAGGGTGGCCTGCACCACGCCACCGCCGTCACCGAGCAGGACGACATCCGGCGCGAGGATGTCGAGCAGATGCTGTAGATCGCCCGTTTCGGTCGCTCGCTGGAACGCCTCGAGGGCGCTGCGGGTCTCGGCGGGCGAAACGACTCCGCGCGGTCGGCGTGCCGCGACGTGTGCCCGGGCCCGGTACGCGAGCTGGCGGACCGCGCCGGGGCTCTTGTCGACGGCTTCGGCGATCTCGTCGTAGCTCAGATCGAATACCTCGCGCAGTACGAAGACCGCTCGCTCGATCGGCGTCAACGTCTCCAGCACGAGCAGCATGGCCATCGACACGCTGTCGGCGAGCTCGACGTCCTCGGCCACGTCGGGCGCGGTGAGCAGCGGCTCCGGCAACCACGGGCCGGCGTAGGACTCCTTGCGCCGCCCCAGTGTCCGCAACCGGTCGAGCGACTGGCGGGTGACGATCCGCACCAGGTACGCGCGCTGATCCTGGACGGTGCCGAGGTCGACGCCCGCCCACCGCAGCCAGGTCTCCTGCAGCACGTCCTCGGCGTCGGCGGCCGAGCCGAGCATCTCGTAGGCGACGGTGAACAGCAGATTCCGGTGGCTGACGAACGCCGCGGTAGCCGGGGCGGGGCGGTGATCGCCGGGCGTCTTCTGCGATGTGTCGGCCATGAAGTGGCTCCTGTTCCCTCTCGGCTGTGTCACCCATCAGACGCCTGTCCCTGCCGTCTCGTAACACCGATACGCAGTGGCGCGGGTCACTTCGATGCGCTGTTACGAGGCTCGGGCAGCCGACGTCTGGTGTTCGTTCAACGCACAGCACACGCCATCACGAGTGAGGACCACGTCATGGGACCCCGTATCAATCTCAACGACAGCGAGATCGGCGCCAAGATCGGCAAGCGGTTCGCCAACACCAGCCTGGCGATCCTGCAGTCGACGGTGCCGAAGGCCACGATGGAGCTGATGGAGCTGCGCGCAAGCCAGATCAACGGCTGCGGTTGGTGCACCGACGTGCATACCAAGGACCTGACGGCCGCCGGTGAAACCGCGGTCCGCGTCAACCTGGTCGCCGCCTGGCGCGAGTCCAGCGTGTTCACCGAGGCCGAACGGGCCGCGCTGGCGCTGGCCGAGGAGGGTACCCGGCTCGCCGACGCCCGCCGAGGCGTCTCCGACGAGACCTGGGCCGAGGTGCGCGAGCACTACGACGACGACCAGATCGCCGCGCTGGTCTACCTGGTCGCCATGATCAACGCGGCCAACCGGCTCGGCGTGATCACGCGCATGCCGGGAGGTTCCTATCAGCCCGGCATGTTCGACGCCATCACGAACTGATCGGCGGGTGCGAGCAGGCTCGGCTTCAGTCGTTCTCGGGAGCGGCGATCGTGAGGACCGCGTCGGCGATATGCGGATTGCGTTCGAGTTCGCGCTCGAGCGCGCGCAACGTGAGGGCGATGCTCGACTCGGCCGGATCGCCGACCAGATCGACGCTCGCGACGAGGAAGACCTGCCGAGGGCCGACGTATTCCAGGCGCACGAAGCGCACCGAGGCCACTTCGGGCATCTCCTCGATGCGGGCCGCCGCGGCGGCGCGGAGTTCGGGCGAGGCGGGCTCGCCGGTCAGGAAGCGCCGGTTACGGTCGATGAGCACTACGGCGATCACCCCGAGCAGCACGCCGACGAGCACCGATCCGAGTGCGTCCCAGACCGTCGCGCCGGTGAGCTGGTGCAGCCCCATTCCCGCGAAGGCGATGACGATGCCGATCAGTGCCGCGCTGTCCTCGGCGAAGACCGCGCGCAGGGTCGGATCCGAGGTATCCAGCACGTATTCGAGGATGTCCTGATCGAAGCTCTGGGCCTCGACGCCGAGCTGCCGGGTGGCTTGTAACCACGAGGTTCCCTCCAAGACGAAGGCGATTCCGAGCACGAGGTAGGCGATCGCGTAATCCTGTCCACCTCGACCTTCGTGCAGCAGTTCGGTGATCCCGTGCCACACCGACACCGCGGCGCCCGCGACGAACAGTCCCACCGCCGCCAGCAACGACCAGACATATGCCTCGCGCCCGTACCCGAGAGGTCGTTTCGCGTCCGCGGTGCGAGCGCTCCGACGGTTGGCTACGAGCAGGAAGATCTGGTTGCCGGTGTCCGCCCAGGAATGTGCGGCTTCGGCGACCATGGACGCCGAGCCGGAGAGCGTCGCGGCGACCGTTTTGGCCACCGCCACCGCGAGGTTGGCGCCGAAGGCGACGATCACCGTGCGAGTGCTCCCCCCGCCGGCGGTGGGCGCGGATCTCTCGTCACGGAAAGCGTTCGCTCGCTCCATCTACGCCAGTGTGGCACGACCCCCCGGCCGGACTCTGTTTACCGAACCGTGTGTGTGGTGTGCGCGGTGAAGTGGCCACCGCGCTGCGGTTTGGTTGTGCTGTCAACTTTGGTTCCGAATCGACGTTCTCACACTTACAATGGGCCAACATATAACGGCACGTCATATAGGTGCACGGTGGTGAGACTGGGTCGGCGGTTCCTCCCACCTCGACGATGGGATTCGACATGATCGGGAGTTCAGCAGAACCGTCGGACTGGTCCTTCGAGCGCAAGGGCGCCGAATGGGTCGCGGACGAGGAACGTCGAGGCAAGCCACGCGCCTTGTTCTGGCCGTGGGCGGGCACCAGCTGCAATGTGGTCCTGGTGTCGTTCGGTCCGTACGTGACCGCGCTCGGCCTGGACTGGCATGTGGCGGCGCTGGCCGCGGCGGTGGGCGCGGTGCTCTCCTTCCTGCTGCTCGGCTTGGTGTCGCTGGCCGGGCAGCAAGGGGGAGCGGCGACCATGGTGGCGGGCCGCGCCGCGTTCGGGTTCCACGGCAACAAGATTCCGGCACTGCTGAGCTATCTGGCGTTGGTCGGCTGGGAGACCTTCTCGGCGGTGCTGGCGACCCTCGCGGCCCGCACGGTGGCGCACCGGCTCGACCCGGATATGGACACCGCACCGCTCATGGTCGTCACTCTCGTCACTGTCATCGTGGTGACCACGGTGATCGGGATATACGGCTGTCACGTGATCCTGCGGATCCAGAAGTGGTTCGCTCTCGCATTCACCGCCCTCTCGGTGGTCTATGTCGTGCTGACGCTGCCCAGGATCTCGTTCACGACGCACGGACAGGTGAGCGTGGGCGCGTTCGTGGGCGGGGTGATGCTGGTCGCCAACACGCTGGGCTTGAGCTGGGTCAACTGCGCGGCCGACTACACCCGCTACCTGCCGCGCACCGCCGGCAAACGTGCGCTGGTCGGCTGGATCACGTTCGGTGGCACCGCTCCCGCCCTCGTTCTGATGGGACTCGGCACGGTGCTCGCGGCGGGGGATCCGGACGTCGCGGCGACGGCGGCCACCGATCCGATCAGCGCGTTGTCGGCCCACTTGCCCACTTGGTTTCTGGTGCCCTACCTGATCCTGGCGCTGGTGGGCTTCGTGTCGGGCTCCATCATCGGCCTCTACTCCTCCGGGCTCGCGCTGCAGACGTTGGGCGTCCGGATATCCCGGCACTACACCGTTCTGATCGACGCCGCCCTGATCGCCGCCGCCGGTGGCTATGTGGCGTTCGCGGCCCCCGGGTTCTTCGCTCCGTTCCAGGCGTTCCTGACCACCACCGGTGTGGTGATGGCCGCATGGACCGGAATCTTCGTGGTCGACCTGTGGCAGCGTCGCCGCGTCGGCTACGACCGGACGGCCCTCTACAGCCCGGTCGGCGGCTACGGAAAGGTGAACCGCGTCGGAGTCGGCTGTCTGATCGTCGCGACCATCGCCGGGCTCGGCTTGGTCACCTCGCCCGATCCGCATGTCGGCCCGCTGCTCGGCTACCTGTTCACGCCTGCCGCCCGCGCGGGTGGCCTGGGCAGCAGCAACCTGGGGGTGTTCGTCGCGCTGGTCTCGGCGAGCGTGGGATACGCGGCGCTGCATCGGGTAAGTCCACTCGCGCGGGCGAGCGCGACCGAGCGGATCGAGGACCGCGAACCGGAACCGGCCCGAGCGGCGGTGTAGAAAGAACGCCGTATCGGCTGGTTGGCGCGGGCTTTTCGCCGCGATGGTCACACGTGCGCGGCGATCCGCCGATCGATCACCGACAGCGTGAACTCCCCCCATCGAATGTTCTCCTGCTCGAAGGAGATTCCGCGCAACAGTGTGAGGTAGGGGCCGACTCGCTCGGCCTCGGCCAGGTACGCCTGCTCGCTGCGGCCGTCCAGCAACCGGGAACGCAGGCGTTCGTAGCGGGCCAGTTTCGACTTGGACCACTCCAGCTTGTCCGCTACCGCGGCACGCACGGCGGGGGCGTCCTCGACGTCCATGCCCTGCACCTTCACCATCATCTCGTCGCGGATGGCGGTGGGCTTGGCCGGCTTCTCGACGAATTCGTGGAGAGCCGCGCGCCCGGCGGGGGTGATGGCGTGCAGGCGCTTGTTGGGCCTGCGCTCCTGCTGCACGACCCGGGTCTCGATGAGGCCGTCGGCCGCCATCCGCTCCAGCTCCTTGTACAGCTGCTGGGGTGTGGCCATCCAGAAGTTGGCCACCGAGGCGTCGAAGCTCTTGGCCAGGTCGTAGCCGGAGGCCTCGCCTTCCAACAGGGCGGCCAGCACCGCGTTTCGTAGCGCCATCGGCTCAGGCTACCACTCGAGAAGATTAATCAAATATCTGTCCTTCGAGCTATGGACAGGTCGACTCCACCTGGATACGGTTCAAGTCACCTATTAAATTTCTTGAATATAGGAGGTGGGAGATGCACCCCTTCCGCGTAGCCGTGGAAGCTCGTGACGAGGCCGCCATCGAGGCGCTGCTGGCCGACAACGTGGTGTTCACCAGTCCGGTGGCATTCCAGCCGTACCCGGGCAAGGCGATCACCGCGGCCATCCTGCGCGCGGTGATCCGCGTGTTCGAAGATTTCCGCTATGTGCGCGAGATCGCCGACGCGAACGGTCGTGATCACGCGTTCGTGTTCGAGGCCACCGTCGACGGCAAGCGGCTGACCGGCTGCGACTTCCTGCACTTCGACGAGGACGGCAAGATCGACGACTTCATGGTCATGGTGCGTCCGCTCTCGGCGGCACAGGCCCTCGCGGCGCGTATGGGCGAGCAGTTCGAGCGCATCAAGGCCGAGGCCGCCGCGCAGCTCGAGCGGGAAGCCGCCGGCGCGTGAGCGACTACGACGCCATCGTCATCGGCGCGGGCAATGCCGGACTGACCGCCGCCGCGACCCTGCAGCGCGCGGGCGCGCGAACCCTCCTGCTCGAGCGGCACAATATTCCCGGTGGCTGCGGAACATCCTTCCGCCGCGGACGTTTCGAGTTCGAGGTCGCGTTGCACCAGCTGTCCGGCGTGGGCGTCGATGGGCAGCCGATGTCGTTGCGAGAAGGGCTTTTCCAGCAACTCGGCATCGCCGACAAGCTGGAGTTCGTGCAGGAACACGACCTCTATCGTGCCGTGATTCCCGGCAGGCTGGATCTCACCTTGCCCGCGGACTGGGACGGCGCGGTCGCCGCCATCGAGGCCGAGTTCCCCGGCAACCGCGACCGGGCCGCGAAATTCTTCGACCTGGTCCGGCAGGTGAGCTTCTGGCAGATCGCCGCCATGCGGAGGATGCCGGTCGAGCAGATCGACCCGGTGCTGTTCGAGTACGGATTGCGGCCGCTGAAGGACGTGCTCGACGAGTTCTTCGATGACGACCGCATCAAGGTCGCGCTGGGCATGTACTGGACCTATCTCGGGCAGCCGCCGTCGAGACTGCGATTCCAGGATCTGGCGCTGACCCTGTTCGCCTACTTCGAGTTCAAGCCCTGGCATGTGCGCGGTGGGTCGCAGGCGATGTCCACCGCCATCCTGGATGCCTTCCTCGCCGCGGGTGGCGAAGTGCGGTTCAACACCGGCGTCGAGGCCGTTCTCACCGAATCCGGCCGGGTCCTGGGTGTGCGGTTGGAAGACGGTTCGGAGGTCACCGCTGCCGACGTCGTCTCCAACGCGTCGCTGCCGACCACCTACGGCATGCTCGAAGGCATCGACGTGCCGGCCGAGGTGCGAGACGATCTGGCCACCAGGCGAATCGGCGTCTCCGGCTTCGTGCTGCACATGGGTCTGGACGCGACTCCGGCCGAACTGGGTTTCACCACCAGCACGACGTTCGTCAACATGGACGCCGACGACGACCGCACCTACCGGGCGTGGAAATCGTTCGAGCCCGCGCGGGGCATCTGCGTCAGCTCATACGATGTCGCGCCGATCGGATTCGCGCCCGCCGGAGCCACGCACGTCAGCCTGATGACGTTGCAGTACGCCGACATCTGGAAGAACATCGCCGCATCGGAGTACGCGCGTACCAAGTTCGCCTACGCCGAAACCCTGCTCGACCTGTGTGAAACCATCACCCCTGGCATCCGCGACGCCATCGAAGAGGTCGATGTCGCGACACCGTTGACCATGATGCGCTACCTGGGGCATCCGGGCGGCGCGATCTACGGCTACGACCAGGATGCCACCGAAGGCTGGCTGTTCCGCGACAGCGAACGCCGAACCCATGTTCCCGGACTCCATCTGGCCGGCTCCTGGGCCGGGATCGGCGGTTTCCAGCCCACCCTGGAGGCCGGTGCGCGCGTCGCCCGCCGTCTCCTGCGCTCCAAAGCCGCCTGACCAGAGGACAGCACGTGAAGCACCCACTCGCAGAACGGGTCGACGGAGCGGCGGAGATCCTCACCGAGATCGATGCCCGCGTCCCCGATACGCGCGACTACTCCGCCGAAACACGCGCCACCATCGACGCCTACCACCCCAAGCGGCTGCGGTTGGTGGTCAGCGCGATCATCGAGGAGACCGCCACCGCCAAGACCTTGCGGCTCGAGCGCGCCGACCGGTTCGAGCTGCCGCCCTTCCTGGCGGGCCAGTACGTGAACGTCTTCATCGACGGCACCAGCCGCCCGTTCGCGATCTCCTCCAGCCCGGCCCGGCTGACTCACTACGACCTCACCGTCCGCCGTGTCTCCGGCGGACGCGTCAGCAACCTGCTCGTCGACACCGTCGAGATCGGGCAGGTGCTCACCACCACCGGCCCGATGGGCACCTTCCACCACAACCCGCTTTTCCATGGCAACGACGTGGTGTTCCTCGCGGGTGGTTCGGGCGTGGCTCCGGCCATGAGCATGATTCGTGAGATCGCCGATCTGGGCCTCGACCGCGCCTTCCACCTGATCTACGGCTCCCGCGACGCCTCCGACATCATCTTCGGCGCGGAACTGGACGAGATCGCCGCCACCCACCCCGGCATCGACGTGGACCATGTCATCGCCGGACCCGCCGCCGGCTGGACCGGAGCCACCGGCTTCCTCACCGCGGAAACCATCGACCGGCTGGTGGGCGAACTCGACGGCCGTATGGTCTACGTGTGCGGCCCGCAGGCGCTGTACCCCTACGCCCTCGGGCAGCTCACCGCGCTGGGCCACCCGCGCAAACGCATCCGTTTCGAGGCCAACGGCGCGCCCAGCGATCCCACCGCCCAATCACACTGGCCCGCCGGTATCGACCCGGCGGAGGAGGTCACCGTCACCGTCGGCAGCACCTCCTTCCGCACCCCGCGCAACCGTCCACTACTGGACGCATTGGAAGACAACGGTATTCGTCCTGAGGCCGCCTGCCGTTCCGGCGAATGCAGCCTGTGCCGGGTGCGGATTCTGAAGGGCGAGGTGCACAACGCCGAGGAGGCGAAGCTTCGGCTCTCCGACGCTCGATTCGATTACACCCACTCGTGTGTGGCCTACCCGATCACCGATGTGGAGCTGGGCCTGTGACCTACCGAACCTACGTCGCGCTCGGCGACAGTCAGACCGAAGGCGTCGGCGACGGCGACGACCGGACCGGACTGCGCGGCCTGGCCGACCGGCTCGCCGAACGCCTCGCGCAGGCCGATCCCGGCCTGCGCTACGCCAATCTCGCGGTTCGAGGCAAACTCGCCCGGCAGATCCGCGCCGAGCAACTCGATGCCGCCTTGGCGCTGCGACCGGACCTCGCGACCGTGGTCGCCGGAGTAAACGACCTGCTGCGGCCGAAATTCGACGCCGACGAGGTCGCCGGACACTTGGACGCGATGTTCGCCGCCCTCACCGCCCACGGCACGGTCGTGGCGACGCTGACCTTCCCCGACCTCGCGCGCATCACCCCGCTCGCGCGCCCGCTCTGCGGTCGCGTCACCGCGCTCAACCAGCGCATCCGTGCCTCGGCGGCACGGCACGGCGTCGTCCTCGCCGAAACCGCCCACCATGCCGCCGTCACCGATCCTCGCTTGTGGAGCCGTGACCGGCTACATGCCAACCCGCTCGGACATCAGCGCATCGCCGACGCCCTCGCGCACGCCTTGGGCCTACCCGGCGCCGATGAAAGCTGGGCCGCGCCCTTGACGCCGCCGCTGCCCACCGGCACCCGAATGGCGACGGTGATGAGTGAAATACGTTGGGCGGCAACGTTCCTGGGTCCCTGGCTCGGTAGGCGGCTCACCGGACGCTCCTCCGGCGACGGACGCACCGCCAAACGCCCGCACCTCCTCCCGGTGCACGGCCGTACGGCGACCGCCGCGCCCACGGACCGGATCCAGCCGTGACCGCGGTGTCGGGGCCCCAGCACACCCCGCGAGACGAGCATCGCTTACCCGGCAGGTAATCGACTCTGGTCGATCGCCATGCCACGATCACGTCATGACCGCTTACGCCATAGCCCACCTGCAAGACGCCGCTCCGCACCCGGATATCGCGGACTACATGGAGCGTCTTTCGGCGACCCTCGAACCGTACGGCGGCCACTACCTCGTGCACGCGACACCGCACGAGGTGAAAGAAGGCAGCTGGCCCGGCGCAGTGGTGATGCTCGGCTTCCCCGGGATCGCCGAGGCGCGAGCGTGGTGGGACTCGCCCGCGTACCGGGAGATCGCACCGCTGCGCACGCGGCATATCGAGGGTGACCTCATCCTCGTCGAAGGTGTCCCCACCGGCTACGCCCCGACCGCCGCCGTGAAAGCCATCCGGGAGGCCGTGTCCGCCGACTAGCCGGTTCCCGCGCCGGGCAGCCGCACGGTGAACGCGGTGTGGCCGGGTTCGCTGGCCACCGAGATGTCACCGCCGTGCGCCTTGACGACTGCCGCGACGATCGCCAGACCGAGGCCGGTGCTGCCCGCCCGCCGCGAGCGCGACGAGTCGCCGCGCGCGAAACGCTGGAATACCGCCGGCTGCAAAGCTTGCGGGATTCCGGGTCCGTCGTCGGTCACCTGCAGCACGGCTCCTCTGTCGCCGTGGAATTCCAGCGAGGTCAGCACCGTTGTGCCGGGACCGGTGTGGACCCGCGCGTTGGTCAGCAGGTTCGCCAGCACCTGATGCAGCCTGGCCGCGTCACCGGTGGTCACCACCGGCTCGTCGGGCAGTTCCAGATCCCAGTGATGTTCAGGTCCCGCGATGTGCGCGTCGCTCACCGCGTCCACCGTGAGCTGGGTCAGGTCCACCGGCTCGTGTTCGAGCCCGCGTCCGGAATCCAGCCGCGCCAGCAGCAGCATGTCCTCGACCAGACCCGTCATCCGCCGGGACTCGGACTCCACCCGGGCCATCGCATTGGCCACCTCGCCGGGCACCTCGGCTCGTTTGCGTTGCGCCAGTTCGGCATAGCCGCGAATGGCGGCCAGCGGGGTGCGCAGCTCATGGCTGGCGTCGGCGAGGAATTGCCGGACCCGAGTCTCGCTGTCGTGGCGTGCCGACAACGCACCCGTGATGTGATCGAGCATCCGGTTGACCGCCGCGCCGAGCTGTCCTACCTCGGTGCGCGGATCGGCGTCCGCGACCGGAACCCGGACGGGCAGTACCACCTCGCCGCGCCGCAGTTCGAGTCCGGCCACCCGCGCGGCCGTCGCCGCGACCCGATCCAGCGGCGCGAGAGCGTGCCGGATGAGCCAGATGCCGACCAGTGTCGCGACCATGGAGACGACCGCCGTGACGATCGCCAAGATCGACAGAACGCGCAACAGCGTCGCGTCGACGGCGGTCAACGGCAGGCCGGTGACCACGATGTCGCCCGACCAGGTGGGGTCCGCGACCACTCGATACCGGCCCTGGCCGCGGAGATCGACGTCGACCGGCTTCCCGGTGGCCGCCACCGCGGCGAGCTGCTCTTGCGCGGCCCGCGACAACGCTTCTTGAGTGCCGTCGGACGCGTTGCGGCCCGCCCTGGCGACGCTGCCCTCGTGGACGATGGCACCGATCATGTCGGGCTGGATACCGCGCCGGTTGAGGAAGTCGGGTCCCGGGCCGTTGTTCGGCGGCGGTGGCGGGGGTAGAGGCAGCGGCGGCGGCTGCTCCCCGCCGGGGCGGGGGCCCAGGCTCGGGCCACCGCCGACCTCGCCGAGCGAACGCTTCTGCACATCGATCAGTTCGGTGTCCAGCTGGTGTACCAGGAACTGGCGCAGCGCGAATTCGGTCGCGGCGCCGATACCGACGACCACGATCACCAGTAACAGCACCTGCCCGACCAACAGCCGGGCCCGCAGCGACCAGCGCCGTGGCATCAGCACCCGGCGCGCCGCCTCAGCCTGCGGGCTTGAGGACATACCCGGCACCGCGCAGGGTGTGGATCATCGGCGCGCGCCCACTGTCGATCTTCTTCCGCAAGTAGGAGACATACAGCTCGACTATGTTGGACCGGCCGCCGAAGTCGTAACTCCACACCCGATCCAAGATCTGTGCCTTGCTCAGTACCCGTTTCGGGTTGCGCATGAAGAACCGGAGCAATTCGAACTCGGTGGAGGTCAAGACGATCACTTCGCCCGCTCGGGCGACCTCGTGACTGTCTTCGTCCAGCACGAGATCACCGACCACCAGCTGCGCGTCACTGTTCTCGGTGGCGACGCCGGTTCGGCGCAGGAGCGAGCGCAGCCGCAGCACCACCTCTTCGATGCTGAAGGGCTTGGTGACGTAGTCGTCGCCGCCCGCGGTCAGCCCGGCGATGCGGTCCTCGACCGAGTCCTTGGCGGTCAGCAGAAGCACCGGCAGGTCCGGATATTGTGCGCGTAGTTTGCCCAGCACCTCTAGCCCGGTCATGTCCGGCAGCATCACATCGAGCACCACCACATCGGGGCGGGCGTCGCGGGTCTTGGCGACGGCGGTCCGGCCGTCACCCGCGGTAGTGACCTCCCATCCCTCGTAGCGCAACGCCATCGACATCATCTCGGCCAGAACGGGCTCGTCGTCGACCACGAGCACGGTGATCGGGCTGCCGTCGGCGCGGCGCATGACAATTCGTTCGGCCGGCCCGTTCCCGGTGGTCGTCGCGGACATCGTTTCACCATGGCGAGCAACGCTTGGGGTCCGCTGTGGTGCGGCTATGTGTTTGCTGTGAGGGTGCGACCAGCGGAAACGGGCTCGCGCGGCGGAGGTGCGGGGTATGCGAAGCCGGTCGGTTCACAGCTGGCACATAGCTTCCGCCAACGAGGGACAAATGTTGAGACTCAACGATTCTCGCGTCGGCCTCAGAGCAGTGGCCGACGGTTTCGGACCTGATCCGACAACAGGAGGAACGCAGATGAGTTTCACATCGAAGCTGGCAATGAGCGCCGTGGCCGGTGCGCTCGCGCTCGGCGCCCTCGGCATCGGAGCCGGTGTGGCCGGCGCTGATGCGCCCCAGGGCCAGGGACCGGTGCCCGGACAGCAGTGCCCGCCTCCTGGCGACCACCAGGGTCCTCCGCCCGGTGACCACCAAGGCCCGCCTCCCGGTGACCGTCAGGGTCCTCCGCCCGGTGACCACCCGGATGGCCCGCCTCCCCAGTGCCAGCCGGGACAGTGATCCGCCGCACCTCGCAACACGTGAGCTGAACAACTCGAGCGCGGCGGTGGACAGAATGTCCACCGCCGCGCTCGGCGTGTCCGTGGTGCACCGTGGCGTTTCGCCTGCCCCGGACGAATGCGGCTCGGCGCACACCTGGTCGAGCAGTGCCTCGCGCTCGCGTGCACCGATGAGCGAGCAGAAGATCGCGGGTGCCGAACAGCGACAGAGCCTCTCGATTCGGCGGATACGTAGTGGATTGCGGCCTCCCCATAGGGTTGTGACCGACGGGCGGGTCCGCCGAGAGGAGTTGCCGATGGACGCCGAACACTTCCTGCCGTTCCGTAAGAGCGCGGTGATATCGCTGTGTGCCGACGAACGCCCCGAAGCGGAGCGCGAGTCGTTCGTGGAGTTCGCGCGTCTGCTGGCGGCTTTGGTGCACAACGAGTTCCATGTGCGCGGTGAGGCTGTGCTCGATGCCTATCAGGTGGTCGATCCAGCGGAGGACGAACGGGCGATCCGTGTTGCCACCCCCGAGGACCGGGCCGCCGCGCGGGCGCGGGTGGAGAGCGAGCTGGTCGCGCTGGCCGAGTCGGCGGATTTCACGCGCATCGATGCCGCTGAGATCGAGCGCGCGTTCGCCGAGCAGTCGCTGGTGAAGGTGCGGTTGGAAGTCGACGCGGAAGATATCGAAACGGCGATGTTCTTCCGCCGCGGGGTCTCGCAGCGCGCCGAGCAGGTGCGGTGGCTGTTCGGTCTACGGCGGCGCAGCATCGAATTCGCCAGCTACGGTAAGGTTCTGGTGTACGTCGCGTTCACCGAGCGCGCGGAGGCGGTCGCGGATCGGCCCAACGGCGGCGTGCTGCTGAAGTTGTTCCAGAACGTCCCGAGAAACGACCTCGAGATGCTGTATCCGAGCGTTCGGGTGCGGATGCGGCCCCTGGACAAAGTGCTGATCGGTGTGCCCGCGGTGGTCTCGGGGATCGTCGTGGTCGTCACCAAGCTGGTCGCCTCGCTGGGGCCGCTGCTCTTGCTGCTGGCGTTCTGGGTGGGGTTGCGCGAGGAATCCGTGCGGCTGGACCAAGCCACGCTGGTGACCCTCGGCGCCGGGTTGGCGGCGTTCGGCGGTTATCTGGTGCGTCAGTTCTCCAAGTTCAAGAACCGCAAGATCAAATTGATGAAGACGCTGTCGGAGCATCTCTATTTCCGAAACCTCGACAATGATGCGGGAGTGTTCCACCATCTGCTCGGTGCCGCCGAGGATTCGGAGGTGAAGGAAGCCGTGCTGGCATACCACTTCCTGCGCACCGCCGACCGGCCGCTCACCGCCACCGAGCTCGATCGGCGCGTGGAGGACTGGTTCCGGCGGCAGTGGGGGACAACCTTCGATTTCCAGATCCGCGACGGCCTGCGCAGACTCCGGAAGTGGGAACTTCTCATCGAGGACGAGCACGGCACGCTGAGCGCCGTGCCGCTGACCGAGGCGAAACAGCGTCTCGATCAGCACTGGGACAACCTTTTCTCCATGTCCGCCAACCGGCTGACGAGGGCATGAGCCTGTGCAACCAGGCCGACGTCGTCAGCGGCGAGTTCGGCGACCTTGGACGAATGCTCAGTGAACTGCGGCTGCCCACTGTTCGGCCTGCAATCACGCCAGAGTCTGGGCTCGCTCGCCGACCGCAGCCATGTCGTGCGCCGCGACTTGTCGGGGAGCGGACCGATACCCCGGCCCCGCGCCGCTGTCGCCACAGCCCCTCGACATCGACATCGTGAATTGCACAGCGCCGCCCAGCGATAAAGGGTGCGCTGGGGGCCCGGGTGCCGTGCGGAGACCCGTCCGTTGCCGTCGGTTACCGACGAGCGCATTTCGGGATCATGCCGTTATGGACTGGCCCTCGAGCGCGTCTACACGATGCGCGGCGAGGACGACGACGCCCGGTCGAGCGGAGTCAGGGCCGTTTGATCGCCGCCGCGGGCACGGGCTTGACATTGCCCCAGGGGCAGGGTTCGAGCATGGTGGCATGAACGAGATGAACACGGAATTGGCGGAATTCGTCGCGGCGTCGGCCGGAAAGTTGGGCGTACCGGGTGTCGCGGTCGGCGTGACGGTCGGCGGTCGAGAAGACTTCGCGTGCCACGGGGTGACGAGCGTGGTCAATCCGCTTCCGGTCGACCGGGACACGATGTTCGTGGTCGGGTCGGTGAGCAAGACGTTCACGGCGACCGCATTGCTGCGGTTGGTCGCCGAGGGACGGGTTGAGTTGGACGCGCCGGTGCGGCGGTACGTCCCGGAATTCGCCCCTGCCGATGCGGCCACCGACGAGATCACTGTGTTGCGGCTGCTCAACCATACGGCCGGGCTGGAATGGAAGCTCGGCGTCGACACGGGCGAAGGAGACGACGCCTTGGCACGGCACGCGGTGAAACTCGCGGAGGCGCGGCTGATCGCGGAACCGGGAGGGCGGGCGTCCTACAGTCAGGCGGGGTTCAATCTGGCAGGCCGGGTCGTCGAGAACGTCACCGGGTCGACCTTCGAACGGGCGGTCGCGTCGCTGTTGTTCGAACCGCTCGGGCTGACACACAGCTGTTATTCGGTCGACCACGTCATGACCCGGCGGTTCGCGGTGGGTCACAACGTCGACGCCGACGGTGTGCTCGCGGTCGCCCGGCAATGGAAGGACAACCGCGCGAACAACCCCGGCGGTGGCGTGGCGACGTCTGTCCGCGATTTGCTGCGCTGGGCGCGGTTCCACCTCGGCGACGGCCGGACCGAGGCAGGCGAGCGCATCCTGCCCGCCGAACTGCTGCACCGGATGCGGGAGCAGACCGTGGAGCTGCGCGGGAGCACCCTGGGTGACGCGTTCGGGATCTGCTGGTTCCTGCGCGAGGTGAACGGTGTCGCGACCATCGGGCACGGCGGGTCGGGCAACGGTCAGTTCGCCGACTTGCTCATCGTGCCGGAGCGCGATTTCGCCGTCGCGGTGATGTCGAACGCGGGCCCGGACGCGGGGCTGGCGTTCAACCGGATCGTGGTGAAATGGGTGCTCGAACACTACCTCGGTGTGGTCGAACGCGATCCGGAGCCGCTGCCCTACGACGCGGCGCGGGCAGGGGAGATCCTCGGGCATTACGAGAACGAGATGATGCGGCTGACCCTCGACACCGACGGGGCGAGGTTGACGATCGAATGCGCCATCAAACCCGAGGTCCGTGCCGCCGCGGTGACCGATCTGCCGCCCGACCTGCCACCGGCTACCCTCGGCCTGCTGGCCGGCGACGTGGACGAGTACATCGTCACCGAAGGCGGTCTGCAAGGACAACGCGGGTTCTTCACCCGTGACGATTCCGCCGCCGTGACCGGAATCGATATCGCCGGTCGCTTGTTCGCCCGGGTGCGATGACGGCGGCGGGCACCGAAGGGAGACACGCATGATCACGATCGGGCAGCTCGCGCGGTATGCGGGCGTGACGATCAAGGCCGTGCGTGTCTACCACGAACGCGGCCTGCTGCCCGAGCCGCCGCGCGACTCCTCCGGCTATCGCCGCTACAGCGCCGAGGACGCCATCGATCTGGTCAAGATCAAGACATTGGCGCGATCCGGCGTGCCCCTGGCGCGGGTCAAGGAACTGCTGACCGCGAATTCCGGCGAGTTCGCGGCGGCGATCGCCGAAATCGACCGCTTGCTCGCCGAACGCGCCGAGGAGATCCGCCGCACCCGCGAGCAGATCGCCGAACTGGGGTCCGGCGATCGCCTGTTCGTGTCCGCCGATGTCGCCGAATACCTCGGGCGCCTGCGCGAACTCGGGGTGAGCGACCGGGCGGTCCGGATGGAGCGCGACATCTGGATTCTGCTGCAATCGGTCGCTCCGGAACAGGCGTCGGACTGGGCCGCCGACAAGCTCGACGCCATCGATGATCCGCGCTTCCGGGCCATCTACCTCGACTACGACGCGGCATTCGACTGGCCCCCCGACGACCCGCGTCTGGTGGACCTCGCCGACCGCACCCGCCGGTGGATCATCGGCAGACGCACCGGAGCCGGCCGGACCACCCCGGCGCTGGATCCGAAACTGATCCGCCTGGTGAACGAATCCGTCGGAGTCACCTCGCCCGCCTGGGAACGGCTGACGAAGATCGCGCAGAAGGCGACCACCGAGTAGCAACCGCCCGCATCGGCTCGGCAATCGCATTGCGGTACAGCTGTTTCGAGAGTGCGTTACTGTCCTGCGGACCCGTGCGCCGGCGATCCGGCTGCTCGGGCGGTCATGTCGTACTCCGGAATCGAGGCAAGCGTATGAACCACAAGCTCTGGTTGCTCGGACGGTCCGTCACGGTCGGTGCTCACATCCTCGGCGAGAAAGTGTTTCGGCCGAAGGCGCGCGATGTCGAGGACGTCCCGGTGTCGGGCGAGACGCTGACCCCACAGTGGCTGACGGCCGTGCTGTGCCGCGATGTCCCCGGGGCCGAGGTGCTCTCGTTCGAAACCGCGAACGGCAGCCGCGGGACATCCACCCGCGTCGCGATTCGCGTCGACTACAACGACGCGGGACGGCAGGCGGGCTTGCCGACCGACCTCTTCGCGAAGACGACGACGGCCTTCTCGCAACGCATCCTGCTCGGTGGCGGGAAGATGATCGACGGCGAAACCCGCTTCTTCCGTGACTTCCGCCCACAGGTCGACATCGAGGCGCCGATCGGCTATTGGGGAGCCGCCGATTCGGCGTCCTGGCGATCGATCGCCTTGATGGAAGACATCGCCTCGACCCGTGGTGCGCAGTTCGTCGAGCCGAACGCTCCGGTTGCCCGTGACCAGATCGAAGACCTGGTGCGCAATCTGGCTCGACTCCACCGCACCTTCTGGAACCACCCGTCGATCGCGGACCTCAAGACCACGACCGAGGCGCTGCAGGCATACCTCGCCGCCATCGACATGAAGAAGCGTTGCGAGGTCGGCCTGCGCCGTGCCGCGGCGGTGGTTCCGGAGGCCCTGCACGACCGAGCCGACCGGCTGTGGGCCGGTGTCGAGCGGGCGATCGACAATGCGACGAACGAGCTTCCGCAGACCTTGTTGCACGGTGACCCGCACATCGGGCAGACATATCGAACCGCCGCCGGGCGAATGGGATTCGTCGACTGGCAGGTGGTGATGCGGGGAGGCTGGGCACACGACTTCGCCTATACCGTGAATTCGGGATGCGAGCCCGAGGACCGGCGTGCTTGGGACCGCGAACTGCTGGCGGCCTACCTGGACGAACTCGGAGCCCTCGGCGGCCAGGCGCCGTCGTTCGAGGACGCGTGGCTGGCGTACCGGCAACAGTCCATGTTCGCGTACGCGGCATGGGCGTTCACGATCGGCAGGGCGGCGTATCAACCCAAGATGCAGCCGGTGGAGACTTGCCTGACGCTGTTGAAGCGAATCACCACGGCCATCGACGACCATGACTCACTGGACGCTCTCGGCGTCTGACAGCGAGTTCGTCCACTGCCTCCGTGTTGTCGCGGCCGGGTCGATTCCGGCCGCGCAGCGGATCGGCAGGCATTCTGCGAAGCTTGTTCTCGTCCGCGGTGAGGGTCACGGTCCACGCGCGCTATACCATCGCTTGGTTCCGGCACAGTCGCCGTGAGTTCGCTCCAGTGCAGTGTCCAGGCAGGGAGCGGTAGTTCAGCAGTCACGTTGTGCAACACCAATGTTTGGAGTTCGCTCTTTGAGTACGCCACAATCTCATGCTCCGGCTGGGTCGTGCCCGGTCCTCCACGGCTCGCCGATCGAATCCGACGAACAGCGGGTGCCCATGTACTCGCCCGAGTTCGCGGCCGATCCGCACCGTGTGTACCGCGAGATGCGCAGGCGCTACGGGTCTTTGGCGCCGGTGGACTTGGCCCCCGGCGTCCCGGCCACCTTGGTGATCGGCTACGGCACCGCGGTGCGGATCCTCAACGATCCCGACCATTTCCCGGCCGACCCGCGCGCCTGGCAGCAGAACATCCCCGCGGATTGCCCCATTCTTCCCCTGCTGGAGTGGCGGCCCATGGCCAGTCGCAGCGCCGGGACCGACTTCACCCGCTACCGTGGGGCGATCACCGCCAGCATCGACGAGGTCGACCTGTATGCCCTCCAATCCGTTGTGGAGGGACTGGCCGTCCCGCTGATCAACTCCTTCTGCGAAGACGGGTCCGCCGAACTGATCCGCCAGTACGTGTTCCCGCTCGTCTTCCAAGCGGTGAACTATCTGCTCGGCTGTCCGCCGGAGATCGGGGCGCAGGTCGCCGCCGGTACGGCCGCCCTCCTCGAGGGTGTCGACGCCGAGAAGGGCAATCAGATGCTCGGCGAGGCGCTGATGAGCCTCGTGACGCTCAAGCGCGCCGAACCCCAGCGCGACATCACCTCGGTACTGCTGCGGCATCCCGCCCGGCTCGACGACGTCGAGGCGTCGCACCACGTGTCCCAGGTGTACGGCAGCGGGATCGAGTTCCAGCTGAACCTGATCACCAACACCCTGCTGCTGATCCTCACCGACGAGCGCTTCGGCGACAGCATCCTCGGCGGAAACCTGTCGTCCCGCGATGCCATCGACGAGGTCTTGTTCAACGACCCGCCACTGGCGAACCTTTTGATCACCTATCCCCGTCACCCGATCCTCATCGACGACGTCTGGTTGCCCGCGCATCAGCCTGTCGTCATCAGCATGGCCGCGTGCAACAACGACCCCGCGATCCGCACCGGCGACTTGACCGGCAACCGCTCTCACCTGGCCTGGGGCCTCGGCCCGCACGCCTGCCCCGCGCGTCCGCTGGCCTACCTGATCGCGCAAGAGGCCATCGACCAGCTCCTCGACGCACTGCCGGAGATCGAACTGAACCTGCCGAACCGAACCCCCGACTGGCGACCGGGCCCCTTCCACCGCGCCCTGACCGAATTGCCGGTCATCTTCCCCCCGACCTCTCCGCTGAACATCTGACGCAACGCTGTCGAGGCATGGGCCTGCGGCCGTCATGCGACCGGCGCGCGCCGCTACACACCCCACGACAGTTGGCGGCGTGAGGTGCTCGCTCTCGATGCCGGGACTTCCCTCCGACCCCTGGCCGCGCTCGGAAAGATCGTTGTCGCCGTACGGTCACCGGGCTTCGCTGCGACCCCGCCGAGTGCTGCGGGGTCGCACGTACGCACCGTGATCATGAACTGGCGCTACCCCGCGATCGGCCGAACGTGAGGCGGCCGGTGGGGCCCGCCCGGGGTGCGGTCGGCGGGGATGCTGGTGGCGCTGGCCGCGGTGCCGGGTGTGAGGTTGGTCTGACCGCCGGGAGTCAGATTGGTTTGCGGGCCGCACGCCAGGTTGGGCCAGGAACAGGTCGGTAGGTTGGGGTCCTGACCGGCCTGGGCCACGCCGGCCGTCACCAGCCCCATGCCCAGCAGGGCGGGTGCTGCGGCGATCGCCAGGGCGCGGGCGAGGCGGTGGGTGCGGCGGGTCGAGCGCTGGTCGGTGGTCATATGGGTGCTCCTTCGTGTCGGTGTGGCGGGGCGGTCCCGCTTCGTCATTTATGACGCTGTCCAGACTCATCGACGCTGGTCCGAGCCGAAAGGACACCCAGGGTGCGCGGCAGCGCACCCTTCTCGTGGTTCGATCCCACCAAGGTGTCGGGTTCCGATTGCCTGCGCGGACACCTTTGCGCGTCGTTCCCGACATCGCGTTCTGGATCAGCGCGGGCGGCGATATCGTCTGCGGCCGCGGAATCGGGACCGCCGAGGATGGCGTATCGGATACAGCAGCCTGCCGATCCGACAGCGACCGCCGACTCCGCCGCATCGGCCGGGTGAGCGGAGTAGGCCGACTACAAAGCGATCATCCCGCAGACCGCGCGCTGACCTCCGGGGCGTAACGAATGCCGGTCACCCAGCGTGTGGACTCAATGGTTGTTCTACACACTGCAACAACTTTCGGCGATCACCCCGGGCTCGCTCTGCCGACATGCCATCAACCGTGGGAGAGTTGCTCGCGCAGCACCGTACGCAAGGTGACGGGTTCGCGACCGAGCAGGGTTGCCAGTGTCGGGTCGACAGTGGCGAACTCGCCGACTCGGCTGGCGGCGAAGATGCCCAGCAACTGATCCGCCCGCTGTGCGGGAACGCCTTGGCCCACCAGCTGATCCCGGAACTTGTCGTCGGGTGTCGTGGTCCTCGTCATGGCGCGGCCCGTGATCTCGGTGGCGATACCGGCGATGTCGTCGAAGGTGAGCGCTTGCCCCCCGGTGAGCGGCGGCGTGGGGCCGTCGAAGCGGCCTTCCTCGGCCAGGATCGCGGCGGCGGCTTCGGCGAGGTCGGCGTGCGCGGTCCAGCTGAACGGCCCGTCCGCGGGGAGTTCGAGCTGTCCGGATCGCACTGCGTGGCCGAGGAAGTGCGCCGCGCTGGTGGCGTAGAAGCCATTGCGTAGCGACGTGAACGGCACGCCGGAGGCGCGTAGCGCATCCTCGGTGGCGGCGTGATCACGGCACGCCTGGAAGTGCGACGAGGCACTGGCTCCCATCTGGCTGGTGTAAAGGATGCGCCGGGCGCCCGCGGCGACGGCCGCTTCGATCGCGGTGCGGTGTTGTTCGACGCACTCTTCGCCCATTTTGTCGACGGAGACGATGAGTACCTGAGAGGCGCCCTCGAAGGCGTTTGCTAGGCCGGCGGCGTCGGTGAAACTTCCCTCTCGTACCCGTACCCCTCGCTCGGCGAACGCCCGCGCTTTTCGCGGGTCGCGGACGCTGACGCCGACTCGGTCCGCCGGCACGCGCGTCAGCAGTCTCTCGACGATCTGACGTCCCAGCTGTCCGGTGGCTCCGGTCACGATGATCATGATGCACTCCCGTGGTGCGACGATGGTTCCAATGGAAACAATTGAACAGTATCACTGATACTAACAATGGAACCAAGGAAGCGGTATCGTTGATATATGACATCGCGCGCACACGGCATCGGTGACGCCACTCCCGTCGAGTCCGGCACGGCCACAGGCCGCGAGCAGACCCGGCAGCGGGTCATCGAGGCCGCCATCGACCTGCTGACGCGTGGGGGTCGCGACGCGGTCACCACGCGCGCGGTCGCTGATGCGGCGGGCTTGCAGCCGCCGGCCATCTACCGGCTGTTCGGGGACAAGGATGGGCTGCTCGACGCGGTGGCCGAGCACGGCTTCGCCGCGTTTCTCGCCACCAAGCACGTCGACCCCGATCCGCGAGACCCCATCGAGGACCTCAGAGCCGGCTGGGACGTCGCGGTCGAGTTCGGTTTGGCCAACCCCGCGCTGTACACGTTGATGTACACCGAACCCGTCGGTACCACCTCGGCTGCCTTCAAGGCAGGCATGGAGATCCTGATGGGCCGAATCCGCCGCCTCGCCGCGGGCGGCTGGCTGCGCGTCGACGAGGAACTCGCGGCCCAGATCATCCATGCCACGGCGCGCGGCGCAGTGCTCACCTGGCTCTCGCTGCGCGAGGAGCGGCGTAACCCGGCCTTGTTGACCACTCTGCGGGAGTCGATGGTCGCCGCCGTCACCAACCAGCAACCGGCGGTGCAAGACGCGGGCCCGGCAGGCGCCGCCCGCGCCTTGCGCGCCGCACTGCCCGAGCAGACGACCCTCAGCAGCGCGGAGCAAGATCTACTGCGGGAGTGGCTGAACCGCCTTGCCGCCGACGGCTGATCGCCGACCCTCGATCTTCCCGGCGCCGACACCGTCGGATGCCGCGACAACCGGGTGCCGAGCCGCGGCCAGCCGCGCGAGCGCGGTTTCGGTGAAGACCGACAACCCGAGGTCGGGGTTGTATCCGTGAATTTCTTTGACGTCGAGGTCGGCGAGAAAATAAAGAATCTCCGTCGAGACCACCTGCCCTGGAACCAGTATCGGGAAGCCGGGCGGATAGGGCACCACGAAGGTAGCCGACACCAGGGGCTTCCCCTTGGCGAGCCGTCGCCCGGCATCGCCGAGCAGGACGTGTTCGCGATCGGACTCCGCATACCCGGCGTAGAAGGCCGAACGCATATCGCCGAACGAGCTGGCGCCGTCGGGACGAAAAGCGCTGTCGAACTCGCTGAAATCGGGCAGCGCGGGCAGATCCTTGGTGATCTCGTCGACCCGGCGCTGTTGCAAGGCGCGATCGGCCCTGCCACCGGCGCTCCAGCTTCTCTCGAAGTCGGTGGCGACCCGACGCAGCACGTCGAGCAGGTAGTGCACGCTCGACCAGGTGACGCCGATCGTGAAGATCAACAGCACACTGTTGATCGAGGTCTTGTTGATCTGGATGCCGAACCGGTCCATGAGGATCTTCTCGCGGAAGTCGTACCCGTTCATGCCGGTCTTGCCGATGAACAGGGTGACCCGGGTCGGGTCGAGCACGAACTGATCGGACCGCCACGCCTCGTTCCACTCCGCCAAGCCACCCTGTCTGACCTGCCGGTAGGAGATGACTTCGGAGGGGCGGAACTCGTCGGGCACCAGGTCGTCCTCGTCGAGGATGCGGAACCACTTCCCGATCAGCCGGTCCTTACGGACGCGGTGGCGGAACACGAGCGCCATGTCGTAGACGTTCCGGACCAGCTGGAAGCCCTCGATGTCGACCTGCCTGCGCGCCAAGTCCAACGACGCCAGGAGTTGCTGGTTCGGCGAGGTCGAGGTGTGGGTCAGGAACGCCTCGGCGAACGTCTCGCGGACGAGAGCTTTGAAATCCTGGTCGCGGACATGGATCATCGACGCCTGCCGCAGCGCGGACAGCGATTTGTGGGTGGAATGCGTCGCGTACACGCGCACCCGCGCACGCTCGGGGTCGGGGAGCAGCCTGCGCTCGCTCCACTCGGCACGGTCGACTCCCTGCATCGACGCACGCCACTCGCGGTACTCCTCGGCGTACCCGGGCGAGGACAACATCGATCGGAGTTGCTCGGCGGCGACCATCGCGGTGCGCTGTCGCGCCCACGGCACGGCGGTCGCGAACGCGTACCACGCCTCGTCCCACAGGAAGCAGATGTCCGGCTTGATCGCCAGAACCTCCTCCATCACGCGCTGGGGGTTGTAGACGATGCCGTCGAAAGTGCAGTTGGTCAGCAGGAGCATCCGCACCCGGTCCAGTTGCCCGGCCGCCTCGAGGTCCAGCAGCGCCTTCTTGATGGTGTGCAGCGACACGGCTCCGTAGATCGCGAACGGCGCGAGCGGGTAGGCGTCCAGGTACAGCGGGTACGCTCCGGCGAGCACCAAGCCGTAGTGGTGCGACTTGTGGCAATTGCGGTCGATCAGAACGATGTCGCCCGGCCGGGTCAGGGCCTGCACGACGATCTTGTTCGCGGTGGATGTGCCATTGGTGACGAAGTACGTCTGATCGGCGCACCACGTCTCGGCGGCTTTGTCCATCGCCGCCCTGATCGTGCCGTGTGGATCCAGCAGTGAGTCCAGCCCGCCGGAGGTGGACGACGTCTCGGCCATGAAGATGTTGCGGCCGTAGAACTCGCCCATGTCCTGTAGCGACTTGGAGTTGAAGATGCTGGCGCCACGTGCCACGGGAAGCGCGTGGAATTGGCCGACCGGCGCGGCCGCGTAGGCACGCAAGGCATCGAAGAACGGTGTGGCGAACCGGCTGCGGACGCCCGCGAGCACCGTGCTGTACAGGTCGGTGACGTCGTTGAGGCGGTAGAACGTGCGATCGTAGACGTCCGTCTCGTCCTCGGTCTCCGCGGCGATCGACTCGTCGGTGAGCAGATACAGGTCGATATGCGGTCGCAGCTTTCTGATCCACTCGCCGCATTCCACCCAGTCGTGGTTGCGGTCGGTCACGTTCACGTCTTCGTTGGCGCCGAGCAACGTGGTCATCAACGGCGCGCGGTCGCTGGAACGGAGGGGGAGGTCGTGCCGGATGATCGCCGCCTGAATCTCGCCGTTCAACGCGACGGCGGTGATGGCGTCCTCGATGCTCGCCACGACGAGCAGTTCGAACTGCACATCGTCCGACGGGTCGCGCAGTGCCCGCAGGCTCTCCGCCAGGCCCGCGGGAGCGTCGGGCGGAGAGTCGTCGCCGAGCAGGACGGTGTAGAACTGCTGCTCTTTGGCCCGCGCCACGAGTTCCTGATCTTCCAGCGGCGCGGAGGTGTCGAACAAGGCCGCACGGTCGCCGTACTCGGAGAGCAGGCGCACGGCCAGCGACACTTCGTCGGCGAGCCGCGCCGTCGCGAGATCGGCGAGATAATCGCGGAACGCCGCCAATCTCGCCGGTCCCGGATACAGCCAGTACCGCTCATAGGTGCCGAGTCGATCGAGAAGACGCCGCACCCGGGCGGCTTCGTGGGTGGCGTCCAGCCCGGCCCGATTGACATCGGCGAGCCGGCGGCACGCGTCGTCGAGCAGATTCCAGGTGTCGATTCGCGAGTACGACGGGTTGGCCACCGCCGCCAGCGCGGAAACAGAAAGCCCTTTCGGGCGCTCGCCGTCTCGGTGCATGTCGTCAGTTCCTCCCCCTCGATGGGCGAAGTGATCTGTCGAACGCGGTAGACCTAATTGTGCCTCGCGGTAGATCGAATTCCTAGCCGAGCGAAGAGAGCACGTCGGCAGGTTCCTCGCCGCGGTTGTCGCTCGAGGGCCGCCCGCGATATTTCCGTGGCGTCGAAGCGAGGTACCTACAATGATCGTGTGACGACTTTTCGTCGCGATAGCGAAGTCGAACTCGGCGACTACGTCGGAGGGATCGCCGCCCGGATGAACGAGCGGGTGACGGAAATCGGCACGACCATCCGGCGCAAACTCGAGGAAGAAATAGCCGAACTGCGCGAGGACACGCATTCGCGGGAACTGCTCGGGGCCAGCGTGCACGCGAATGTCGAGACACTGTTGCAGGCGCTGCGCCACAATATTCCGGTCGCGCGCGTCCAGGCGCCGACGGCGGCGATCGAATACGCCAAACGGCTTGCTCAGCACGAGGTTTCGCTCAATGCTCTGATTCGCGCCTACTGGGTGGGGCAGCGACGGATGAGCGAACTGGTGTTCGCGGAGGTGCGCGCCGCCGACATCACGCCGCAGCAGCGTGTCGATGCCCTCCAGACCATCACTACGACGCTGTTCAACTACATCGACTCGATCACCCGGCAGGTCGTCGCCGCCTACCAGGGCGAGCGGGAACAGTGGTTGGAGAATCAGAACAGCATTCGCACACTCCAGGTCCGCGAAGTGCTGACCGAGACCAGCGCCGTCGACGTCGACGCGGCGACCGAGTCGATCCGCTACCCGCTGCGCTGGCATCACCTCGCGCTGGTGCTGTGGTATTCGGAGCTGAGCACCGACGATGACGAACTGCCCCGGATACAGCGGTTCGTGCGGGAACTGGCCGAAGCGGCGAACACGTCGGCGCGCCCGCTGTTCGCCGCCGTCGATCGGGTCAGCGCATGGGCCTGGCTGCCCTACCTGTCGGTTCCCGCCGACCCGGTCGGCGCCGTACGCAGGTTCGCACGCGACCGGGCCGACGCTCCCTGTTTCGCGATCGGCACGCCCGGCGCCGGCGTCGAGGGCTTCCGGCGGTCCCATCGGCACGCTCAGGCCGCGCGCGCGGTCGCGCTCGCCCGCGGCACAGACGATCCGGGGGTCTTCTCCGCGACCGATCCGGGACTGTCGGCCGCGGCGCTGCTGGGTGGTGACATGGCGGAAGCACGGGACTGGGTGAGCGAGGTACTCGGCGATCTGGCCTCCGACAACGACAACGACGAGCGGCTCCGCGAGACGTTGCGGGTCTTCCTGCGCACCGGATCGAGCTACAAAGCCGCGGCCGCGGAAATGAACCTGCACTTCAATTCCGTGAAGTACCGGATAACGCGAGCGATCGCGCGGCGGGGTCGACCGATAGACGACGACCGGCTCGAGGTCGAGATGGCGTTGCTGGTGTGCCAGTGGTACGGGGGCGCGGCATTGCGCCGAGGCCCCGCGTAGCGCTCTTGTCGTCTCGAGCCTTGCGCCTGCACGTACCGAAGCTCAACACCCCGAAGGAGGACCTCGATCAGATCCTTCACACCTCCTGGCTCGAACCCATCACCCCGAAGCGAAGGAGCAGGCAATGTCCACCATCCACTTCAAGGAGACGACGAGCTCGACACCGGAGCAGTTCGTAGCAGCGCTCACCGATTTCGGGCCGGGCCGCTCACAGGTGTTCGGCAACAGCGCCGACGAATACCTCGAAGTGCACAACCAGGGCCGCCGTGAGGCCGACGTCACGGAAGGCTCGCGCGGCATCTGGGAACGCCTGCACTACGACTGGTCGAATCCGGAGCGTGTCGTCATGACGACCACCGACTCGAACGTATGGGGCGGCCACTCGGGCCACACCTACACCTTCAACCGCCGCTCGGACGGGAAGACCGATGTGGATGTCGTCATCGTGCGCGAGGGCAAGAACCTGAAAGGGCGAGTCCTCGAAGTCGTGGTCGGGACCGTCGGCAAACGCGTCCTGCGCCAGGCCCTCGACAAGACCGTGAAGGCCATCGAAACCCGCGACAACGGCGGAGGAACGGCAGAACGCCCGTAACAAGAACGACAAACTCGCCACGCAGAGGACGGGGAGGTTGTCGAGGAACTCGGGCGCGGTCCGGCCACTCGATCGTGCGAAAAACAGGTATACCCCTGGGTAATTTCACCGTCGCTCGACGTGGCTCAGCGGGGCAGTCTGGAGCGGAACTTGCCAGCACCGCCCCGGGGAGACTCGTATGCACACGAACCAGGTCGAGCACACGTCGAACGTCGTCGGAGGTGGCAGTGCGCTGCGCGCGGACGACATGTTGATGATCTACCGCTGCATGCGGTGCGAGAAGTTGCTCGCGCCGATAACGTCCGGGTGTTCGTCCTGCGGATCCGACGACCTCGAAAGTGTGCAGTCGTCGGGTGCGGGTTCCATCGTGTCGTGGCGGGTAGTGGATCGGGCCCCGACCGACAGGCAGGGCGGGTTGGTGCCGCTGACGATCGCCATCGTGGAGCTCGACGAGGGCCCGTGGGTCTACACATCGCTCGAAGGCGAGATCCCCTCGTCGGCGGGCCCGCCGGTGCGGGTCCAATTCCAGCCTCATCCCCGGGAAGGCAGGTTCCCGGTCTTCGCGGTCAGCAACCGTTTGCCCTGACAGTCCGACTGCGCGCCCCGCTGGATATATCCCGGCGATATCCTGGGGATACGTCACCGGGAGGTGTGCAGTGGTGGGTTTGCCAATGGGCTCGGATGGGGTGAATCGGTGTAGTCGATGACCGATGCCGATCCCCTCGCGACGCAACGCGACGCGTCCGGTTCGGTCGCGGCGGAGCTGGCGGCGGCCGGGTTGGAGGACGCCGCCGAGATCGGCCGAGGTGGTTTCGGCGCTGTGTATTGCTGCAGACAGGCCTCACTCGACCGGGTGGTCGCGGTCAAGGTCCTCACCGCCGATCTGGACGAGGACAACCGGGCCCGGTTCTTACGCGAGCAGCGGGCCGCGGGCAGGCTGACGGGACATCCCAATATCGTGCATGTCCTGCACGCCGACGTCACCGACGACGGTCGCCCCTACATCGTCATGCCGTATTACCCGCGCGGCTCGCTGGACGCACGGATCCGCGGCAGCGGGCCGCTGGGACTCGAGGAAGTGCTGCGGCTGGGGGTGAAGATGGCCGGGGCTCTCGAGACGGCGCATCGCGCCGGGGTGCTGCATCGCGACGTCAAGCCCGGAAATATTCTCTACACCGACTACGACGAGCCCACGCTGGTGGATTTCGGCATCGCTCATATCGGAGGCGGGTTCGTCACCGGCGCGGGCATCGTGACCGGGACGCCCGCCTTCACCGCTCCGGAAGTGATCGGCGGCGAGGCGGCCGGCCCGGCCGCGGACGTTTACGGCCTCGGCGCCACCTTGTTCGCCGCGGTCACCGGCCATGCGGCCTTCGAACGCCGCGACGGCGAGCAGTTGGTGGCCCAGTTCCTGAGAATCACCTCCGAGCCGCTACCGGACCTGCGCGAGCACGGCATTCCCGAGGCCGTGGGCGCCATCATCGAACGTGCAATGGCCGGTGACCCGAGCAGCCGCCCTTCCGCCGCGGAACTGGGTGAGCAACTCCGAGAAGCGCAGACCCGTTACGGTTTCCCCGCCGATGAAATGGCGTTGCACACCCTGCCCGCGGGCGAGCCCGAGGCCGAGTCACCAGGCCGGCAGTCTCCTTCGACGGGGTCGCGGCAGCTTCGAGCGATGGAGGCTTCGTCGGGTTCGGGGAGGCTTCCGCTGGAATTGACCAGCTTCATCGATCGACGAACCGAGCTGACGCAAGCGACGAACTCGTTGTCGACCTCGCGGTTGGTGACCCTCACCGGGATCGGCGGAGTGGGCAAGACGCGGCTCGCGGTGCAAGTCGCCACCACTGCGCAACGAGATTTCGCCGACGGTGTGGTGTTCGTCGAGCTGGGTGAGCTGCGTGACGAATCGCTGCTGGCGAGCGTCATCGCGGGCGCGCTGAACTTGCAGGACCGGTCGATGCGGCCGTTACGCGACGTACTCGCCGAGTTCCTCGCCGATCGCGAACTGCTGCTCGTGCTGGACAATTGCGAGCAACTGGTGGCCGCGGTGGCGGAACTCGCGGAGTCGCTGCTTCGCGCGTGTCCGCGAGTGCGGATTCTCGCGACGAGCCGCGAGCCGATCGGCCTCGCAGGGGAAGCGGTTCTGCCGATCCACCCGCTGGCCGTACCCGATCCGGATCGGCTACCCAGGAACCCGGCCCGCAATGACGCGATGAGATTGTTCGGCGACCGGGCCGCCACGGCCGTGCCGGGGTTCGAACTCACCGAGGACAACCAACGCCCCATCGCCCGGATCTGCCGGCAGCTGGACGGCTTGCCGTTGCCGATCGAGCTGGCGACGGCCTGGTTGCGGGTGATGTCGCCGGAACAGATTTTGCGACGCTTGACCGATCGGTTCGCCTTGCTCACCCGCGGCAGCAGGAGCGCACCGCCGCGGCAACAGACGTTGCGCATGTGCATCGACTGGAGCTACGACCTGTGTACACCGGTGCAACAACGAGTGTGGGCTCAGTTGTCGGTGTTCGCGGGCAGCTTCGACCTCGAGGCCGCGCAATACGTCTGCGGAGAGGGTCTGGCGGCGGAGAACATCCTGGATACGGTCGCGTTCCTCGTCGACAAGTCGATCCTCGTTCGCGAAGAGTCGGCGGGCGTGGTGCGGTTTCGGATGCTGGACACGGTGCGTGACTACGGCCGCGAAAAAGGGGAGCGGACCGGCCAATACCTCGAACTCTGCCGTCGCCACCGTGACTGGTACGAACAGCTGGCGCTCGATGCGAATGCCGACTTGATCAGTCCTCGGGACTTCGAGTGGGTCGGACGGTTGCGCCGGGAGCAGCCGAACATGCGGCAAGCGCTGGAATTCTGCGTGTCCGACAGCCCCGAAGCCGGAATCCGGATCGCCAACGCTCTGTTGCCCTTCCGGTTCTCCCACGGCTCCCTCGCCGAGGAGCGTCGCTGGCTGGAGCGTCTGCTGGCCCGCCGCACCGGCACAGTCACCGTCGACCAGGCCGCGGCGATATACGCGACCTGCCTCATAGCCGCAGTACAGGGCGACGTCTCAGGGGTGGCCGATCTGGTACGCGAAGGGCACGCGTTCGCCGAGCGGACGACCGACCCGCTGATCCGCGCACACATCGACTTCGCCGATGGACTCCTCGCACTGTTCAACGGTAACCTTGCCGACGCCCGCCCGTATCTCGAGAAAGCCCTCCAGGTGTATACCGAACGCGGCGGCCCTCTCCTCTTCCGAGTCGACGCGCTGACCTTTCTCGGTCTCACACACGGACTGGGTGAGGACAGCGCGCGGGCCATCGAATATTTCGAGCGCTCCCTCGCGCTCATCGAAGAACACGGCGGGACGGTATATCAGGCCTACGCGATGTGGGCGCTGGCTGTTTCGTTGTGGCGTCGGGGAGATCCCGTGCGGGCGAATCGACTCATCGTGCGAGCACTGCGGGTGAGCAGGAAGGTGGACGACCGCACGAACCTCAGCATGTGCCTGCAAGCGCTGGCGTGGATCGCCGCCGACCACGAAGCTGCCGAGCGTGTGGTCGTCTTGTTCGCGGCCGCCGAACAGATCGGCCGGTCCGTGGGTACCGCGCCGACCCAATTCCCAGAGCTGCTCGCTTATCAGGAAGAGTGCGAGCGCCGAACTCGAGAAGCCATCAGCGAGCAGGCCTACGCCGCGGCCCACCGGGAGGGCGCCGCGCTCGATCTCGACGCCGCGATCGCCTACGCCCTGGGTGAACCGGCCTCGCCCGCGGACCGAAATCCGTTGGGCAGCAAACTGACCAAACGCGAGCGGCAAGTCGCCGAATTGGTTGCCGAAGGCCTGACCAACAGGGAGATCGCCGCTCGCCTGGTGATCTCGCCCCGCACCGCACAGGGCCATGTCGAGCACGTGCTGACCAAACTAGGGTTCACCTCGCGAACACAGGTCGCGGCGTGGATAGCGGCCTCGCGCAACCCTTCGGGAACATGAGCGAACCGTCACGATCGACTACGCATTTCTCTGCCGGGCCAACCGGACGATGACCTCGCGGCCGATCCGTCGCGGTCGGTGCGAGAAAGCCTGCGCGACAAGCCGCGTCCGTGACGATGCTCGGTCGGCGACTACGCTCATCGCGGTATCGGCATAGGTCACGTGATCGACAAGGGGAAGGCGTAATGCAGGATCTCGCCGCGCGATTCGAGGAGCTGGGTCGCCTGGTACCGATCCCCCACCCATGGGACGTAACGGAGTACATCGCGCGGGTGGCAGAGTACCGGGAACGGCCGATCACGTTGTGCCCGATCGATGTCGGTGCACTCTCGGAGAACGGATGCGGCACCGGAAGCGGCCTGTGGATCGCCCGTGAAGGCGACGACGTGATCATGTACGGAGCCGACACCGAATGGCATGCCGATCACATCATCGCCCACGAGATCGGCCATATGCTGCTCGGCCACGGAGGAACCGCGAGCGGTACCGATGGTGCCGCGGCCGATCTGCCGTTGCGCGAATTGATGCCCTCGCTGTCGCTGGAAACGATCCGCAGCGTACTGCGCCGCCAGGACTACGGAAGTGAGCGCGAGCGCGCCGCCGAAACCTTCGCCGACCTGTTGCTCGTCGAAGCGATGCTGCCGAAGCGGTCGGCGAGCCGGTTCCGTTCGACGTTCTTCCGAAACCGGCATCGGTGAGATGACTTCCCCGATCCCGGGTTCGATCACCTGGCCCGTCCTGACAGGTATCGCGTTGGCGCTCGTCGGTCGGTGGTGGCTGTTGCCGGACAGCGTCGTCGACCGGCTCGTCGATCGCGCGCTCGCCGCCGCTGTCTTCGAACACCTGTTGCGGGAGGCATGGTTCGAAAAGTCACTGGCCTGGCTGCTGCCCTGGGACGACAGCGACGTGGTCAACATCGCCCGGCAGCTCTCACTGGGAGCAACCGTGCTGGCCGTCTCGAATATCTACGGCATCGCCAAGCTGTGGGCAGGCGCAGACCCCGCCCACACGTGGCACAGGCAGCGGCGCTACTACCTGCTCACCGCCACCATCACCGTTGTCATCCTGATCGCAGGGACGCCCGCCCGCCGCGCCGACCAGTTGATCGACCAAGCCCTCGGCTGGCCTGCCGTCGTGATCTGGATCGCGTTTTCCCTGCCGCTCGGTGCGACGGCTGTGCTCGTCAGCCGGGCAAGCGTGCGCGAGATGCGCGCCGCGGGCGATAGCACCTGGCAGGAACGCGCACTGTACACAGTGGTCCTGTGCACCGGGGTGGGCATGGGGATCGTCGCGGTCGCATACCCGATCGATTCGCTTGTCGGTGTCCTGGCGGGCCGACCGTCATTCGATCCCGAAATGCACTGGAAAGCATGGTGCGGGTTCCTTCTCTCGGCGGTCGGCGCTCCCGCCGTGGTCACGGTGCCGCTGATCAGCGCCTTGGTCTCCCGCGTCGGATGGGACCGTACCAGCCGATATCGCCGCCGCTTGCAGCCGATGTGGGCCGATCTCACCGCAGCCGTACCGGAAATCGTCATGGAGACGCGGCGCGACCTCGACGGCCGAACAGACCCGGCCATCCGCCTGCATCGCATGACGGTCGAGATCCGCGACAGCCTGCTGCATCTCAAGCGCTACAGCGACAGCCCCGACGATCTGGCCGCCACCGGCGGTGACCCACACATCTATGCTCGTCGCGTCGCCGAGGCCATCGCCACAAAAGCTGCCGGGCACGCCCCGAGCACGAGCCGGCTCACGCCGCGGCACCAAATCCAACCGGGGGCAAGGGATCTCACCGCGGAACTACGCCAGCTCCTCGCACTCGCCAAGGCATGGCCACACGTCCGCGGCCTGACGAAGTCGCCGTAGCGTCGCGCATCGGTGTATCCGCGGACGTATCCGCCACCGTCGACTGCTCGATATTCCTCATCGGCGCCGTCGGACCTCGAACGTCATCCCTGCGGCTCGCATACGGTCGGAGAGCGCGTCGCCCAGCGCCGTTGCCGGACTGAGAATTCCGGCCAGTCGCGGCAGCTGTGCGCTGTCGAAAGCCGGGCACAGGCCGGCCTCGCCGAGCATCACCGCGGTCGCCTGATAGCCCGGCGCGGGCCTCGTCGTTCGGCCCGGTGCCCGTTTCGGGAAGCACTCGATCGAGAACCGTGCGCCCATCGCGGACCTGGACAGCACCGCGCCTGCCGCCGGCGATGCCCGCCGTGACCGCGGCGGCGATCAGCGGCGCGGCCGGTGAATCTCCCGCATGCATGACTTCTCGGTAGCAGACCGTTGCCAAGCCGGACGATCTTCGTGTTCTGCGGTGCCATGACGAACGTGCCGACCCACCCCCGCAACGTCGGATCGAGCAACCTGCGGGCATTCATCGCCCGCCCGTGTCTCCCGCTCGGAAGACGCCGACGACAGCGTGTCGATCATGTTCCTGCGCCGGCGCGCTTGGTCGCCGCCTCGGACTCCGCTGCGAGGTCGGCGCCCGAACCGATGCCCTGCTGATCGGCGACCAGCGCCGCATGTCGGTCGCGCTGGTCGTCGTAACTGCGGTGTACCGCGGCGACGAGCACGTCCAGCTGCCGCTCGAGCGGTGGGTGCCGCTCGGGCGGTGCGACCGTCAGGAGGTCTTCCAGTGCGGCGCGTAACCGGCGCGATGCCTGGGGGGAGGCGGCTCCGGCGAGACAGAGCTCGTCGAACGCGAGCCGGACGTAGCCCGCCCAGCTGAGCGTGCGCTCGATGAGCCGAACCTCGCCGCCGGCGTCGTGGTGCCGGCCGGAGGGGAAGTCGCGGTTGGCGAGCTGCCGCAAGCAGTCGTGCAGGCGGTCGATCACCATCACGGCGGTGGTCGGGTCGGTGAACGGTTGGGCCAGACCACGCTCGGCGATGTCGACCAGCTTGCGGAAGCCGTACGCCGGGTCATCGCCGTGGGTCCGCTCCGCGGCGAGGACGACGAGGCGTGCGACGCGGGCGTGGTCGAGACGGACAGGGTCGCCGTGCACGCGGAACAGCGGCGCGCCTGCCGGTACGAAGTCGCCCATCAGGGGGACCATCTCCACCACGCAACCGGCCTTGGACGCCGCCGCGACCAGCGCGGGACGATCCAGGTCGATAACGAGCCCGGGTTCGGGCGAGACCACGACATCAGGCTGGGCGGGCGGCGGTCCCTTCGCCGGGTACTTGCGGTCCAGCTGCTCGTGCAGATGATCGCCGACCAGGTCGATCAGGCCCGAGGCGCGCAGCGCGTTTCCCGAATGGTGGATGTAGAGGAACAACGCGGCGATGCTGGCCAGCACCAGCAGGTAGGCCACCGACACGGTCAGGCCTGGCACCGCCCCCTCGCCCACGGCGTTGACCTCGCGGAGCGCGAGCATCGCGAAGATGAACGTCGAGGCGAACAGCCCGTACGCCAGCTGGCTGCTGCGGTCCTGGAGCAACGCCCGCACGATGCGCGGCGAGAACTGCCCCATCGCGAGCTGGACGGCCACCGTCGTCACCGTGAGCACGAGCGTGGTCAGGGTGACCATCGCGGCGGCGATGGTGCTGAGGATGTTGGACACCGCGTCCGCCGAGCCCGTGATCGTCACCGGGATCAGCCGATCGCCGAACTGCCGATCGATCGCCACGGTCACGAACGACAGCCCGATCGAGGCCAGCACGCATAGCAACGGCGTGATCCACAGGCTGGACCGCAGCCGATGACGGAACCGCAGGCACACCATCAAACGCCTTTCTCCTCCGGCCGTGCCCGAAACTCACGGTGCGCCACCCCGGCGGGCAGCGGGGCCGCTTTTCCACTGCTCCCGGGGCTATCCGCGATGGCGCCCTGTCGACGTAGTTCACTGCTCACATCGCCGTTGCGGCTGCCTCGGCGACAGCCTTGTCCTGCGCTCCGGTGCCGCCGCTGACGCCGACCGCCCCGACGACCTGGCCGTTGTGCCGCAGCGGTACACCGCCGGCGAAGATCATGATGCGCCCACCGTTGGAGGTATGTATCCCGTAGAACTGCTCGCCCGGACGCGCGTCGGCCGCGAGGTCCTCGGTCGAGATGTCCAGCGCTCGGGCGGTGAATGCCTTGTTGATCGAGATGTCGATGCTGGCGATCCATGCGCCGTCCATCCGCACATGGGCAACGAGGTTGCCGCCGGCATCGACCACCGCGATATTCGACGGCGACTCGATCTCGGCGGCTTTGGCCTGCCCGGCGGCAATCACCCGCTGCGCATCGTCGAGGGACACCGAGGTCTGGTTCATTGTCATGACGCACCTGTCCCGGTCTTCGCGAACTGCCTGCCCTGCAGTGCATTTGCCATCGTTGCGCTCCTCTCGGTCCGGGCCGCCTCACGGATGCATTACGACCTTGGTCCATCCGTCGTCACGGGCATCGAAATGCTGGTAGCCGGACTCGGCCTCAGAAAGCGGGATTTCGTGAGAGACGATCCACGACGGTTTGGCCCGGCCTTCATGGATCAGGTCACGAAGCTGGCGGTTGTAGTGCTTGACGTTGGCCTGCCCGGTTCCGGCCTTTTGACCCTTGAACCAGAACTTGCCTATGTCGAAGGCGATCTTGCCCTTCTTCTCCAGCGGGTCGGGCGCGTTGGGATCTCGCGGCAAGAAGATGCCCACCACGCCGATGTGCCCGGTGAACCGCACCGAATCGACCAGCCGGTTCAAGGTCATCGACGAATCCTCATGTCCCTGCGGGTCATGGGCTTGATAGCCGACGCACTCACAACCCTTGTCGGCGCCGTGCCCGTTGGTCTGCTCCAGCACCTGTTCGACCGGGTCGCCCTTCGAGTCGTCGATCGGTATGACGCCGACCTGCTCGGCCAGGCGCAACCGGTCTGGATGCCGGTCCACTATCATCACCTTGCACGCGCCCTGGATCATCGCCGAATATGCCGCCATCAAGCCCACCGGGCCGGCCCCGTAGACCACCATCGAATCGCCAGGCTGCATATCGGCCAGACGGGTGCAGTGCCAACCGGTCGGGAAAATGTCCGCCAGCATCACATAGTCGGTTTCTTTGTCCTGAGCATCCTCAGGCAGCCGCAGACAGTTGAAGTCGCCGAACGGCACCCGCAAATACTCGGCCTGTCCGCCCCAGAACGGTCCCATCCCGGCGAAACCATACGCGGCGCCCGCCATGTTCGGATCCGGATGCGCCGTCAGGCAGAACGCGGTCAACCCTTCCTCGCAGTTTCGGCAGAAACCGCAACCAATGTTGAACGGTAGGCACACCCGGTCCCCGGCGGTGACCTTTACCACCGCATTGCCCACCTCGGCGACGATCCCCAAGTTCTCGTGACCGAGGACCATCCCGGGCTCCAGATCGGTGCGGCCCTCATACATGTGTAGATCCGACCCGCAAATGTTGGTGCTGGTGATCTTTACCAGTACATCGGTCGGCTGCTCAATCCTCGCATCGGGCACATCCTTCACATGAACCTGACGGGGCCCGTCGTACACAAGCGCTTTCATCTCGATACTCCTGACATGCGGCGTTTCCGATTGACGCCCGGCGGCCACAGGCGGTTACGTGTGAGCGACCGACCGAACGAACCGTTCTGCTGGGGTAGCCGACGCGACAGCGCACGCAACGGAAAGAACACACCAAAACTCAGGCACGCCACCATGTTTCGCGTCATGGACAACAAGCAGGTGGGTGCATTCCAGGCGTCGCGTTCTCTCCACCCTGGAGTCTCCTCTTTCGGCTCCGCGATCGCTAGGGGTCTCATTGATTTGTGCGCTCGGGCGGACTGGAAGCCCGCCCGCAAGCTCGACAGAACCCGCGTCACCCGCCCGGCCGCGAACTTCGAGCGTAGGAGCACAGCATGTGTCCGGTGGGGCGTCTCAGGCGTCGAGGGCGGCCTCGACAGGTGGGTGTCGACGATACCGGCGTTCGCCATGCAGCAGGATGACGATGCCTCGTCGGTGAAGTCCTCGCGCAGGTGGCCGCTGTTCCTGGCGCGAGCGAGGATGGGGCCGTGACTCCCGGTGCTTCCGTGATTACACTGTGTGGCGTAGTTGGCTTCCTGCTTTCGACTTGCTGGGGCTATGTCACACCGCTCAGCAGTCCCGATCTTTCGTATCGGAGTTCTACTCGTGGAAGCACCGGAGTAGTGGCTGATGCCCGGAGTGCGCGCACCGGTCGCCTCGAGCGGGTTCCGGCACTCTTATGCCCCGGCCGGGGTGTGGACGCCACCGCCTCCCGTTCTGTCGACGCCTACCGGCGTATGAAGAACTTTCAGCGGTTGAGCCGTCCGTGAGTTCAAGCGGTTGACCGACCAGCCGGACGCCGAACTGGTTCGCGCCGGCTCGGTGAACACCGAAACCATCGACGCCCAGGGGGCGTGATGTCAGAGTCCAGTCGTGGGACCTCCGCGGTCCGTCCGCACCAACCTGCCCGCCAGGTAGTAGCAACATTCGACAACTACGCCGACGCTGAAAGCGCTGGCGACTACCTCTCCGACCAGCAATTCACGGTCGACGAACTGGCCATCGTCGGACGCGACATCGAGCTGCCCGAGCAGGTCGTCGGCCGATTGAACTACGGCTGGGCCGCTCTGCGAGGCGCCGCCGCCGGCGCGCTGACGGCGCACTGTTCGGCTTACTCATGTACGCGCTGCGGGGCGGCCGGCGCGACTTCACCTCGATCCAGTCATTACAACCACGTCACTACGAAGTCCTCGCCGACGTCGAGGTCGCGGACGAACCCGTTCGCCTGCTCACCGGCCGGACCGATCGAAAGGAATGAGTCATGGCGACTGCTGTAGGTATCGACCTGGGCACCACGAACTCGGTCATCGCAAGCTGGCAAGGCGGCGAGCCGGGGGTGATCCCGAATGCCGAGGGAGCGCGGACGACGCCGTCGGTGGTGGCCTTCACCGAGAGCGGGGAGCGGTTGGTGGGTCAGCTCGCCCGACGGCAGGCGATCTTGAATCCGAAGGGCACAATATACTCCGCGAAACGCTTCATCGGACGTCACTACGACGAGGTCACCGAGGAGGCCAAAGCGGTCAGTTTCGACGTCGTACCGGGTGATAACGGTGAGGCTCGATTCGACGTCCGGGGCAAGAAGTACGCGCCGGAGGAGATCAGCGCCCTCGTGCTGCGCAAGCTCGTCGACGACGCGAGCAAGTTCCTCGGTGAGAAGGTCAAAGAAGCGGTCATCACCGTTCCCGCGTACTTCAACGACGCGCAACGCAACGCCACCAAAGACGCCGGCCGGATCGCAGGCCTCGAGGTTTTGCGGATCATCAACGAGCCGACCGCCGCGGCACTGGCATACGGCATGGACAAGCAGACCCACGAGACCGTACTGGTCTTCGACCTCGGCGGCGGCACCTTCGATGTGAGCCTGCTCGACGTGGGCGAGGGAGTGGTCGAGGTTCGTGCCACGGCCGGCGACTCCCACCTCGGCGGCGACGACTTCGACCGACGTCTGGTGGACTACCTCGCCGACGAATTCCAACGGGCGGAGAACATCGATCTGCGCAAGGATCCCCAGGCGTTGCAGCGCCTCTTCGAGGCAGCAGAGAAGGCCAAGGTCGAACTGTCCTCGGTGACACAGGCCCAGGTCAACCTGCCCTTCGTCACCGCTGACGCGAACGGTCCGAAGCACCTCACCACCACGATCATGCGATCGAAGTTCGAGGATCTGACGGCGGATCTGGTGGAACGCTGCCTCGGCCCGGTGAAGCAGGCGATGAGTGACGCCAAGGTCACCGCCAACGACATCGACGAGGTGATTCTGGTCGGTGGTTCGACACGTATTCCGGCGGTGCAGGCGCTGGTTCGCCGGCTCACCGGCGGCAAGGACCCCAACATGAGCGTCAACCCGGACGAGGTCGTGGCGCTGGGTGCCGCAGTCCAGGCGGGCGTGCTCAAGGGCGAGGTCTCCGATGTGCTGCTGCTCGATGTCACCCCGCTGTCCCTCGGCGTCGAGACCCAGGGCGGGGTGATGACCAAGATCATCGAGCGCAACACGACGATTCCGGTCCGGCGCAGTGAAGTGTTCGCCACCGCGGAAGACAATCAGCCCGCAGTGGATGTCGTGGTCCTGCAGGGCGAACGCGAACGGGCCGCCGACAACCGGGTGCTCGGTCGGTTCCGGCTGGAAGGCATCCGCCCGGCACCCCGTGGCGAGGCTCAAGTCGAAGTCACGTTCGACATCGACGCCAACGGCATCCTCCACGTCACCGCCCGCGACAAGGACACCGGTAAGGAACAGAGCATCACGATCAGTGAGCAGGGCAACCTCGACCAGAGTGAGGTCGAGCGCATGCTCGCGGAAGCCGAACGGAACCGGGCCGAGGACGAGGCGCTGCGAAAGGCGGTCGACGCGCGCAACGCGCTCGATTCGGTTGCCTATCAAGTGGAACGGCGACTCGCCGAACTCGGCGACAGTGCGCCACCGCACGAGAAGGCACGCGCCGAGATGCTGATCGCCGACGCCAGGAAAGCCGTGGAAGACAATGCTCCCCCCGAGAAGGTAGAGCCACTCACCTCCGAGCTGCAGCAGCTGCTCTACGGGCTCGCACCGGTCCAGTCCGGCGGCGGAGACGGACACCAGGCAGGCGGCGGAGACGCTGCGTCGTCGGGTGACGACGACGTGGTCGACGCCGAATTCGATCGAAGCTGAGGCACACGATGGAAAGGTCCGCAGATCATTCGACGACCGAGTCGGCTACCGACGGGGATCAGACCGAGACGGCGCCGGATCGCACCGACACGGGGGCCGAGCTGGCTCAACTCGAGGACCGCTGGCGCAGGGCCCTCGCGGATCTGGACAACCTGCGCAAGCGGTTTGCCAAGGATCTGGACCGTGCCCGCGCCGCGGAGGTGGCGAAGGTTTCCGCTGCGTGGCTCCCGGTGCTGGACAATTTGGAGCTCGCGCTGGCCCATGCGGGCGGCGATCCCCAGGCCGTCGTCGAGGGCGTGAAGGCGACCCGGGACCAGGCGGTGCAGGTGCTGGCCCAGCTCGGCTTCGAGCGCCATGACGAGGTCGGTGTGCCGTTCTCCCCGGAGCTACACGAAGTGGTCAGCGTGGTGTCCCAACCCGACGTTCCCTCCGGGACCGTGATCGAGGTCTTGCGCCCGGGCTATGGAGAGGACGGTCGGCAGTTGCGTCCCGCCTCGGTGGTCGTCAGCCGACCCGAGGGGTGAGCACCGATGGCGCGTGACTACTACGAAGCGCTCGGTGTCCCGCGCGACGCCGGCGCCGACGAAATCCAGCAGGCGTACCGCAAGCTGGCGCGCAAATATCACCCCGACGTGAACAAGGACCCCACTGCGGAGGACAGGTTCAAGGAGGCCAACGAGGCCTACCAGGTGTTATCCGACCCGGACACCCGGAAACGCTACGACCGATTCGGTGCGGACTTCCGGCGTGTGCCCGAGGACTACGACGAACGGGTCCAGGCAAGCGCCGGGCGGTACGGCGGAGCGGGCAGAAGGGTGCACTTCGGTCGAGGTTTCGGTGGCGAGGGCGCGGTCGACTTCGAGGACCTCTTCGGGCAGATGTTCGGCGGCGCCGGCGGGTACGGGCCGATTCCCGGCGCCGATCAGGAAGCGGAACTGGAACTGACTCTGGAACAGGCGTATCGGGGCGGCAAACAGACACTCAGACTGGACGGACGCCAGTACGACGTCGACATTCCCGCCGGTGTCCTGGACGGCCAGAGAATCCGGCTGGCCGGGCAAGGCGGGCGGAGCAACGGTGACGCGCCGCCCGGGGATCTGTACCTCGTGGTGCGGATCAAGCCGCATCGCCGGTTCCGGGTGCAGGGCCGGGACATCTATGTGGACCTGCCCGTATCGCCATGGGAGGCGGTGCTCGGGTCGACCGTCGTCGTTCCCACCCCGGGTGGCGAAGCGAAAGTCAAAGTGGCGCCGGGCTCGTCGACGGGAAGGAAGCTGCGGCTGCGCGGAGAAGGAATGCCCAATCCGCGTGGCCCCAACGGCAACCTCTACGCCGAGATCAAGGTGATGGTGCCGTCGAAACCGACAGCACGCGAGCGCGAGCTGTTCGAGCAGTTGGCCACCGAATCGAACTTCGATCCGAGGAAAGAGACATGAGCACCCCGAGCCCGGTCACCCGGTATGTATTGGTTCGCCGTCCCGGATTGTCGCCAGATGCCTTCGCCGAACGTACCGGGCTACACCCGGACCTGGCACGAAGGCTTGTGGCGCTCGGCCTGCTCGACGCCCACCGAGGCGCCGGCGGCGCGATGTCGTTCCAACCATCCGCAGTGGCCCATGCCGCCCGCATCCAACGGCTGCGGACCGGTCTGGGCCTGAACTACTCGGCAATCGGGCTCGTGCTCGATCTGCTGGATCGAATCGAGAAACTCGAAGCAGCTTCCCGCGGAAGGAGGGCACCCCATGGACACCGGCAGCCTGACTGAAAAGTCACGAGAAGCCCTGCAGGAAGCCCAAAATGTAGCGACCAGAATGGGTCACACCGAGGTCGACGGAGAGCACCTGCTGCTCGCGTTGGTCGATCAGCGGGAAGGGCTGGTGCCTCGACTGCTCGAGCAGACCGGCGCCAACGTCGATGCCCTGCGATCCGATCTGGAACGTGAACTCTCGCGCAGGCCGAAGGTCAGCGGCCCCGGCGCGACGCCCGGTCAGGTGATGATCACCCAGCGCCTGGCCAAGTTGCTTGAATCCGCGGAACGGGAGGCGAAGCGACTCAAGGATTCCTACGTGTCCGTGGAGCATCTCGTGATGGCCCTCTCCGAGGAGGGGTCGGCCACTGCGGCAGGCCGGGTCCTCGCCAGTCATGGGGTCACGCGAGAATCCTTCCTCGCCGTCTTGACCAAAGTGCGCGGCCATCAGCGCGTCACATCGGCGACCCCGGAAGGGGCCTACGAGGCGCTGGAGAAGTACGGACGCGATCTCGTCTCCGAGGCCCGGACAGGCGCACTCGATCCGGTCATCGGCCGAGATGCCGAGATCCGTAGGGTAACGCAGATCCTGAGCCGGAAGACGAAGAACAATCCGGTGCTGATCGGCGACCCCGGCGTCGGTAAGACCGCGATCGTCGAGGGCCTTGCCCAGCGGATCGTCCGCGGCGACGTGCCGGAGGGCCTGCGCGACAAGACGATCTTCTCGCTCGACATGGGTTCACTGGTGGCCGGCGCGAAGTACCGCGGCGAGTTCGAGGAGCGACTGCAGGCGGTGCTGTTGGAGGTGAAGGCGGCCGAGGGGCGCATCCTGCTGTTCGTCGACGAGCTTCATACCGTTGTGGGCGCGGGATCAGCCGGCGGCGACGGGTCTCTCGACGCCGGCAACATGCTCAAGCCGATGCTCGCCCGCGGCGAACTACACATGATCGGCGCCACCACCCTCGACGAGTATCGCAAGCACATCGAATCCGATGCGGCACTGGAGCGTCGCTTCCAGACCGTTCTCGTCGACGAGCCCAGCATCGAGGATGCGATCTCGATTCTGCGCGGACTTCGGGAGCGACTCGAGGTGTTTCACGGCGTGAAGATCAAGGACGGCGCCCTGGTCGCCGCCGTGACCCTCTCGCACCGGTACATCACCGACCGTTTCCTTCCGGACAAGGCGATCGATCTGGTCGACGAGGCATGCGCTCGGCAACGCACCGAAATCGACTCGATGCCCGCCGAACTCGACGAGCTCACCCGGAGAGTGACCCGGCTGGAGATCGAAGAGGCCGCGCTGTCCAAGGAAACGGACGCGGCCAGCAAGGCGCGCCTCGAAGAGTTGCGCAAGGAGCTGGCCGACCTCCGTGCCGAGGCCGACGCCAGGCACGCTCAGTGGGAGGCCGAGCGGCAGGCGATCCGGCGGGTACAGGAGCTGCGGGGAGAGCTGGAACGGTTGCGCCACGAGGCCGAGGAGGCGGAGCGCAACTACGACCTCAACCGCGCGGCCGAGTTGCGATACGGCCAGATCACCGAGCTGGAACGCAAACTCAGGGCGGCGGAGGAGCAACTGGCCGCCAGGCAGGGCCAGAATCCGCTGCTGCGCGAAGTGGTCACCGAAGACGAGATCGCAGAGATCGTGGCCGCATGGACGGGTATCCCGGTCGCCCGGCTGCAGGAAGGCGAGCGGGAGAAGCTGTTGAAGCTCGACGAAATTCTGCACGAGCGGGTCGTCGGCCAGGACGAGGCGGTGCAACTGGTCGCAGACGCGGTGATCCGGGCGAGGTCGGGTATCCGTGACCCGCGCCGGCCGATCGGTTCGTTCATCTTCCTCGGCCCGACGGGCGTGGGAAAGACCGAGCTGGCAAAGACACTGGCCAGTGCCCTCTTCGACAGCGAAGACAACATGGTGCGCCTGGACATGAGCGAGTACCAGGAGCGGCACACGGTGAGCAGGCTCATCGGTGCGCCCCCCGGGTACGTCGGCTACGACGAGGGCGGCCAGCTCACCGAGGCGGTGCGCCGCAAGCCGTACTCCGTCGTGCTCTTCGACGAGATCGAGAAGGCCCACGCCGACGTCTTCAACACCCTGCTGCAGGTGCTCGACGACGGCCGGATCACCGATTCTCAAGGCAGGCAGGTCGATTTCCGGAACACGGTGATCATCATGACCTCCAACATCGGATCCCAGTATCTCCTCGAGGGAGTCACAGCCGATGGCGAGATCAAACCGGATGCCCGGGGGCGGGTGCTGGCGGAACTGCGCGGGCACTTCCGTCCGGAGTTCCTCAACCGGGTCGACGACATCGTGCTGTTCACCCCGCTCACGCTGCCCCAGATCGAGCACATCGTCGAGCTACAACTCACCGATCTTCGGAACAGGTTGGCGGAGCGGCAGATACACCTGGATATCACGCCGGAAGCGCGCCGGCTCATCGCCGAACACGGTTTCGACCCGGTCTACGGTGCGCGGCCGCTGCGACGGTACATCGCCCACGAGGTGGAGACCAAGATAGGTCGTGCGCTGTTGCGCGGCGAGATCGAACCGGGTGGCACCATCCGTGTCACGGTGGACGGCGGCGAGCTCGCCGTCGCGTATGCGGAACCCGCCGTCGCGGCGGCCTGAGAAGAGGTGTCGTCATGGGATCCGAAAAGGTGAAGTGCCCGAACTGCGGCAAGGTCAACAGGGTGGCGGCGGCCGGGGAAGGAAAACCGCGCTGCGGGAACTGCCACGAGCCGCTGCCCTGGATCGCCTCGGCAGGGGACGACGACTTCGCGGAGGTCGCCGAGAAATCCTCGATGCCTGTGCTCGTCGACCTCTGGGCGACGTGGTGCGGTCCTTGCCGCATGGTCAGTCCGGCGCTCGAGCAGCTCGCCAGGGAACGCGCGGGTCAGCTCAAGCTGGTGAAGGTCGACGTGGATGCTGCGCCCAAGACGGCCGAACGGTTCACCGTCCGCGCCGTACCGACTCTGCTGGTGATGGACCGGGGCGAGGTCCTGGCTCGTCAGGCGGGCGCAGCTCCGGTACCACAACTGCGCACATGGCTCGATCAGGCGCTCTCGGAAAAAGCAGGCAAGGAGACGAAGTGATGACTTCCATCTATGTGGACCCACACGTGACCGCGATCCGGCCCGTCGTACCCCGGACTCCCGAGGGCTGCGAGGAATGTCTTCGCCTCGGCACCCCGTGGGTACATCTGAGGCTGTGCCTGACGTGCGGACACGTCGGTTGCTGCGACTCCTCGCCGGAGAAGCACGCGAGCGCGCACGCTCACGTCATCGGCCATCCGATCGTCCAGTCGATGGAACCAGGTGAAGATTGGCGCTGGTGTTATGTCGACCAGAACTTCGTCTGAGGACGCCGCTCCCGCACCCGACATGCCGCCGCTCGACGAGACTCCGGATGAGCTCGGAGCATTCCCGCGGCTGACGGACGACCAGGTCGCGACACTCGAGGTCGGTGGCGCCCGTCGATCGGTGCGCGCCGGTGAGGTGCTGATCCGAGAGGGCGAACCCAGCAACGACTTCTTCGTCATCCTCTCGGGCAAGGTCGCGATCATCGACGAGGGCGACGGAGACGGTGAACGCCGGATACTGCGCGTGCACGGTCCCGGCCGATTCCTGGGCGAGCTCGGGCTGCTGGAAGGCCAGGTGGCATTCTTCACCGCCGAGGCGATCGAGGACGGCGAGATACTCGCCGTCCCGGCCGAGCGGGTGCGCGAGCTTGTTGCCCACGATCCCGTGCTCAGCGATCTGATCCTGCGTGCCTACCTGGTGCGCAGGCACCTGCTGATCGGGCTCGGTTCGGGGTTCCGGATCATCGGCTCCTGTTATTCACCGGATACGTTGCGGCTTCGGGAGTTCGCCATGCGAAACCGATTGCCCCATAGGTGGATCGATTTGGAGCGGGACAAAAGGGCGGAGCAGCTGCTGCGCAGCCTGGGCGTCGCCCCCGAGGACACTCCCGTGGTGATCTGGCACGGCGACAAGGTGCTGCGCAATCCGACGAATGCGGAACTCGCCCGCATCGTCGGGCTTCCGGTCCTGGACTCGCTCCGTGACGCAGCCCAGGACGTGTTCGACCTCGTCGTGGTGGGTGCGGGGCCGGCCGGTCTGGCCGCGTCCGTGTACGGCGCCTCGGACGGGTTGAACACGGTGACACTGGAGTCGGTCGCCGCAGGTGGCCAGGCCAGTACCTCCTCCCGGATCGAGAACTACCTGGGCTTCCCGGCAGGGATCTCCGGCGCCGAATTGGCGGAGCGGGCCGTGATCCAGGCCGGGAAGTTCGGCGCCCGCATGCTGGTGTCGGCGGAGGCGGCCGGTTTGCGGTCCGAGAGCGGGCACCACGTGCTTCGCCTGGCGGACGGCGGCACGGTTCGCGGCCGGGCCGTCGTGCTCGCCACCGGGGCGCGATACCGCAAGTTGTCGGTTCCGGGGATCGAGGTACTGGAGGGGACGAGCGTGTACTACGCCGCAACCCATCAGGAAGCGCGGATGTGCGGCACCGACCCGGTGGCCATCGTCGGCGGCGGAAACTCCGCCGGACAGGCCACCGTTTTTCTCGCGGACCGAGTCTCCCACGTTCACCTGCTCATCCGCAGCGGTGACCTCGGAAAGAGCATGTCCCGGTACCTCGTCGACCAGATCGAGCGCCATCCGCGCGTGACCGTCCACCGGCATACCGAGATTCGCGAGGTCCACGGTGAGAAGTACCTCGACGAGATCGTGGTCGAGAACAATCAAACGGGGGAACAGGACACCCTGCGGGTCCATGCCCTGTTCGTCTTCATCGGGGCGGTGCCGCACACCGGGTGGCTGTCCGGCACGATCGCACTCGATGACCACGGCTTCGTCCTCACCGGCGTGGACGCGGTCGGCGCCGGTGAGAACAGTAACCGGCGGATCGGCGAGCGGCCGTCGAGGACGCTCGAAACAAGTCTGCCCGGCCTGTTCGCTGCGGGCGACGTCCGCAACGGCTCCGTGAAACGGGTCGCATCCGCTGTCGGTGAGGGAGCGATGGCCGTTCGCCAAATCCATGAATTCTTCGAGGGGAGCTGACGACATGCCAGTGATGGGTACCGCGAAATTCCAGCGATTCTTCCGGGCGGCGGCCGGCCTGCAAGTCGACCGGAACGACCTCAAGCGCTATACGGATTTCATCGATGACAAGATCTACGATCTGGTCCTCATCGGCAAGGCCTCGGCAAAGGCGAACCTGCGGGACGTGATCGAACCGTGGGACCTGCCGATCACCAAGGGACTGCAGGAGAGCATCCACCGGTTCGAGAAACTGGATGAGGAGATCGAACTACAGCCTCTGCTCGATCAACTGGCGGCCAGGCCGCCGTTGGACATGGCCCTCTCCGAGGCGACCGAGCAGCGACTGCCGCTGATCGCCGGAGGCTTGAGCGTGGCGCTGGCGCACACATTCGTCACGATCGAACCGAAGCGTAAGAACCCCGGGACCGCCGAATGGAACGTCGCCTTCGACATCTTCCATCTCCTGCTCTGACCACCGCCCCCGCCCGGCGAACCAGTAGACCACCGCTGGCCTGTGACGGCACTTGCGCTGCGGCCCGAGACCGTGCCCGACAACCGTGCCGTTCTGGAAGCCTGAGGCCGCGGGGAGAGCCCGAAACGCTCGATTTCTGTGAGATGGGTCGAATCCCGGCACCTCTACATGGAATGAGAAAACCCCTTCCGACGCTGGTCGGAAGGGGTTTACTGCGTCGGGCTGACAGGATTTGAACCTGCGACCACTTGACCCCCAGCTCTGGGCTAATGTCATTTACACACGTCAAGCCCGGTATTCGACCATGCGGCGACATTCCAAACGTGCTGGTCGTTCTCGGCCGCGCATAGCGTGTGGCCCCAGATTGGCCCCAGCTTTCGACGGCCAGCCGAATGTCAATCGGCAGGTTTCTGGTTCGAGTCCAGATGGGGGAGCAGAAACAGCAGGTCAAGCCCGCTAATCGCGCTTGACCTGCTTCTTTTCTTGGTATGTAACCAGGAATACACCAAAGTCTCCGGGCCGACCTTCCAATCAGTTGAATGGGGTCTGGCGGTCGTCCGTCGCAGGTTCGTTCCCTCGGCGGGGCACGCACAACATGGGCAACTGGAAAACGCCTGGTCATCGTGGGTGCGTACACAGTCTGAGGGGTGCGGTTCATTCCGATGGATCGGTTCCCGTTCCCATCTTCGAGGTGACCAGGGCGGGGCGTGTCGAAGATGGGAACGGAGCGACCTGGGGTCTTTGGGTGGACGGCTGGTTATCGAAACGGACTACCAGCTGTGACTGCCGTCGGCGGACTGTTTTCGTTGGTCGAATTGCGCGTTGTCGGGCTACCGTGAACTTGGTCTGCGTCGCCGTTGTGTGGGGATGGGTACGTGGCTGGGGCGGCTTGCGACGATGACGTCGGCGACGTTGGGGAGTTTGAGCAGAGCGTTGCGGGTAGTGCCGTGTTCTTGTATGGAGGCGGACTCGTCGTAGATGAAGACCAGGAGTTTCTTGTATGGAGCGTTGTCGGTCAGGTAGGCGCTGTGGTCTTCGAGGATTTCCTTCTCGATGTCTTTGAAGTCCGATGCCTTACGGGCGTATTTGACTTCGATGAGTAGGTCGAGAGAGGGGATGGCGAAGTCCGCTCGGTAGAAGCTGTGGCCGAGTTTGCGGAGGGTTTCTTCATCGACGAGGTCGTCGAACTCGGGCCGAAGGATCATCCAGAGGATGTCTTGAATCTCTCGTTCCTCTGTGATCGGCCACTGGATGGGGTGTCCGATGGTGTTGTCGTCGTAGCGCCAGCGGCGCATGGCGTCGCCGAAGCGGCTGAGCAGGGTGCTGACGTGGCTGCGGCCGAGCAGCAGGCTGTCGATGCTGGAGGTGACCATGTGTGCCGCAGCCTCTAGCAGCAGCGCTGCCCTCCAGGAGGTGGGGATCGGTTCGGCCTGGCCGAGGGCGATGCTGCTGAGCAACCGTCGGCGAAGATCGCGGAGTTCGTTCGGCGACATCTCGATCGGGCTTCCTGGCGAGGTGGTCAGCCAGTGCAAGCCGGCGAGGCAGACCGGGTCGTCGATCGTCTGGGGATCAAGGCGAACGCGGTCCGGGTTGCCGAGGATGTGGCGTGCATGTTGTTGGAATAGCCGCAGTATTTCGGTGGCTGGGTGCAGTCGGGGATCTTGCAGGACTTGCTGTAGCCAAGGGCGTGCCTCGGGTACTGAGTCCTGAGCGATGTTGACGGCCAGTGCGATTCCTACGATTTGTGCGGGGTCGTTGAGGAAGGTGACGCCGTCGGTATGGAAGGGGTTCTTCCTCATCAATGTCGGCAGTCCGGCTTTTAGATGCTGTTGGCCGGTCTGGGATTCTGCCGAGGGGTACTCGGTGAGGCCGAAGCCGAGGATGGCAAGTCCTGGGGTATGAGTTAGCCGGTGGCGGTTGTCGTTGAGCCACTGCGGTGTCATGGGGTCGACGTTCCAGGTGAAGGTGAGACGGCGTTTTCCAAGGATGTGATGAGCCAGTAGGCCATCCAGATTGCCGGTCATATTCGCTTGCTGGATGATCCGATCGAGGTTTGCGATCTGTGCGGCGAGAAGCTCACCCGGGGGTCCGGAGGTGTTGTTCTCCGGAGTGAGGGTCACAGGAACCACCTGCTCGAGCGTAGTTTTGTAGTGATGATGTCGGCGTTCCAATTGCGGACGTGGCGGAGGTGACCGAGGAGATCGGCGATCAGGTCGGAGTATGAGATCGTGACGGGTTTGCTGGAGGGGTACATCCGGCGCCATGACATCGCGGTGAAACGGAATGCCTGTCGGGTGAGGTACTCCATGTCGGTGAATGTGGATTCGCGGTGTAGCTTGAGCGACAACGGTTTGGGAGCACCGTGCAGGGGGTTCTTCATATCCCACGGGCCGGTGGTCGCCAGCAAAACTTCGCGCGAGCCGATCGGAACGGCGTAACCGCTGTGAGGTACGTAGTAGCCCTTGGCTTGGCCTTGGGAGCGGTTACCCGCGGTGCCTGTGCTGGCGCGATCGAACATCACCCACTCGTGTTCGGTGCTGACGTGTACGAAGGCGAACTCGACATTGGCGTACTGGCTGGTGAGCCGCTCCACGAGCTGCTTGACTGCGGTCGTCTCGATGTCTTTGAGCGGTTTGAAGACGTGGAAGACGAGTCGGACTTCGTCGCCCTTCTGCCAGGCGTTGCGGTCTTTGATGTCGTTGATGCAGTCGGTCAACGATCGTAGAAGTTCGCGAGGATAGTCTTTGTAGTCGGCTTCGCGAGAAGTGTTGGACAGCAGATAGTTTCCGTCGGCATTGAAGACGGTGGTGATACCGACGACCCGTTCCGACGGGGTGAGGCGACCGGCGTTGACGTGGGCGCTTCCGATTCCGATGACCAGCTCGTGTGCGAGAGCGCGCGGGGCGGCAATGACGAACGGAATCCCGCCGAGTTTGGAGTAGCATGCGAGGGCGATGCTGTTCAGTGGGTCGGCGAGCTTGCTCAGTCGAGCGGTCTCGATCCTGACCTCTTGCACGGGCACGCCCTGGCCCATGAACGTCGACTTCGAGACAAGGTAGGGGCTCGCGTCGCCGGTCAAATGTTTCTGTGCGTCGCTGGTGAAGACAAACGCCAGATCGACGTCACCGCTAGCGAGTGCTTCTCGGCAGGCATCCCGGTATGCGCTGGCATCGGTGGGCAGGCCGTCGAAGGGGAACATGGTCACGTGGGGGTTGCCGAGGTGGTACATGCGGGCGAAGCCCTGGTTGTAGGTATGCCCGTTTGGAATACCACCAAGGAACTTGGACATGAAGTTCTCGATGATCCCTTTGTGCTGTCGCGGCATGACGACCGCGATCCGCGGGTTCTTTCTGGCGAAGAACTCTGCATCGAAGGGACCGTAGGCGTCGAGGCCGCGACCGACGGATCGCTCTTTTTTGTCTCCGGCTTGGTCGAATTGAAAGGTGGGGGTGTCACAGCGAATCCATTCGACACTGCGTGCACCTTCGCTGTCCGATCCGATAGGTGGCTCGAGCGTCACCGTCAAGTCACGGGCAATCGTCAGCGGGCAGTGCCGCTGGAGGCTTCCGGCAAGTTCCAGCGTCTTGTGATAGCGGCCGAGCGCTCCCAGCAGGTCGAAAGTCGCCTGCTCCAGTTCCTTGACGATCTGAGTCCCATCGGCACCCGCCAACGTGGAGAGCACCATGGCGAAGGTCTCGCGGCGGCATTCCAGCCACGTTCGGTCGGCTTCGATGCGTGCGACGCTGGGCGCATCCCGAAGGACTAGCTCGCAGCCGTCTATGGAGTCGATCGCACCGATGGTGCGCCTCGACGCGTAGCGGTCCATATGCGGAAGCTGCGGCGTGGTGTCGTCCTCGGCGAGGACGTACAGCCCGTTCACGTCGATGCCGCGTTCGAGCAACTCCGCAACCGTTATGTCGATCTCGTACCGCGTTTTCAGCCCGATCACGACTCCCGGTCGCCCCGAGGGGCCCATCACCTTCGAATCCAGCACGTATTGGGGATAGACGTGAAGTCTCTGGAGCATGTCGAGTCCTCGCGCACCGAGGATAGGCGCGAGTAGGTCTCTTCCCGGTCGCCGGGACACGAATGTCAGAGGCTTGTGCCTGCGCAGCTCGTAATGCCAGTCGAGCACCAACCGTAGTAACGCCTCGTGGACCAAGCGCATTGTCAGTGGTTGAAACTCGCGGGTGAAGAACGTGGTGGGTGTGCCACGCAGGTCGGCGTCAGCGGTCAGGGGGACGCAGGCGATACCTTCATGGCTTCGGGAGACCACGTGGGTGCCAGCCAGCTCTGCTCGGAGGCTATTGAGTTGCTCGGACGACTCGAACTCGACCAATCCACCCTCGAACTTCGCGGCGGAGAATGCCACCGGCATGAAGTTGAAAGCCAACCTGGGTGAGCCTGTTCTGCTCATCTTGCCTCGTTCTCCTCGTCACCCCTCGCAAACGGCGGCAAGCCGTCGATGCGTGGCGGCGGACCCGTGCCTGCTTCACCAGCTAGATTGCCATCATTGCACCGGACCCCGACAGCCTCGGGTCAGGCCAGCCGCCGGTCCGCAAAGCCGGGCAACGCCTTGCTCTCTCGCAGCACAGCACCTCTTGGATGTGCGCCTATTCAAGGCGAGTGGGAGTCGCAGGATCTGCGGACGTCGAAGTTATCGGCATTATTCGGTGATCTTGAAGTCCCGGGTTCGTCGGACCTCTTGGAATGATTCGTAGTCGTATTTGCCGAAGGTCTTCAGCAGGGTCTTCAGTTTCGTTGCGTCGAATTTCGGCACCTGGCACTGCTCGAACAGCCCCTGGTCGGTGGCCTTGACCAGCTCAGGGTTGATGCGTCGAGTCTCGATGGTTCGTTCCCAGGTGGCGACTCCATCGATTCCGCTGGTGGCCCCGATAGCGAGTTTGAGCTCGATCTCGATCAGCTCCTTTTCTGCCTGCACTTGTGCCCGGAGGGCCGCCAGCCGCGTGTCCTCCGCATTCAATTCGATCCAGCGCTGGCGCAACCGGAGGGCCGTGTCGTCGCTGGGCAGAAGGGTCGGTTCCGGTTCGAGGTCCTGGAGTTCACGGACCCTCCTGATCTTCGGAAGCTCGTCGGCGAGGTAGTCTCGGCATTGCTGAAACACCTGCGCTGCCTCGGCTTGGGTGAGGTTGTAGATCTCCGTGCCGCCTTCGCTGCCACGCCGGTGACCCCATTCGTCCTTCACGTACTTTTCGAGCGCCTTGTAGTCGTCGGATTCGATGGCGTCGAAGAAGATCAGAGGATACGGACAGCCGGTCTGCAGTGTCGGCCTGCGCTTCTCCGGTGTCTGGGCAGTTTGTCCAAATTTGAACTTGTCGGCGTCGCCGAGCCGGAAACCGTAGAAGTACCCCACGATCAAGAATTCCCCTCTGTGCCGGTGCAATTCTCGGGCAGCACGCCCGATCCGATGCGGAGTATGGTTCCACAGGGCACCGACAAACTTCGAAGACTCAGACATTACAAACCGGACGCCAGATTTATTGCGGAGCAACCATATTCGGGTCGGTGCGAAGCCTCGCTAGACGGTCTAGTCTGTCGGTGGTTTCGCGTACTGTCCACGGCATCAAACCAACTCGCACGGGAGGGGCCTCTGCGATGGTGACCAGCGCTGCGGTACAGCATTTCGATCTGAACATCGAGAAGGTGCTCGAGCACTGGCCGATACCGTTCGCCGTCCGCGAGATCATCGCGAACGCTCTGGATGAGCAGGCCATCACCGGCACCGCCGACCCCTCGCTCGTCAAACTCGGCGACGGCGTCTGGGCGATCAGCGACCGGGGTCGCGGTATCCGGTATCAGCACCTCACCCAGAAGGAGAACACCGAGAAACGTCGGCCACCCGGGGGTGATCGGGCAGTTCGGGATGGGGCTGAAAGATGCTCTCGCGGTCTTTCACCGCCGCGGCATCGCTGTCCGGATCCAGTCCCGTCACGGTGACATCACCACCGCGATGCGGCCCAAAGGCGGATTCCCCGACATCGTCACCCTCCACGCGGCCGTGAGTCCGCCCAGTGAACCACGCCGAGAGGGCACAACGGTGATTCTGCTCGGCGTCGCCGACACCGATATCGAGGCGGCCAAGCAGTTCTTCCTGCGCTACAGCGGCGACACGGTGCTCGAGGATTGCGCACACGGTCAGGTACTCGCGCGCCCGGCCCGGAAGGCGCCTGGCAACATCTACGTCAAGGGCCTGCTCGTCGCCCAGGAGGAGAATTTCCTGTTCTCCTACAACATCACTCATCTGACCAACAAGCTGCGGCAAGCCCTCAACCGGGAACGCGCCAACGTCGGCCGTACCGCCTACACCGACCGGATCAAGTCCATCCTCATCGGCAGCCGATCCGCCGACGTCGCCGGTGTCTTGGCTGATGATCTCGCTGGCTATGAGACCGGCCGGATCCACGACGAGCTGAGCTGGCTCGATGTCGCTCTCCACGCCTGCCAAGTGCTCACCACCCACGAGAAGGTCGTCTTCGTGACCGCATTCCAGCTCGCGTTCGGCGGACCACAGGTCAACTACGCACGCGATGAGGGATACCGACTCGTCGTCGTACCCGACACTATCGCCGGGCGGCTCGACCGCCTTGCAGACTTCGACGGCAACCCCCTGGTCGATCTCGACCAATACCGCCGAAACTGGAATGACAGCTTCTCGTTCACCTTCGTCGACCCAACCGACTTCACCGCAGCCGAGCGTGACGTGTTCAGCCTCACCGGACCGGTGATCACCGCGGCCGGCCTCAACCTCTCCCGCATCGGCGTGAGGTCAATACAAATCTCGGAAACCATGCGACTCAACGAATCCGGCGTCCAGGTCGCCGGAGTATACGAGCCCGACACCCAACGAGTCGTGATCCGCCGCGACCAGCTCGGCAACGCTGTCGACTACTGCGGGATCCTGCTCCACGAACTAACCCACGCCGCCACCGGTGCCATCGACGGAACACTGCAATTCGAACAGGCACTCACCACACAGCTCGGCGCACTAGCGGTCGCGGCACTGAAAGCCGGTAACCAGTACACCCGCCGAGCCTGAAAGTTGCGACCGCATACGCCCATTGGCCACGAGCGCCGACACCGCTGCGCTGGAGTGTCTGCCTTGGGGTGTCTTGCGCGCCCAGGCTGGCGGGGACCGGCTCGTCATGGTGATCAGCCACCTGCACGCCGTCGCCGAGGCCGTGGACGAAGTCGTCGACGACGTCCTGGGGGTGGAGTGCCGTGCCGCCAGGTCCGTGGTCTGGATCGGGCCGGATCGAACAGCCGATTTCGGGCATGCCTGATTCGCAATGTCCGGCACTACGACGAGAAGCGTGTCGGCGACGTAGTGATCACGTCAGGTCTTGTCGTGCCGTTGTGTCACAGTGTGGATATGAAGGTGATCGACGCATCGGGTCGACTGCTCGATGCCGAGTATTCGGTGGAACCCGACGGTGGCCGGCTGGCATTGATACTGGAAAGTTCCAGCGGCCGCGGCAAGGGGCAGCCCAGACGTAACAGCGAGTACGGACCGGCACTCGAGTTGTTGCTCGACAGGCTCAAACAGCAGGGGGCGGTGCTGGTCTCGGCCCTGGTGGATTCCCAGAACACCCTGTCGTTGCCGGAGGCGGCCCGTCGTCTGATCGACGCACCTGTCGAGTTGGTCGCTGTGGCCGATATACCCGCTTTCTGCAAGTCGCTGCGCGAAGCCCAGCGACCGATCGGGCAGAAGTCGCCAGCAACGAAGCGCGGCAACAACGTCAAGCGCATCCGACTGCTCTTGAACGTGCCCGGCTACGGCCCTCAGGACCACGATCTGCTCGCTACGGATCTCGCGACGGCCGACGAGATGCCTGTCGAGGAGGCCATTCAGCTCGTCGACGCCATGATCGCCACCGATCCGGCGGCGGACAGTGGTACTGCCTATCGGCGCTGCCTCGAACTGATCGAACGCCGCGCGGCAGGCACTGCGGGTGGGCGGCATGCAGTGAAAACGTCGAGACCGGTTCGGCTCCAGGCCGCCCGTCGAGCGGTGCTGATCCGTAGTGGCGGCAGGTGTGAGAACCCCGACTGCGGCCAGGTAGCTCCGGACGTCACAGACAGGGGACTGCCCGTCCTCGAAGTCGACCATGTGGAGGACATCGCAAAGGGAGGCCGCGATCACCCCGAGCAGATGATCGCGCTCTGCCCCAACTGTCATGCCGTTAAGACACGCGGCAAGACGCGCCACGCCATGTACCCGAAGCTGCTCGCGGCAGCCGCGCGGCGCCACAATGAGCAGACCGCGACGGCGGGGGATGACCACGAGACCTCGACCCAGGTCGCCGACGCCATTCTCTCATAACCAAACCCACCGCACACACTTACGAGCCGATAGAAGGGAGACGGTGCCCTACGACCGGCTGCTGATCGCCACCGGCAGTTGCGGGCGGGAGTGTTCACGCTGCGTACCTGCGACGATGCGGTCCATCTGCGAACGGCATTGCACGCGCGCCCGAAACGGGTTCTCGTGGTCGGCTCCGGGTTCGTCGGCTCGGAGATCGCCTTGGTGTGTTGTGGGCTCGGGCTGCCGGTGACCGTCACCGAGCGCGGAGGCGGGCCGCTGGTCGGGGTGATCGCCAGCATCACCGCGCGGACGCAGCGCCGGGGCGACCTGCGCACCGGCGTCTCGGTGCAAGCGCTCGACGGCGACGACGGACATGTGCGCCGCGCGCGCCTGTCGGATGGGTCCACGCTGGAATGTCGATGTGGTGGTGGTGTCGTTGGGCTCATCCGCAACGTCGAGGGACGGCTGGTTAGCGTCGGCGTCAACCTGAAGTCCATTCCGACAGTCGGCTTTGCCGTTCAAATGAGCTTCGAAATCGCCTGCTGGCGTCGTAAACAGCAGCTTCAGTGAAGGCGCCAGCAGCGCCTTCGAGTCCAGGGTGGCTGCCCCGAGCGCAGACACAGATGGACCCGCCGAAGTGTCTGCTCCCGACGGTATCTTCACGCCCATGACGCCAACGACCCAACTTCTCTCCATCGCGGTACTCAACCGTCTCGACAACCGACTGGCCATATGGCACGTCAACGTCGGTCCCGATCAAGGTCTGTCTCGCTTATCGGGAGCGTGGGTTCTGGACATCGATCGAGTCGCCGAGATCCGCACGTTGATCAACGGGCATCACACCATCGATTGCGATGCGGGGCTGATACTTCCGGAGAGCGTCGTCACTGCCGGTCGGCTTGACATCGATGCGATGGCCGCAGCAGTGCGCGCCGAAATCGACCTCATTGACGCTCTTTTCACCAAGCACATCGCGAGCATGCCGAAATCGAAACAGCCGATCCGCCCCGACTGGCCGACAGTGGTCTATCCGGCTGACGTCTCTGCCCTGACCCAGCAAGTAGACGCGGTGGTCGGACCGGCCCTGGCCACCGCGCACAGCCTGAAAGACCTGGCTACTTCCTGGTTCGAATTCGAGACACTGCGTGTCGCGCCGCGAGATAAGGGCCGCCCCCGGTCCTTCCTCATCGAGCGCGGTGGACCCGACATCCGCCCTCTACCACTGATTGTTCACTAGTCCGGAACCACCGGGGCCCCTCGTGGGACGTCATCGATGCTACGACAAGCACCCTGACCTGTGCGAATATTCGAGCATCGTGGTGGTGTAACTGGCAAGCTAGCCGGAGCGATCAAGTCCGCGACAGGTTTCTTGAAGTAGTTGGGGGGCACCGATTGGTCGTCAAGGATACTGCTGGTCTCACGATTACTGGCGAGTTCAAGGATGCGCTGTACCGTCTGGACCGTGGTGAGAACCTCTTCCTCACCGGTAGGGCGGGCACTGGCAAGTCCACACTGATCCGCCGGTTCCTCGCGACAACGCGCAGGAATGTGGTCGTCGCAGCACCCACGGGCATCGCTGCTCTCAATGTCGAGGGCTACACGATCCACCGCCTGTTCGGGTTTCTACCGACAACCACACCTGAGGATGTCCGGTTGGGCCGATACTCGCCGGGGCGGTTCACCCCCATTCTGCGAAAGCTCGACACTCTGATCATCGATGAGGCATCCATGGTGCGGGCCGATTGGTTCGACTGCCTCACCAGTGCATTGGAACGGTTCGGACCCAGGCCGGGAATTCGCTTCGGTGGGGTCCAGTTGGTACTGGTCGGTGATCTGTTCCAGTTGCCGCCGGTAGTGAAGGAGGTCGAGAAGGACTACTTCGCTGCGAGGTACGCCTCGCCGTACTTCTTCTCCGCTGAAAACTACCGTCGCGAACACTTCCCTACGGTCGAGCTCACCACGGTCTTCCGCCAGATCGGCGACGCACGGCTCGTTGACATCCTGAATGCAGTGCGTGAAGGAGCTTTGCTGGACGAGGCTCGCGCGGAATTGAACTCGCGAACCGATGAAACGTTCCGGCCACCTGTCGACGAGTTCTGGCTGACCTTGACCACGACCAATCGGATCGCGAATGCCCGGAACCGGGAGATGCTCGACCGACTCCCCGGTCTTGCATCCTGTCATCGTGCCAGGGTGACAGGAGATTTGGACCGATTCGACAGGCCGACCGAGGACGACCTCGAGTACAAGGTCGGCGCGCAGATCATGCTCCTGACCAATGACTCCAGCAATCGCTGGGTGAACGGAACGATCGGGCGGATCGCTGGGCACGGCGTCGACCGCGGCGATCCGGTCGTCACTGTCGAACTCCCTGACGGGAGAGAGGTCGAGATAGGCCCGCACCCCTGGGAGGTCACCCGACCCGTCTTCGAGAGTGGGGTGCTCCGTCATCAGGTGATCGGGACGTATACCCAGTTGCCGTTCCGCCTGGCGTGGGCTATCACGATTCACAAGAGTCAGGGCCAGACGCTGGACCGTCTCGTTGTCGACCTCAGTGGAGGAACTTTCGCCGACGGGCAGCTGTATGTCGCGCTCAGTCGATGCACATCGATGGACGGGCTGGTGCTGCGGCGTTCGGTCCAACCACGAGACCTCAAAGTGGACCAGCGGATTCGCCGATTTCTTCGGTCAGTTAGATTTGGTCCGCCGCCGCGTGGGAGCGTGTACCTCGGTATCTGCACCGTCGGTGACGAAGGACGGGCCTGGAAGCCGCGGCCTGTGGAGATCGCCCTGGTGACCGACGATGGCACCGAGGTCACCACGTTGATCAACCCCACTCGCGATCTCGGTGACGCCCGCAGTGCCTACGGCATCACCGCGGGCGATGTGCAGTTCGCACCCTTGCTGAGCGAGGCATGGGCCGCACTGGCACCTCACCTGGCCGGGCGAACTCCGATCGGTCTCGATATCGACCAGCACCTGGGGTACCTAGACCACGAACTCAAGCGCAACGGCTATGTCGCTCCCATGCCCGTCGGCATCGAGCTGGACAGCTCGAATCTGTCGGAGAAGGACTGGCGGCGGCTCAATGCTTTTCGGGCTCTCGACCGAGCCCACGCCGTGAGAAATATATCGAGGAACTCGACGGTCGATATCAGTGCCGCCGACGTCTTTCCCCCGGGTGAACGCCGAGCCGGGTACCTCCTCTCACGCGGCGGTGCACCGGACTGCTTCCAGGTTGGTGGCCATGTCCCCTCCTCCTCGACTCCCGAGCAGGTCCTGGCAGGGTATCTGCGCACCAAAGCCCAGCAAATCCAGATGGATGAACGAATCCAGGGGCTTCTCCTTGAGCTCGAGGTCCGGCTCGGACACACCATCGTCGATCCCGACGTTGATGTCATCGAGCAGGACATCAACACCATCCTTGTCGCGGGCGCTCGAGTCTGCTTCACCGGAACATGCATCGACGAGGAGGGAAACGAGAGGACACGAAGCGACATGGAGGACCTCGCCGCAGCACGGGGACTCGTACCGGTGAAGACTGTCACCAAAAGCAAATGCGATGCCCTGATCACCGCAGAGGCAGGATCACAGTCGGGCAAGGCCAAGACAGCGACCACTTATGGCAAGCCGATCTTCACAGCGAGACAATTTCTCCTTTGGACTTTGGGTGGCTAACTATCACAGCAACAACAAGTTTGAAGTCAGGTAAGTGGAGCAGGCCGGTCGAAACTCGATAGAAAACCGTTGCGGCCAAAATTTTTCATTAACGGGAGAGTATAATGGTCAGTTGGCGTGAATTGGATTTCAGCCGTCGACGAGACGTGCAGGGCCTTACAGCAGCTCTGGGAGATCTTAAGGACGGCATGCACGTCAGCGCGACGTTCAGGTCCGATGAGTACGGAATCTGCCTGGTCGAAGGTATCGCGGTGCTGTCTGTCACCGGCAGCTTCCTGGTGGGCGGACAACCGCTCGACAGCGGATCTCGGCCAGGCGCGCCGCGCAAGCCGGTGGGGTCATTGCGCGCACTCACTCTCGGGATCGCCGTCCGCGATACGGACGATGCCGCTGCGGTGGACGGACCGCTCACGAACGATGTCCTGGCGCACGGCGATTTGGTCCGTGCAACATACGAGCAGTCGCCATACGGCGTATTCGAGGTCACCGGCATAGCAGTTTGGGCGCCTGTGGGCGACGTGTTCGTCATCGGCGGCGGATGGTTCTCACCAGTAAGTCAGGTCAGCAGGCGATGAGGCTGAAAGAGCTGGCGCTACTGGCCCGCCGAGGGAGCCACCGTCTGCATATCCCCTCGAAGCTCGACGCTTGGCCGAGCTCGGACGACACGGAGATGAGCTGATCGTCTGATCAGGCGATTGTAGTGATACGTCGGCGAAGTAAGTGCTGGTCCCCGCATCTCACCGCTTCGGTTCCGTCGAGGTGAGCCAAGGGAACTGGTCAGGTCAGGGCGGTCGCAACCGATCCCACAGCCATGTCGGGCACCCGGGCGGGTTGCTTGCCTACCGCAGCGTGAGGGGGTTCGTTGACGCGGTCGAATTGGGGCGGTTCGGTGGCTTGGTGCTCATGATCCCGCTGTCTCAGTGGCTATTTCGAGGATGTCAGCTTGCACGCGGCATCCACAGGCCGAACGAATGATTCGGGCAACGGCGCTCCCGCCTTTTGGCCTCCAGTCGGGAGTAGTCCGTCGAGTGTCTGCCTGATCCGAGTGTCGGTCGGCTCGTAGTAGGTATGTAGGTCCTCCGCACCGCACCGCACCGCCCAGTGTGCAGATAGGCCGGCTGATTTGCCGCGGTCGAATGTCGGGCAGCGGAGCGTGAGCGCACGATCATCGAATCCGGCTAGTGGGCAGTCCCAGATCTGTCCAACGCGAAACAGATCGAAGTGCTTGGGTATTGCTGTCCGGCGCGGCACGCCGGACTATTCTTGGCCTGTGGGTGATGGGGATGAGCTGGTCGAAACGGTGGGAGTTGATCCTTGGGCCGCTTATCTGCCGGGGCAGGAATTGGTGCCTGCCTATTTGGTGTCTCGGTTCGCCGCGCAGTATCGTGCGATCGTCGATGTGCTGGTCGAGGCGCAGGACACCAGTCTGACCGGGATGTCGTTCGATGAGATCGCTATCCGGTTGCGGGCGTGGGTGAGTGAGCGTGCCGGACAGCAGGTCGCCGATCGGCTGCTGCACGAGGATTCTTTCGCGCTCGATGCGCGTTTGACCAGCCTGGTTCGGTGGGGGGTGCTCACTCGGTGGCAGGAGCCGGCGCGCACGGGGGAGGATTTTTTGCGGCGTCGTGACCGTTTCCAGCTGACTCCGACCGCGGCCCGGCTGCACGCGTTCTGGACTATGGATCTGGCCGCTGATGAGGATGCCGCGGCGGATCTCACTCTGGCTCCGCGCGCGATCCACGACCGGTTGCGCGGGTTCGCCGACGCGGTGCGGGACCGGAATTTCCCGGCGGCTGCGGCGGAGTATCAACAGGTCATCACCTTGCATCACGGGATGGCGGTGGCGGCGCGGTCTTGGCAGCGCAGCCTGGCGCATGCGCTGTCCGGCGGGCCGGACCCGGACAAGCAGGAGGTTCTGTGGCGGACGCTGCAATCCTATGTCGGGATGTGGGGTGAGCAGGTCGACATTCACACGCCAGCTGTCGCGGCGCTGATGGCGGAGGTGGATCCGCAGCTGACCGGCTCGGTGTGGCGGGCGTGTGTGCGCGGTGCCCTTGCCGACGACGCACCTGAGAACGTGGTGGACCTGCAGGTGCAGCGATGGACGCGCACCTGGGAATCGTTGCGGAGCTGGTTCGACGGCGCCGATGGGCAGGCCAGGCGATTGCGCAGGCAATTGCGCGACTTGGTGGCGCCGTGGGCCCGCAACATGCACATTCTGCTGGATACCGGCGGTGCGCTGACCCGGCGCGGAGAGTTGCTGGAGCTCGCCGGTGCGATCGAGCGCGCACCTGACGACGAAGCGGCCTGGTGCATGTGGGACACGGCCATCGGTGTTTTCCCGGCGCGTCATCTGCTGATCGCCGCTGACGGCGCCGACGACCACGCCTTGGCCTGGTCCGATGCCGCTGCGGCACCGATCACGGCACGGTATCGGGAGCACGGCCAGCGGGCTGCGGTCGGCAGGCGGGTCAAGGCAATGAATACGGCCACCGGCCGGGCGGCGGCACGGCGGGCACGAACCGCGGCCTTGGCGCAGCGGCGGGAGGCCGAGGCGGCTTTGCGCGCGCGATCGGGGACCGAACTGGCGGACTGGGCGCCGCTGTCGGAGCCCGAACTACGGATGTTGCTCGATCTGCTGGCGACGGCGCGGGCACGACGTGGAGAGCCGCAACGTGCCGGGGTGACTGAAGACGGCCGATGGCGGGTCACTCTCACCGAGCCGGCGGTTGCCGGCGCCATCACCCTGGACTGCCCGCACGGCCGGTTCGTGACGCGGAACTGGCATTTCACGCTGGACCCGGCAGAGGTTGAGCACGGTGGATGACGATCGGGATGCGCTGGGCCGGCGGCGCGCGTTCATCGGGCTGCTGGCCAACCCGGTCGTCGACCGCGTCCGGCATAGGGAATTGTTCGGCCTCATTCGGCATCCCCGGCATCGGCCGGAATTGGTGAACTGGTTTTCCTCCCGCCTCGGCTACCGCCTGGTGGTCACCGACACCGCGGCCAGGCTGTTCCGCCTGCCCTTGGGGGACACCGTGCTCGCGCCGCGCCGGGTCAACCCGCCGCCGCGCCGGGCACTGGTGCTGGCACTGCTGGCCGCCGCAGCAGCTGAGGAAGCCGAGGACATCACCTCCACCCAGGATCTGTCGGATCGGGTGCGGGTGATCTCGGCGCGCGACGACTGCCCGGTCACGCCCTACGAGCCCGATCGGTTCACCGAGCGCAAGCTGCTTATCACGGCACTGGAGCTGCTGGTGTCCGCTGGTGTGCTGGCGCCGGCAGGCAGCGATAGTGTGGACCGCCGTGACGGCTGGGCCCGGCAGGCGGACAAGGTCGGCGGCACCTACGGTGTGCAGCGCGAGATGCTGCTGCGCATGGCCGACCCAACCGCGCTCAAGGCTGCGCTCAACCAGCGCGGCGCGGTGTTCACCGAGGCGGCTGAACGATTCGCGGTGATGCGGCGGATCCTCGAGCTGCCCGTTTGCCTTTACAGTGATCTCACCGAAGCCGAGCGTGCGTATCTGATCCGGCAGCGCACCCGGGTGGTGGCGTGGTGCACCGAGATGACCGGTTGGACGGTCGAGCAGCGTGCCGAAGGGTTGGCCCTCATCGCCGGTGAGGAATCGGCAACCGACTTGCCGTTCCCGCGGTTGCGTGCGGTCGATTTCGTTGCCCTCGTTGTGCTCGGCGACCTGTACGCGCGCAGGGACGACGATGGCGTGGTAACCGAGGCCGACCTGACGAGCGCCGTCGAACAGGTTGGGGTGCGGCATCCGAAGTCGATCACCGCCGAGGTCGCGGCGCCGACCGCGCGCCGGGAGCGGGTAGTGGAACTGTTGCGGGCGCTCGACTTGCTCCGGCCGGGACTGCGCCCCGGTCTGTGGCAGCTGACCCCGGCGGCCGCCCGATACCGCGCGCCGGAGATTCTCGCCGAAACCGCACGTATCGAGGAGCTTCGATGACCGTCGAACTCGCTGGCATCCAAGCCTGGGGGCAGGACTGGCTTCAAGCCGCGCAGTCTCGGCAACTGCCCTCGCCGGGCCGTCAGCGATGGCAACCGCTGCGCGTGGGCATCGTGAATCTGTGGGAATACGATGACGCGGAATTCTGGTTCGCCGATGGCAGACTCGTTCTGCGCGGCGGAAACGGTGCGGGCAAGACCAAGGTGCTGGAACTGACCACGCTACTGCTGCTGCGCGGAGAGATCGCACCATCGGTGCTCGACCCGTTCGGTTCCCAGCATCGCAGTATGCGATTCAATCTACTGCCCACCGGCGACGGTGACGACCCACGCGAACCTGCCGATGCCGGACTCGGATACGCGTGGGCCGAATTCGGCCGGATCACCGAGGACGGGTCCCCGGCCTACTTCACTTGTGGGCTCGGTGCCTCGGCGCGGGCAGGCAGTGGGACCGCTTCGGTCAGCACCTGGCATTTTGTCACCAGGCAGCGGTTGGGCCGGGACTTCACCTTGCTCGAGGCAGGCCGCGCGCTCGACCTCAAGGACCTCAAGCAAATCGATGGGGTGGCATTGCCCAGCAGTGCTGCGGCCTACCGGGCCCGGCTGGCCGAGGAGCTGTACGGGCTCAGTGCCGAGTCCTACGACAATCTCACCGAACTGCTCAAACAGCTACGTAAGCCGAAACTGGGTGAGCGGCTGAACCCGACCAGCCTGGCCATGACTTTGCGGGACGCGTTGCCGCCACTGGCCGGTCACGAAGTCGATCAGCTCGCCGATGGCTGGGAACATCTCGAGCAACTCCGAGCGACGATGCAGCGCACCGAGGAGTCGGCGCGGGCAATCGCGATGTTCGTCCGCACGGGGTGGCAGCCCTGGGCCAAGCGAGTGATGCGGCTGCGCGCTGACGAGATGGCTGCTGCTACCACCAGCCTGGACAAAACGACGAGTAATAAGAAAGCCGCGGAAGCCACCCTCGCGGACGCGGTGGCGCTGCGTGGCCGATCCGAGACCCGCCTCGCCGAGACACGCCGCGCCCTCGGCGACGCTATGGCGGCCTTGCGGGAACTGCTCGAATCGGATCCCTACAAGGACGCGGTGTCCGCGACCGGACGAATCGAGGGACTGCGCAGAGAGCTCCGCCGGGTGCGAGCCCAGCATGACAGCGCCGTGAAACTGGCTGAACGAGAACGCGTCTCCGAAGCGAATGCCGCGGCGAAAGCCACGAAAACCGCAGAGAAGGTGCGGGAAGCCGGCGAAGCGCTGCGTGCGGCGGAGCAGTCGATGGCCGGCAACGCGGTGCTCGCGGGCCTGGCGGAGTCGGTAGAACGCCACGTGCCTGCCCGGGATGTCGATGCCCTGATCGGTGAGCATCGGTCCCGGCAGGAACGATTCCGGCACATCCGGAAACTCGACGAACAGCGTGCCGCGGCGGCGCAGCGGGTGGAGCGGTCAGGCAGGCTGGTCGAAGCTGCCGAGACCCGGCTCGCCGGGGCGAGGGACGCCGAAGAGGAGGCGTTGTCGGCTGTCCGTCGCGCCGCGCAGACCTTGGAGACGCGGGTGCGCGACTGGTCCGGCGATGCCGAGGTGGCCCGGCCCACGGAAGAGATCCTGGCTGGCTGGTGCGATTCGATCGCCGAACTGACGGTCATCGAGGACACCGGCGAGGTCTCGGCCCAGCCGTCGGTGACAGCGCAGATCCGTGCCCACATCTCGGCCCAGCGCAGCGCGTGGCAGGAGCGCAAGCAGTCCGCGCTGCTCGAACGGGCGCCGATCGCGGAACGGTCCGATGCGGTCGCCCGAGAGCTGGCCGAGGTGCGGGCGGAAACCGATGCCGCGCCACCGGTCCCGACGACTTGGCGACGGCGGATGCGGCCGGATGTTACCCAGGGCCAGGGCGCGCCGCTGTGGCGTCTGGTCAATCCGCTGCCCGGTGTGGACGACAGGGAGCTGGAGGTGCTGGAGGCGGCGCTCGCCGGGTCCGGCTTGCTCGACGCCTGGATCGCACCGGATGGCACGATCGATGTCGAGTTCGCCGACGTGGGTCTGGCCGGCGGCGCTGTGACCGGAGACCGGTCGGGCACCAACCTGCTGGCGGTGCTGGAACCGGTCGAAGCAGGCGGGGTCGGCGTCGAACTCGTACGGCGTGCGCTTGCGCAGTTCGGTTGGCGTGCTGCCGGGGAACCCGAACCGGCTGGCGACTGGCTCGGCGCGGACGGCTGCTGGCGCGTGGGTGGGCTGGCCGGTCGCGCCGACGCCGCCGGACCGGCGACTTATGTCGGCACCGCCGCCCGGGAAGCGTTCAGGGCCCGCCGCATCGCCGCCCTCGAAGCCGAGCAGGACGAGCTGGCTCAGCAAATATCGGCCATCGATTCCCGGATCACGAAAGCCGGAGCGGCGCTGAATCGACTGGACGCCGAGGAGCATGCGCTGCCGGAGACCGAAGAGCGCAAGCTCAACGGTGCGGTGGTGCTGTGGGGCGAACGCGCTCGCGCGACGATCGCCCGTGCCGGCGAACTCGCCGACGCCGAAACCAAGCATGCGACCGAACTGGCTCATCTCGATGTCGCGCGCGCCGTCCTGGCGGAATATGCTGCGGCGCACCGGTTCTCTCAGGACCGACTCGCCGACCAGGCGGATGCGCTCACCGCGTTGCGTGGCGACATAGACCGCTACGGCATGGCCCTGCGCCAGCTGGACACAGCTGAGGATACCCATGACGACGCGATGCTCACCCTCGAGGAAAACACGCAGCGGAGAGTGGAAGCCGAGTCCGCACGCGACGATGTCGCGGAGGAGCAACGCCGCCTCGAAGTGAAACTGCACACCGCCGAGCAGGCGCTCGGTGCCGATCAGCAGCAGCAGTTGGCCAGCAAGGCGGAGCTCGACGCCCGCATCGAGCGGTTGGAGAGCGAGCGTGACATCTACGACGAACAGCTCACTGGTGCGCGCGTGGACGAGGCCCGCGCCGAAGAAGTGCTGGCCAATCATGAACGGGAGCGGGCCGGCGCCGAGCAGCGCCGCGACCATGCGATCGCGCAACTGTGGGAAGCGCTCGATCACGGGCTCGCGCAGCCGCTCGCTGTGACGGTGCCGGAGCGCCGGAATGTGCAGGCAGCGCGGGATCTGGCGACCGCGGTGCGCCGGGAGATCGAGCTGAAAGCCGAACCAGCCGACGTGGATCGGGCATGGCGCGCATGTGTGAACAAGCTGGAGGAACTGCGCCAGGCGCTGCTACCTCAGCAGGATGCACGGGTCCTCGACGACGATGAGACCCTGCCTCGGGTGGAGATTCACACCGATGCCACCGCGGGGTTCCAGTTGCCTCCTGCCGCCGCGGATACCTTGGCCGCACGGGTGATCGAACAACGCGACAGTTTCGACGCTGAGCAGCAACGAGTGCTGGCCACTCTGCTCGGCTCGACTTTCATCGAACACCTGAAAGACCGCCTCGACTACACCCAACGCACCTTCACCCACATCAACAGCCAGCTAGCAAAGCGGCCGACCCGGCAGGGCCACACCGTCAAGGTGGTCTGGCACGCGGATCCGGCCGAGCCGGATGCGGCGGCGGTGCTGGACGCGCTGGGCCAAGGCTACGCCGAATTGTCTGAAGACCGGCAGGAGATGGTACGCCAGTACCTCGCCCGCAAGATCGACGAAGCACGCTCCGAGGCGGCTGCCGAGGGTGCGGTGGACTGGAAGCATCAGCTCGGCCGGGCACTCGACTATCGAGGCTGGCTGAAGATCGGTCTGCACTACCGGCCCGGCAGCACCAGCCGGTGGGTGCCGTTCGATGCGGCCAAGCACGGCGCCAAATCGGGTGGTGAGAAGGTGGTGCTTTTGTCGCAGCCGTTGTTCGCCGCAGCCGTGGTCGCCTATGACGCAGCCGCGGCGCACGCACCGCGCTGGGTGTGGCTCGACGAGGCGATGACTGGTGTCGACGCCCAGGTGAAAGCATCGTTCATGGGGCTTACAGTCGATTTTGAGCTAGACATCATGCTCACCGCGCATGATGAATGGTGCACCTACGAAACGGTTCCCGCCGTGGCGATCTACGAGCTCGCCAGGGAGAAGCACCTGCCCGGTGTGGACGTGCTGCCCTACCTGTGGTGCGGAGGCACGCTGACCGAGGTGGACGTGGACCGGCTCGGCGCAACGCACGATCCTATGCCGGTAGACGGTCTGTTCGGACTCAGCGATGGATGAACTGCCCGCAGGGTTGCTGGCCTGGGCCGCCTTACCCGGCCCCGCACTGGTTGTCGAGGCGATAAGCCGCCGCATCCACCGCGGTGGTGGGCTGGAACGCGGCTCGCTGAAAGTGACGTTGACGACCGAACAGCGACGTCAAGTGGGGCGGTTGCTGGGTGTGGACTGGGAGGTTTCCGGGAATGCGGTGACGTTGCGAGCGCTCGGTGTTGCTCTCGCGCAGCACGGGCTCACCGTCGGCCGATTCGCCGAACTGCTTCACGGTGGCCCCTTGCCGGTGGCGTGGGAACTTGCAGCAGCGCAGCAGCGCGCGCAGCAGCGGGAACACCGCCTAGTGCTGGACACCCTCGGCAGGGTCGGGCTGTCCGGCGACATCGTCGAGATATGGCTGGCCGGTCCCAGGGCTCCGAAGCTGGGTTCCGGCCGAGCCGAGGAACTGGCCGGTCGTATCGCTGGAGTGTGGCCGCTGCTGCCCTGGACCGGTCCGCCGAAACGGCTCGGCCAGCTCGCCGCCGAGGCCACCGGCGACGCGCACGCGCTCGATTACACCACTGAACTGGGGCGCACGGTCGCGCGTCTGGTAGCCATCAGAAGCGGTAGCCCGCCGCCGGCCCGGCCGGGCAGGCAGTGGCGGGCGGCGTGGGCGGCGGCGGGCGTACGCTGCGACACCGTGTCCTCGCGCGTGCTGACACTGAATGTTCCACTGGATATCACTGCCGGGCAACGGCGCGGCGCTCCTTCGTGGCTCACACTGCGGGATCTATTGGGAACGTGGTCTTTCGCGCCGGTGCCGCCGGTGTTATTCGTTTGTGAGAATCCGGCTGTGGTGGAGGCTGCCGCTGATGAGCTGGGCGAGAACTGCCCGTCTCTGGTGTGCACCGACGGCATGCCGGCGCTTGCCGCACTGGACCTGCTTGCCGGCGCCGCGGAAGCAGGAATAGATGTCAGAGTGCGTGCGGATATCGACTCCGCTGGCCTGATCATCGTCCGGACTGTCCAGTCAGTGGTCGCCACCGCCCAGCCGTGGCGTTTCGACGCCCAGACCTACTCCAGTCACTTCGGACTCGAGACGTGTGCGGACACCTGGCCTGCCGATCTGCACGCCCAGTACAGCAAGGATTTACATGAAGAGGCGATTCTGCCGTTGCTGCTGGCCGACCTCCGGTTGGCAGCGTCGCCGGTCTGCTGAATACCTCGAGGAGGGTAGGTAGGGGTGATGCGGACATGCGGTGGCTCGCCTGCGTCGATGCTGGCGGCGACGCGAGCTTCAAGATCCGCAACGGCCTAATAGTGGCCGACCGCCCGGGCGCTGCGTGCGGGGCGCGCCCTCGCTGCGGCGGAACCGCAAGCCGTCCAGCGCGTCGATCGGCTCCCGGGCTCTGGGGAAGTCGCCTGGATGTTGGGCGGCGGTTGTAGTCGGGAACGATGCGAATCAAATATGCTGGGAGAGCGATGAATTCGGACAGGGCGGCGCGAGAAGCGTGAAAGCGTCAGCGAGACCGGCAAGCTGTTGAAGCTCGTAACCGTCGGCTCAACAAGATGAGCAAGGAGTCGCGAGACCTTCTCGAGAGCGTCGCCGACCGCTTGCCTTCTGACGTGGTCGACAGCTACCGGACCTATAGCGACGTTGGTGAGTGGGCGATGCTGGTCGACGTGCTGTGCGCCAGCCTGGTCAAGCGCCGGATCCCGGTCACTGAAGCGGAACGCGATGCCGTGGCGAACGTGCTCGGCCAGTTCAATCTCCCAGTGGAGGGATACCGCTACCTCAACGACCCCCAAGGCGTGCTGTCTGAGCTCAACGTGGTCACTGCGTGAATTCCTCGTGATCCCATCGGCGCGATGCAGTCGGTCTTGTACTTTGTCGGCGAGCGCGACACCGACCGTGTCGTCGAGTTGCAGCACTTCGCGTTTAGCTCCGACCGATTACGCTGTGGACAGCGTCGACATGTTCCAACTCGGTAAGCCGGTAGCGCCAGTCTAGGGCTCGGCCCAACAACGCGTCGGTGATCTTCATCGCTGCGGTGAAGCCGAGGTCGCGGCGGATCAGATGATCCAGCTCGGTCAGCACCAGCGGCGATGCGACCAGGGTTTCGCGTTCCCTCACGCGCAGCGTCTGCTCGTGTTCGTCTTGGCCGGCGTCGAATGCGGCGAACAGAGCCCCCACAACCCTGGATGATCACGGGTAGCCATGCTGGTCCCTGTAGACTAGCCCGACCACGAACTACGGCTGGAGTAGTAGGCCTGCCTGGCGTGTCCGGATGGTGTTCGGCTACCCTGTCGTCAGCACATCGTGGGGTTCGAGTGGGGGATAGCCTGAAGCCATGAGCTTGTTGATCAGCGATGTGAGTTTCTCCTACGGGACTCGCTCCGTGTTACGCCGTGTGACTTGGGAGTTGAATCCTGGTGTGACAATGCTGCTCGGCCCCAACGGGGCAGGTAAGTCGACCTTGCTCGCCTTGGTCGCCACACGACTCGCAATGACGGCAGGCAGCATCTCCTCCGACAAGCTTTCCTGGTCCGCCCCCGGGGATCTGATGACCATTCGGCGCCGCATAGGCTGGGTACCGCAGTCTCTCGATGTGGATCGGGCCATGCGAGTGCACGATTTCGTTTCCTATTGTGGTTGGCTGCGTGGCATGTCCAGCCGAGCGTCGGCGGCCGCGGCTGGGCAAGCACTGGAGCGGGTGGGCCTGGCCGCACGCCGCAAAGACCGGATCAAGGCACTCTCGGGGGGCATGCAACGCCGTGCGCTCATTGCCGCAGGGATAGTGCACTCGCCATCCATACTTGTCCTCGACGAACCAACCGCGGGGCTAGACCCGAAGCATCGACGCTCGCTGAACACGATGATCAACGACCTGGGCCGCGAGGGTGTAATCGTATTGCTCGCAACCCACCTCTCGGAGGACGCCGAATCGGCCGATTGGATCGGTATTTTGAGCGGCGGATCACTGGTCGCGAACGACACGCCCGCAGCGCTGAAGGCCGAGTACGGTTCGATCTCGCAAGCATACGTAGAACTGGCTTCGGACGACGAAGACGCGGGAGCGGTACCCGCGTGAGAAGACTTGTGGCTTACCTCCGCGGTGGTCGACCGATTCCCAAGTCGGCCGTGATAGCTCTTTTCGGGCTTTCGCTGACCTACATGCAGGTCTCGGATCCGAGAGAACAATTCAGCGGGTATTGGCCCGGCGTGGATGTTTCAGCTGCGGGGAGAACCCTGCTCGTGGGGGTGGGTGTAGCCGCGGTTTCGGCGTGGGTCGCGCAACGATGGCCGGTACGCCTTCGAATGCAGGCTTCGGTACGTGCTGGCTGGCAGATCTCGGTCCGCGACCTGGTTAGGCTGTATCTGGTGGTAATCACCATGTTCGCGGTGGATTACGCGTTACTCGTCGCCTACCGGTTCAGTTCGCACGGCGCAGGTACGCCAAAATATTCTGTCGTCGTTGATTGTATGGTGTGGCTTCTGTTTTGTGTCACCGTGGGGTGGGCGATCGGCAGTATACTGCGCGCTGCCGCTGCGATTTTCACCGCCGCGGCAACGACGCTCCTACTGTCGGTGGCATCGGTCATGGCCAATGATGGTCACATCGGTTTTCCCCTGCTTGCCGGACGCCAACTGCCATCATTGCCGTCCTACGCTGTGGACTTGTCTCCGACTCCTATAGTGACGATTGTCGGAATCATCACGACCCTCCTCGTAGCCGCACTGATTGTGGCTGCCACGATACCCCGACGGGTTTCGTGGAAGACCACCGGTGCGGCGCTTGCCAGCGCAGTCGTGATCCCGATCGCAGCTTCGACCGCCACAGGTGGGAGTTCCTGGCTGGAACCGCGCGTCGCGGCAACCGAGCCCGTTTGTGTCGGATCGGAACTGCAAGTCTGTTCTTGGAACGAGGACACCCAGCGACTCGCGGCGCTAGGGCCCGCGCTGCCAAAACTTACCGACGCTATGCGGAATACGGGGTACCCGATTCCGGCGCGGCTGAGCGTATCCGGCGCAATGCCCGACGCGGCGGCGAAAATTTGCCCGTTCCGCACTATGAAGGACGGCGTCGTAAACATACTGGGGCGTGTGTCTGCCGAGAGTGCTTCATGTATCGGCTCGGATCGGCCGAAACAGTGCCCGGGCGACGTTGAAATTCGAGGAGAATACTTGGCTCTCACCCAGATATACATGCGATGGCTCGGCAACTTCCCACTGGGTGCGGATCGGCTGATATCGAGGCATGCCGACGGCAGCCCCACGAAAGAATACCTCGCCGCCGAGAATATTCTAAGCTGGCCGCCGGATAAGCAATTCTTCTATATGTCGCAGGCGTATCGAGCCGTTAGTGAATGCGATGCCTCTTCGGCGCCGGCTTTGCTCGACAACATCGGGTATCGCTGATGCCGCTCAGCCAGTACCTACGTATGCGAACGTTGTTGGAAGCTGTGCCATTCTTCGTGGTGTGCTTTCCGCTCATAGCGTTAGCGAAACAGCAGATACCGCGGCTGTACGGACTGGAACAAGGGGTCGGTATAAGCCCGGCCCGGCTTGTGCCGATTTTATTAGCGGGAGCACTGGTTGTCGCAACCGGCTCGCGTCTCGGTGACGCTCACGAGCATGCACTACTCGGCAGACGCTCCCTTATCGAACGTGCACAATTGGTATTGATAGCCTTTGCCCTCGCAGTACCGGTAATCGGGGCAATGCGTTTGTCCGGTGTTCCGTTCGGTGGTGTAATCCGCGCCGGATTCGATACGGCGCTCTTCTTCGGAATCGCACTCTTAGCATGTGTGCGTCTTCCTAGAATGATAGCGCTGGGAACCTCATTGATCGTGTCGTGGTCGATTCAGACTCTGCCGTGGTGGTGGACTTTTACACCTGGCACATGGACTGACATGCGTGGATTTACAACGCCTTTCACACTGGCCGTAGTGTCTCTGCTGGGCTTGGCCCTCGGTGCGAGTGTCTGGCTCGCCCAGTATCCACAAGTCCACGGCGCGTCTTGGCGGCGATTGCGTTTCCGCAAGCTGCTGTGAAACTTGTTGCGCTGCAAACTTTTTCATTGACATCAGTACGTAAAGCGGGATAGTGTCAGCTCGGGCGACCTCGGAAGAGGTGCCCAACCTGGGAGGGTTTACGGGGGGAGTTCGCTGCTTATAGAGGACCTTCTGCGTAAACATCAGACGCGAAGCGGAGCATTTATGAAGGTCAGAAGTTGTCTCGCGATTCTCTGCGGCATTGCCACATTGATGGTCGGGGGCGTGATCGCAACGGCCCCCGCAGCAGTGGCGCAGCCTGCCCCGACACCGCTGGATTGTCGGTCGGATCGGAAGAATGATAAGGATATCGAGGTGCGCTGCTGGAATCTCAGCGCTGAAAGAAGTTACCGAGTCAGGGTTTCTATCGATTGCGCATGGCAGCCAGATCCCTCGGAAATATTTGACATCCCCAGGAAGGATGATCGCCGAGCAACGTTGAGCTGCAATTCGCTGGGTAACGCACGTGGCACATTCAAATATGAAGTGATTCAGTGACGTACCCAGTATGCTGATGCCAGGAATGTGGAACTCAACGATGCGGAAACTGCTTTCAGCGATTGCGCTGCTCTTTGTATCCATAGTCACAGCGGGGCTTGTCGGCAGTCCGGCCAGCGCGGAGCCGACGACAGAAGGACCGCACTTCGTCCAGGTGGAGGGATGGTACCCGGAAGGGCCAGGCGGTTTCTACCGGGGCGGAAACAATATGGAGCCCAAGCCGAACGAATATCGTATCCGAGATGGTCTGGTACAGACCACCCACGGTATTTCTCTGCACACCGACCCATCGGCAGTCGAGCGCTTCGGAGGTGCCTACGCTGTGATGAGTTATCCATCGACGCTGCAGATCATCCAGCGTGGAAAAGATAGGCAACATTTCGAGATGGTCCCGGCCCAGCCGATGCCACTCGATGATTATCGCGCCGCGCTTGCACACGTCCAATTGGAACTCGCACAACGAGTGAAGTGAAGGCGTACCTGGTCAACAGATAACCAACCATTAGGGCGGGCGCTGCTGGAAGTGTCCGCCGTAATGGTCGGGGCGACTTGGGACCGCTGGCGAAGTGAGCATCCTGGGAAAGCGGTTTACGGTTCGCTGCCGTCACCGTCGAAAGATTCGACCGGCGCGAGCAGGGCTGATAACTGACAAAGTGATTCGCAATTAAAGGCCGTTCTCCTTCGCCTCAACGAGTGCAGGGTATACACAGTAGAACTACATGAAACAATGAGACGCATTTCGCGGATGAATGCGCTATATCTACGCTCGACGTGGCAGGCGGCCCACTGGGCAGCAGTAGGCCCGGAACCGAGTAAACTTATCGACTGAGATCAACGGTGATTCCCTGAGACTCCGAACGCACTCGACATTCGTTCGATCTACAGGCAACCCCACACGAGGTAGCTGCTGCAGGCCGATCCGGTGGAACACGATCCCGGCAGAGTCTTGTGGTAGTGACTTGCCGGAGACCAGCTGGCAGAATAGTGGAATGGCAAGTGTAAAAGGGATGGCTGTTCGTTGGGTTGCCGACGACCAGCCAGGAATCATAGAGGTCCAACTGACTGACGCCGAGGGTGTCGTACACAGCCTGATCGACAAGTTGCCGATCTTCGATGGAACCGAAGATCTTGGGCCTGGCTCAACCTACCCGGTGCCAGTCGAAATCGAGGTGGATCTCGTAGAACCAATCGATGGCGACAATGCGGTGGTGGATCTGAGGTGGGGAGCGGTGAATACCGATCGCGTCCGATTCGTCGTACCCGGCGTCGACCTCACACTGTAACCATCAGCGCTGTTCTCTGGGGTTCGCGGTTCGGGGAACAGCGGCCGCCGCCGCCAGCGAACATCGACTGTTCGGCATGAAAATATTGCTAGTGAGACATCGTCTTATTTAGCCTCTATCTTTCGCTGGCCTGCGGCCCGGCGTGATCAGGTACGGATTGGGTTTCGCTGCTTGTGAGCAGCGTATTGGCAAACTGGCGCGGCCCGGTCGGGTGTCTGCCGGGTTCCACAGGCTCGAGTGATGCGTCCTTTCATGTCGTAGGGGTGGATTCGTTCTGGTCAGCCTGGGTGGGTTCTTCCACGCGGTTGCCCATGTTTTGTGTTTCCTAGGGGCTCGTACGGAGGCAACCGTCTTGACTTGCACGTTTCCGTTCTATCCAATGGACCGGAAGCAGTCCAGGAATCACGACAACCCGCGGACGTGCGGAAACGCGTCGCAGCTTGTGCCCTCGGCAGGACACACAAAACATGGGCAACCGGAAAACGGCTGGTCATCGTGGGTACGTATCCTGTCTGAGGGATCGCGATGACCTGCGGGCGTTGGTCAATCGGCCCCAGATCTGGGGCTGGGGCATGTCGAACATGGGAACGGGACGACCTGCGGTTTTCGGGTGGGCGGCTGGTTTCGAATCGGTACCAGCTGTAGTGGCGTGTGGTGCCTCTTGTTCTGCTGGGTCTGGGCCGGTACGACCAATACCATTGACGCGCCCGTCATCGACGGCCTCGGCACCTATCCGCTCGTTCTGACACGATTGGTGCATAGCCCTCAAGGCGCACCAATGCACAGCTTGGTGATCTTGTTCTGGCCATCGGCAGCACTGCTTCATTTCCGTATCGCCACCGCATCATCTCAGGTCAGCCCCTTATTTTCTCCGGGGGGTTTCTTGTCTGTGGGGTATTCGGGGGTGGGGGTATTCCGTGCGGGAGGGCACCACGAAACGGTGCCCTCACAGCACTTGCGATGCACCGTCGTTATCCGGAACTCGAGAAGACGGAGGCTTCCATGAGCACAGCAGCTATCGCTATCGAGGCCATTACCACGGTGGCGGGTACCGGCACCGAGGGCTACGGCGGCGACAACCAGCCCGCGATTGACGCCGACCTTGACTACCCGGAGGGTGTGGCGGTGGACGGGGCGGGCAACCTCTACATCGCCGAACGCTACAACTATCGGGTGCGGAAGGTGGATCACGCCACCGGGGTCATCACCACGGTGGCGGGTACCGGCACCGCGGGCTACAACGGCGACAACCAGCCCGCTATCGACGCCGACCTCAACGCCCCGTTCGGTGTGGCGGTGGACGGGGCGGGCAACCTCTACATCGTCGACCGCGTCAACTATCGGGTGCGGAAGGTGGATCATGGCACCGGGGTCATCACCACGGTGGCGGGTACCGGCACAGGCGGCTACAACGGCGACAACCAGCCCGCTATCGACGCCTACCTTGACTACCCGGAGGGTGTGGCGGTGGACGGGGCGGGCGACCTCTACATTGCCGACCTCCGTAACCATCGGGTGCGGAAGGTGGATCATGGCACCGGGGTCATCACCACGGTGGCGGGTACAGGCACCGCGGGCTACAACGGCGACAGCCAGCCCGCCATCGACGCCGAACTCCACTACCCGAACGGTGTGGCGGTGGACGGGGCGGGCAACCTCTACATCGCCGACAGCGGCAACCAGCGGGTGCGGAGGGTCGATCCAGCCGGGATCATCACCACGGTTGGGGGTACCGGCACGCCGGACTACAACGGCGACAACCAGCCCGCCATCGACGCCGAACTCGACGCCCCGGACGATGTGGCGGTGGACGGGTCGGGCAACCTCTACATCGCCGACCTCCACAACCAGCGGGTGCGGAGGGTCGATCCAGCCGGGATCATCACCACGGTTGCGGGTACCGGCACCGGCGGCTACAACGGCGACAACCAGCCCGCCATCGACGCCGAACTCGACGCCCCGAACGATGTGGTGGTGGACGGGGCGGGCAACCTCTACATCGCCGATGTCGACAACCAGCGGGTGCGGAGGGTCGATCCAGCCGGGATCATCACCACGGTTGCGGGTACCGGCACCGAGGGCTACAACGGCGACAACCGGCCCGCGATCGACGCCGAACTCAACCAACCGTGCAGTGTGGCGGTGGACGGGTCGGGCAACCTCTACATCGCCGACCTCCACAACGAGCGGGTGCGGCGGGTGAATCCTGCCGGGGTCATCACCACGGTGGCGGGTACCGGCGCCCACGGCTACAACGGCGACAACCGGCCCGCCATCGACGCCGACCTCAGCTACCCGGTCGGGGTGGCGGTGGACGGGTCGGGCAACCTCTACATCGCCGACCTCTACAACCAGCGGGTGCGGAGGGTCGATCATGCCACCGGGGTCATCACCACGGTGGCGGGTACCGGCACCGACGGCTACGACGGCGACAACCAGCCCGCCATCGACGTCGACCTTGACTACCCGGGCGGTGTGGCAGTGGACGGGGCGGGCAACCTCTACATCGCCGACACCGGCAACAAGCGGGTGCGGCGGGTGGAGGCTGTCGTCTTCTCGGTGGTTCAGGATCCACCGGATCCGGTGGTGATGACGGCGGGGGTGACCACGCGGCTGGCGTTCACGGTGTCGGCGAATACAACGGTTACCGCCGGTCAGACCATCACCCTCGGTTTCCCTTCAGGGGTGGGTTTGGCGCCTGACGGTGTCGTCCGCCATCGCTGCCCCGACACCGGTATCGACACTCCGCTGCCGGTCACGGTCGGCGCGGACGGGTCGGTGAGCGTCACCGCGCCGGAGATCACCGCCTCGACGGCATGCTTCTACACCGCCGACGTCCAGGCCTCGACGATCCCTGAGGGCACCGTCTCCATCGGCGGCACCACCCAGCCGATCCACTTCCGCATCAACCTGTAGATGCATCTGGTGTAAGCGGTGCGGGGTCCGGACGGGTGGATCACGATCACCGGGTCCGCCCGGCCGGGCAACGTCGTGAACACGACGAACAATCCGGGTTCAGGCTGGTACGACATCGAAAGCGGTCGCGTCTATGCCGCGACCGATGGATACTTCCCTGAAGACCGGACGCCTCATCAATGGCCAGGCCGCAGTCAGGCCCCTTCGAAGAGACGGGGAGGCTCCGCATCCCAACCGCCCAACCCCGACAGCGGCGTCGGCCGCGTCGCGAGGTTCCGGCTCAATTAAGGGTCCAAGTCCCGCCAGACCCGGCGATAAGACACCACCACAGATAGTTCCGCGAGTAGGTAGCACCTGTGGAGAAAGACTGGGCTCACCGACAGCGAACTGGCCTTAAGACGCCCTGGGCTCCAATGAGTCGGCGCGCCTAGCAATGCAGGATGAGACGATGCGGGCTATCGCACACGAGCTGACCGCCATCGTTCGCGAGGATGCGAAGACAGACTGGAACGTGAAGGAGACGGTGGGCGCGAAGCTTCGAACCCGGATCAAGCGCCTGTTGCTCAAGCATGGCTACCCGTCTGACTAGGAGTCGTCGGCAACTGACCTGTTCTTCAGCAAGCGGAGCAGATTGCAGGTGATGAGTTCAAGTAGTAGTCCGTCGGCAGGCAGGAGCCGAGACGAGCGACGTTGTAATGGTCCTGCCGATGAATTCGGTTGTCGTGGTGACGGTTGCAGCTAGAGTCGCAGGTACCGGTACTCGGCAGGACACGAGAAACATGGGCAACTGGGAAACGCTTGGTCATCGTGGGTACGTATCCCATCTGAGGGACTGATCAGTACGACACCGTGTGGTTTAGCGAGCGGTGTCGGACGTGGCGTTGCGTTGCACGACGCAGTGGGATTGACACCCCTGGAGGTGATCGCTACGGTCCAGCCATGACTGATGGGGGAGCTTCAGCCTCCGGCGCAAGCATTTCGGTTGTGCCAGAGGAGGTTAGAGAGGTTGGGCAATACACCTACGAGCTAGCGGAATCCTTGCAGTCCGCCCTGCGGTCCGTAGCTCAGGACATCGCGGCTTTGCTCGACGGGGGCTGGTCTGGCGGCGCAGCGACCGACTTCTCCGCAGGGTGGTCCGAGGTCCGCGATGGGGGAAGTCAGATCATTGCGGCGTTGAGGGAGATGGCTGAAAAGCTTGGTGTTTCCGCCCAAACCTACGAAAGGCGCGACTGCACCAACGCATCAGCGTTGAACACCTCCGCATCCAGCCTGGAGCTTCCGTGAGCGAGTTCACCGTCGATGTCGACCAACTGGACCAGATCGTCGCCAGGTTGTCCGGCCTGGCCGGATTCATCAGTGATCACCTCGACGACCTCGACGACAAGGTAGCAGGACTCACCGGTACCGGTTGGGAAAGTGTCGCAGGGCAGGCCTATTTCGAAGCGCATACGAAATGGGTCACAGCCGCGCGGGAGTTCGCGGAGGGCGTACGCGACATGAGCGACGCCGCCCGCAAGGCACACTCGAAGTACATCAACGCTGCCGAGGTCAACAAGCAGATGCTCAACGGCGGATAGCGCCCATGGGATGGGCCATTGATTCCGGCATCTACTTCGATGCGGCCAAGAAATGCCAGCTTCTCGCCAGTGACATCTCTCTCGCGTTGGGTCCGTTGCTGTCCACGTTGGTCCACGAGTGCGGCGGAATGGCAGGCAACCACGAGAAGTGCCAGGCATGGATCACCGCCTACGACCAGTACGCCGGCGATATAGTCGAGCTGACAGCGGCCCTGGCGAACGCACTGCAGCGATACGGCGATGTGCTTGCGGCCACCGGCTACAACTGGTGGCAGGCTAACCGCTCCACCGCCAGCGGCGCCGAACCGACCCGTCCAACAGAGTCCCAACTGCTGTACGACACCGGGATGGACCTCCCCGCTACCGCGAAGGGGGACAACGGATCCGGAATCGATAGTCCGATTACGGGCCTACTGGAGAAGGTCGGCAAGATCCCCAACGGGGATGTCGCCAAGTTGCACACTGCCGCAGAGGCGTGGAGAGCGTTCTCCGAGCACACGAACATCACCGGGGCCGCAGAGCGGATCAAGGGCATCAATGCCAAGTTCGCAGACAGCACCGACCCGAACATCATTGCGATTGAAGAGAAACTGTCCACGCTGCAGAAAGCCGCGGAACTGTTGGCTCAGGCCGCGAAAGCGTTATACGGACCGGTCCAGGGACACTACGACGCTCTCGACAAAATGCGCTCCGACATCCAGAAAGCCGTCTCCGACGCCAACAAGGAGCTCGCCGCATCGATAGCTGTCACGATCGCGGTCGTCGGAGTCCTAGCCCTCGTAACAGGCGGTGTGGCCGCTGGGCCTGCCGCCGCGGGTGGCGCTGCGGTGACCACAGAAGTCGTCACGGCGACGGCAGCGGTTATCCGCACTGCTGTTCATGCCAGTGACCTCATCCACATCTACGAGGCGGTCACCTCCGTTGGTTCTGCCGGCTCGGGTGTGTTCTCGGCCATCCCCGACCTCTCTCAGGGCGGCACCAAAGCCGCTCTCGACGGTATCGCGGCAATGACCGTCAAGCTGACCGACGGCGGCAGTAGCGGGAACCAGTGGGACAAGGTGGAGGGGGCGAAGCCCAACCCGGCGAACATTACTATTTCTCAGAAACGACGGATCCATATCCTCGACGGCGACGGGAGTGACGACATCAACGGTGGTGGGCACGCGCCCGGGACTGGAATGCCCAACAAGACCGAGTTCCCCGACACCGATGACTGGGAAGACGACAAAATCATCGACCGAATAGTCGACGTCGCGAAGAACCCGGACCAGCCGCCAGTCCTCCAGGACAACGGCAACTGGAAAGTCAACGGCACCCGCAACGGCGTCCAAATCGAAGTCATCGTCGCTCCCGACGGCTCAGTCGTGACCGGCTACCCCATCGGCGGCGAGGGTGTAGTCAGGAACGACGCGAATGGCGACCCGATCAAATAGGCTAGGAGAGCGATGAATCCGGACAGGGCGGCACGAGAAGCACGAAAGCGTCAGCGAGACCCGCAAGCCATCGAAGCCCGTAACCGTCGGCTCAACAAGATGAGCAAGGACTCGCGAGACCTTCTCGAAAGCGTCGCCGACCGTCTGCCTTCTGACCTGGTCGACAGCTACCGGACCTATAGCGACGTTGGTGAGTGGGCGATGCTCGTCGACGTGCTGTGCGCCACTCTCGTCAAGCGCCGGATCCCGGTCACTGAAGCGGAACGCGATGCCGTGGCGAACGTGCTCGGCCAGTTCAATCCCCCAGTGGAGGGATATAGCTACCTCAGCGACCCTCAAGGTGTGCTGTCTGAGCTCAACGTGGTCACCCGTAGGTCCTCGTGATCGATCGGGGACGGACGGCGGAGTCATGCGCGGCGGCGGTGCGGTTCCGACTTCCACCTCCGGTAGCGGTTTGTTGGTCGGGGTAGCTGCCGGTACCGCGCCGCAGCAAGCCGGGAGTTCGACTCCTAAGAGGCTCCCGGGTCAATGGTGGGTGGGATAGTACATCAGCCCGGCTGGATGCTGCTTGTCATGTGCCTATGGATTTCGCTGCCGCTTACCGATCGGGTGCCGCGGTCAGCGACGCGGACAGGAAGACTGGTCTGCCCCTTGTAGTTCGGTCCCCGAGCCAATCAATGGGTCCCGCCAGGGGCGCTCGGCAGGGGTGCCCGCCGTCGGCCACGCCAATGAATGGCTTGTCCGTTCGGAAGTCGAGACGGGTCACAGTGTAGTGGTCTCGTCGATGAATCCGATCGTCGCGGTGTCAGGTCCAGCGGAAGTCGCAGGTACCGGTACTCGGCAGGACACGCAAAACATGGGCAACTGGAAAACGCCTGGTCATCGCGGGTGTTTACCGAATTTAAGCATCGCGCCGCCGTCGCGTTGATCTTTCGCGGTTCCCATGTTCGACATGTCTTCGGCAGGGCACATCGAACATGGGAACCGGGATGACCTGCGGTATTCGTGTGGGCGTCTGGTTGTCGAAGCCGGTTACCAGTTGTAGGCGGGCAACGGGGGGTAGCGCGTGTGTTGAGGTATCCGATGCGAAAAGTCGGACAGCCCTGGTGTTGGGTGTCCCGAACTTCGGGACGGTGATACCTGAGATCGCAGAGCTTGCCAGACACCTCCGACAGGAAGTGGTGGACGGCCTCAAAGTCGACGTCGCAGTCGGTGGCGCGCCAAGACCAGCTCGGTCGGTTGACCCCGATCTCGGGGCAGACGGTTCGGCATTTCGCGAGGCGGGCACCGAGGGCACTGTCCGGGGGAGCACCTCACAGCCGATACAAGGGGCAGGTGGTCTTTCGCCCGTCACTGCGGCGAGGCTGTCCTCGACGGATGCCCGAGGCCGACCTCGTGTGCTCGGCCTTTGGGCTGTGAAGAGGTCGAGGTCGACGAGGCGGGCAGCCCAGCCGCTGAGTTCTTTTCGCGTCGGATTTCGTGGGGCGGCGCTCGTCTTTTCGTGGTTCAGGTGTCAGCAGGGGGCCGGTTCCGCCGTCGGGGGTATACCGTGCGCCCGATCGCAGGGAGGCCGTCCACGGCCTCGTACTGATCGAGGACCCGGTCCATCTCGGGCCGCACCTTCGACCGGAACGCGGCCAACTCGTCGCTGCCGCGTTGGAGTCGTGGTTCGAACTGGTCGATCAACTGAACGATCATGGCGACGCACGCGACGGCGTTGTTAGCCGTAGACAACCGGTTTCTCGTTCTGCCTGGGTTTCAGGTGTCCAGCATCCCTACAGGACTATTCATAGGGCTTGCGCATAACTGCTGTGTGGCGTGGTCTAGGCTGCGGTCTGCTCGACGGATCTGTCCCACCACCTGCCGACACCGAAAGGCACACATCGTGGAAGACTTTTCGCTTCGATACTCGCGCTGACCGCCGCTGTACTGGTCAATGTGGCTGGACCGGCCAGCGCAACGACCAGCATATGGATCGGGAGAGCGTTCCCAGACGCACACGGCGACTACAGCTGGTGGGTCGTCGCCGAGATCGCCTACGTCTGCGAACCCGGCCAGGCCAACGCCCTGTGGGTCAAGGTCGAGTCCGAACGGTTCAAAAGCCCGGAAGGCCAACCCGTCCGTATGAAAGACGAGGCCCTGGATCGGGTGACCTGTGACGGCGAATCTCGGCAGACGAAGGTCAGGGTGCCATTGGGCTACGACTACGGCGAGGGCCCGAATCGCGCAGATGCTCACGACGGCGACAGCATTGAACTCATGACGTATTACTACGATGGCCGTGCGGTCGAGATCACCGCCGCGTTCGCCTACCTGCCGCCTGACGCCGAGGACATGAGCCAGGTCGAGATCCAGAAGGACACCACCGAGAACCGGACCCTGACTCTGACTCAGGAATAGCCCTCGGCCCGCCCTGCTCCGCGCCGGACCGCTGCGCAGCGTGGGAGCCTGGAACGTGAGAACCGGCCAGATACTCTGGCCGGTTCTCGTTGTGTTCGGTAGCTTCAGGCGTTGAGCTACCAGAAGGAGGGTGCTTCTTCGTGCCAGAGTGCGTCGAGCCGTCGCCCGCTGCCCACCAGGATGTCCTCGGCCCCGGCGGCTCACGTCGAGGTCGCCCGGTTCGGACCACTTGGCAAGGGGTACGACCGTGAACCGGTCATCGAGTGCGAACCACAGGACACATCCACGTACGGGTGCAGGCCTCGTTCGTCTAGGAACCGGTACGCGGCCGAGACACCGGGACAACACAGCGAAACGCCCGTAACCGGGCACACCCGTATCAATCACGCCGACATGAAATCACCAGCTCAACAGGAGGATTCAGCCTGTCTGCTTAACGTGACTTTCTCCCGGATGAGCCTCAACCCTCTCATACGGGCACACCTGCACCGCTTCATAAGCCCACGCCGGCGCGTCCTCGTCCACCGCGCCACACTACCGCCCAGATTCGCTGCCACCTACGCGTTCACCGTCCACGGATCCAGCAGGAACGTCGGGCCCTCCGCACACACTTCTGGCGGCGGCGACACGGTCAGTGACGTCAATATTCACCGTCACACCGACGCTGCTCGGTCCAACAGCGACTCCAGGATTCACCGATCAACGACGCCAGAATTCACTGGCATAACCAACGGCCTCGTCACCACGACCAACATCGACCTCGGCGTCGGTAGCAACCACCTCCTCGCGACCCGCAAACCATCCGCACGTGTAGTCGATTGCCGGTCACGGTCTCCGGCGGCTTTAGCGCGCCTGATGACAGGCTCGCCAGCAGCGATGACGGGGACATCGCCGACGCCGTTGCGCCGGCCGACATGGCCCAGCAGTTGACCAGCGTTGTCCGAAAGTTTCACACCGAGGAGTGTCTGTGATCGTCACGCCACTACAGCCAGAACACGTCAGCGAAGTCCGCGCACTCATGGGGCTCGGGGAGCCATTTGTCAGTGCTCGCACCCTGTCCGACTACTGGCTCTACGCCAAGCTGTTCTCCTCGACCTGCCCCATCACGATCGGCGAGGACAACATCATCACCGGAGCGGTCATCGCATTCCGAAGCCAAGACGATCCCGCAGACGTGTACGTCCAGGACGTCATGACCCATCCTCAGTATCGGCAATGCGGCATCGCGCGAGCGCTTCTGCACAGCGTGCGGTCGCAGGCCGAGAAGTGGGGCTGCGAGCGTTTGTATCTGACATCCGACCCCGAGAACCATGCAGCACACGCCAGTTGGACTGCCCTCGGATTCGTCAACGTGCCAGGCGACCACGAGATCAACGGCATCTCGATCATCAGCGACTTCAAAGGACCCGGGCGCAGCCGGGCGGTGTACGAACTGCGCCTGACCTGATTGCGTCGGATGGGCAGCTCAGTCGATCCAGTACCGGCGACTCAGGGTGCCGTCGCTGCATGGTACGACCGATTCGACAATGCCGCCGCATGATTCGATGATGCGCCGGGAGGCGAGGTTGGTGTCGTCGCAGGTGATGAGTATCCGGTCGAGGCCGATCGCGCGGGCGACGGTGAGGCTGTGGCGGAGGATGGCGGTGCCGTAGCCACGGTGCCGAAATGGTGTAAGGACGCCGTAGCCGATGTGGCCGCCTCGTTGACGCAATCCGTCGTTGAGGGTGTGCCGGATGGACGTGCGGCCGACGACCTGGTCATCGACCGTGGCGACCAGGTAGGTGGCTGCCACGATTCCGTCGGGCAAGTTGATCCCGTGGCGGCAGTCCTCCAGCGCCGATAGGTACTGCCGCCAGGGCATGGCCGGTGTGAGACCCAATGCGAAGGGGAATCCGTCGCTGTCGGCCATGGCCTCATGCGCCGCGCGGATCACCTGCTCGTCCGATGCGCGCAACGGCCGCAGGCGCACTGCATCGAGAACAATCGAGGCCTCGGAGTCAGGTGACATGCCCGAACCGTGCCCAGCGAGACGCTCGTCGGCGACGGAATTTCAGCGATGACCCGCTGGTGCCGACACTAGGTTTCGCCGAGTCGGATCGGACCGTAGAGGTCAGCTGTATTCACGATTCAGACGCGGACTGCTCGACAAGCCATTCAACCGTCGTGGTGATTGCTTCGTCCTCGCGCCGGCGTGAGTCAAACCCATGATCCGAACCGAAGACGGTGTGCAACGTCGTGTTCTGTCGTGATCGAGCCGCTCCGGCGGCAATGTCGTAGGAGACCGCTGAGTCTCGGTCACCGTGCACGATCAGGGATGGCACTGTGCTTTCGAGGAACAGATCGAGGGGCCGATAGTGCGCGAACTCGTAGAACAGCACTCGGCCAAGCTCGAATTGGCCGTCGACGACAAGCCATCCGTGCTCTGCGAGGTCTTTCTGCTGCTGTGGGCCGAAGTTCTCCTTTCCCCAGGCCAACTCTGGCTCGAGGAACGTTCGGCGTAGGTCTAGAACCGGATTCCACAGCACCAGTCGATGGAGGGTGCTTTCTAGCCACGGCAGTGACAGCGTCGTGGACACCGCGCCGAAACTTGCCGCCACGATTGAAAGCGGCCCCGGAAAGCGTTCACGAACAGCCTCCACGGCAGCCTGGAGATCGAGACATTCCCCAGCCACCGTGACCCCACGAGTTGTCCCGCCGCTGTTGCCGTGACCACGGAAGGAGAACCGCGCCACGTTGAACCCCGCAGCATCGAGCTGCTCGGCCAACCGGATGAACATCCCGCCGCCCTCATCCATATCTACGGTGATTCCGTGGACCAGCAATACCACCCCGCGGCCGGTACTCGAGGAAACCGGATGAAGGGCGGTATCGAGTCGAACACCATCGACCGAACGCACCGTGATGTCCTCCACAGCACAGCTCCCTTCGCTCACAAACCGGTGGTGGACAAGCTCATGTGGTGCAGTATCTATCCGCCCCGCCAGCGATCGCCATAAGGCCGCGGTTCCCCTGACGAGATGCTGCCTCGGCCGTTGTAGCAGTGCGGCGAACGCTTGGTCCTCGCTTGTTCTGGGACTGTCGGTGCGGCGGGCTTCCTCCCGCTTCATTGCCCGCGCTACGGCTCCCGCCCTGCTCAGGGCGCGAACCGACCATCTGTCAGCGGCCAGCACGAATTCCCCAGGACGGCCAGTTAGCACGGCCAAGCGGCTCCCGGCCCGCGGCCAGATAACTGCGCTAGCAATGAACAGCAGACAGCGCGCCTGTGGATCGGCGACCCTGCCTTGGTTCCGAGCCTGGCATCCGAGGGGCGCGTGAGCAGGCGGAGACGCGCGCGTCGCGGTATTTCAATGTGTTCGGATCGGCGCGGGTGTTGGTGCCGTCGGGTCGGAAGCGGATTCAGTTACTGGCACTGGTGGCGTTCCTATGACCCGTGTAGACAGTCGGCGGAGTATCGCTACCGAATTTCAGCCCTGCAAGGTGGCGATGGCCTTCTCGATGCGCCGTTGACGCGTGTCGGGCTTCTTCGCGCTTTCGATGGCGTGCACGTGCTCGCGCTTGCGGCTGTAGGCAAGGTCGTCGTACGCGGCGCGGGCGACGGGGTCGGCGTCCAGAGCTTCGGCGAAGTCCGGCGGTTCGACGACGACACGAGGCTGGGTGTCGAGTTCGACCTCGACCTCGATTTCCTCGCCGATCTCGACACCCGCGGCCTGCCGGTTGGCGTTGCTGAGGCCGAGCAGGTAGCGGCCGCGCATGAGGGCGACCCGGCTCTTCCAGGAATGCCCGTTGATCGTGATCGTCACCGGTGGCCGCGCGCCCTCGCCGAGCGCGGCCACCACCTCGGGCGGAACTTCCAGGCCACGCATGGGCTCGGGCGGTTCGACGTGGGTCCGAAACTTCATGAGCCTTCTCCTGTTGTTCTGCCGCTGGTCAACTTGTGGGCTCAGGCCGTGGCTTCCCACATGAACCCGTCCGGGTCGGTGAACGAACCAATGCCGCTGTCCATCACGATGCGGTGCGATCCGCTGCCTTCCGGCGACATCCCGGCGTCCTTGGCGGCGGCCTTGCGCGGATACATCGCCAGGGTCACCGGCGAACCCGGGTTGGCGAACTCGGCGTACTTGCCGCCGAAGCTCTTCGCGACCGTGAACCCGCGATCGACGTAGAACTGCTTGCTGGCCTTGACATCTGCCACGCCGAGCAGCAATACCAGGTTGTCGATCTCGCGAGTGAACGGTCCGACGTCCTTCTTGTGGGAGGTGTCAACCTTCCAGATCGTGCCTTCGGGTGCTTGCAGGACCGCGCCGTATCCCCACAGGCTCTTCTTGGCTGGTTTGACGATGGTGAACCCGGCTGTGAGGGCGGTGATGACGAGGCTGTCGACCGCGGAGGGCTGGGAGACGACCAGCGACAGCAGGAATCCGCGGAATCCGGTGCTGGGTGTCTGCGAGGCGCGGAACCCGATCCGGTCACCGAGCCCGAAGGCGGACTCGTAGATCGCGGCGGCTGCTCGGGGGTCGGCCACTTCGAGTTCGATGGTGATGTCGGTGCTGGTCTTCGTGGTGATTTCCATGTCCATAACGATAGGAACGGGCCACCCCGATGCCATCCGTGCCGACCACGGAACCCACCACGGAGAATCCAGTAGGTGGTTCGTTGGTGGACCGCGGCGGCCCTGTCCCCATGACCGAGCAGAAGACCTTCGGGGTGTGCGTATGGAGTTCCAACTGGCCGCTGACAACCATCCCGGCTCCGGCGCGTGATGAGTCGCGCTGCGCCGAATTTGGAATACAGTGGAGTGCAACCTGATTGGTACTGAGCAACCACACGGAATCGTAACGTCGCCTCGAGCCGACGTGAGAGACTTCGACCAGTTTACTTGCAAGCCGACCCTCACTGGGCTGGTCGGCTTCATCGCCTGTGCATGTCACCTGTTTCATCCCACCTACTCTTCAGAGAGGACTACTCCGATGCCCGAAAAGGTCAGCAAGGATAAAGTGCTGGTCTACATCGTGCGCGACGGCAAGCTGCTGGTTTTCCGTCACACTGAGTTCTCCTACGAGGAGGTCGGTATCCAGGTCCCCGCGGGCAGTATCCGTCGCGGTGAATCGCCGGAGGACGCCGCGCTGCGCGAGGCCCGCGAGGAGACAGGACTGACCGAGTTCAGAGTTGTCCGCAAGCTGGGCGAATACTCTTACGACATCTCGCCGTATCGGTGGGAGTTGCAGCAGAGGCACGTATTCCAGCTGGAGTTGTGCGAGGCCGCGCCCGAACGCTGGAGCAGTCAGGAAGACCATGACGGTCAAGGCGAGCCTACCCACTTCGAATGCTTCTGGATACCGCTGGAGGCTGCGCACATCTTGCAATCTGGTCAGGGCGCACTGCTGGGGCGACTGTTCGACTGACAGAGAGGATGTGGGTGGGTACCTCCCGCCGGGGTCTGACCCATCGACTGACTGACTTGGGGTCTTCAACGGGATTTGTCGGCGCCTGGGCGGGAGGTGCTCGTGTGCACTCACTGGGTGTGGCGTTGTCACTTCATAGGAGCCTGGCCAGAGGCCCCATCTCTGTCTTGTCCGCGTGCCCGGCTGGTGCGTGCCGCCCTGCCCAGTTGACGAGTAACAGGACGACGATGCGCTCCATTACACACCAACACACCGCGTCGGGCGAGGTCGCCGGCGGAGTCGATACCCATCAGGACACTCACACCGCCGCCGTGCTCGACACCGTCGGCCGGGTCCGTCGATCATGCCTTCGACGACCCCAAACGCGCGGCCCGCCAGCTCGGCAACACCCGCGAGGTCGCCAAGACGCACTACATCGACGTGCCCGAGACCGTGCCCGACAACCGTGCCGTTCTGGAGGCCTGGGCGCGCGGGGAGAGCCCGAAAACGTGAGATTTCTGTGAGATGGGTCGAATCCCGGCGCCTCTCCACTGAACGAGAAAGCCCCTTCCGACGCTGGTCGGAAGGGGTTTTCGTTGTCGGGCTGACAGGATTTGAACCTGCGACCACTTGACCCCCAGTCAAGTGCGCTACCAAACTGCGCCACAGCCCGTTGCGTCCGCTGTGCGGGCGCTCGAAGAGATTACCGCACGAGGCTGGAGGGGTGCTAATCGGCTGGTCAGAGGGGGGTGAAGTGTTGGGCTGGCCGGGGTGGATCGCCGGTCGGGGATGGGGGTGGTCAGCGGTAGTCGTCCACGTGGTCTACGGCCCATTGGGCGAAGGTGCGGGCGGGTGTGCCGGTGACCGACTCGGAAGTGGGGCCGACCGGGCTCGGTTCCGAGCCGGCCTTCGCCCACATGTCGAGGACGGGGCGGTAGTAGACGTCGGCTGCTTCCTCATAGGTCAGTTCGATCAGTTGGACCGGCTCGCCCAGGGCGGCGGCGATGGCGGCGACCTGCTGGTGGTGCGACAGGGATTCCGGGCCGGTGAGCGGGTAGGTCTTGCCCGCGTGGGAGGAGTCGTCGAGCGCCGCGATGGCCGCGTCGGCGATATCGGCCTCGTGGATGGGGGTCAGGTGCAGGTCGGGGAAGGGGACGCGGACGACGCGCTCGGCTTTGATGGTGGGAAACCAGGTGCGGGCGTTGGCGGCGAAGGCTCCCGGCCGCAGGACGGTCAGCGGCAGGCCGGATGCGCGCAGCGGGTTCTCGACCGCGAGATGCCTTGCGCCGATGGGGTTCTGGTCGCTCTCCGCCGCGATGGACGACAGCAGCACGACGTGGGCGACGCCGGCGGCCTCGGCGGCGTCGATGAAGTTGCCGATGCCTTCCTCGGCGGCGTAGCAGAAGACCTTGTCCACACCCGCGAGCGCGGCGGTGACCGATTCCGGATCGGTCAGGTCGAGTCCGACGAGTTCGACATCGTCCGGCACGGTGGTCTCGGCGGGGCGAGAGCTGGCCGCGCGCACCGGTTTTCCGGCCGCGCGCAGCTGGTCGACGACGGTCCGGCCGACGATGCCGCGAACGCCGGTGACGAGGTAGGTCATGAAATATCTCCTTCGGAACGGGAATCGGTGAGATGGGCGAGAATGCGGCGCAACTGTTCGCCGTAGCGCTGCTCGAATTCGGCGGTCTGGGCCTCCACGCCGAACAGTTCGCGAACCTGGGCCGGCAGCAGCAGCGGGGCGATGACCATCCCCATCACCGCGAGCTGGAACGCGGCCGGGTCGATGTCGGCGGCGACCTCGCCGCGCTCTTGCCTGCGCCTGGTCTCGGCGATGTCGGTCTCGGAGATCGGGTGCGTACCGGTCGGCGCGGCATCGGACAATCCCCGCCACATGAGCAAGCGGATGCCGCGGGGGTCGCGCAGACCGTGGCGGAGATAGTTCGTGACCGCCTCCGCCAACGGCAGCGCCGGATCGCTGAAGGCGGCCTCACGCTCCAGCCAGTTCTGCTGGAGCGCCCGGTAGAGACCTTCCTTGCCGCCGAAGTAGTAGGTGATCAACTGCTTGTTGACACCGGCCCGCTGAGCGATGTCACCTACCCGGGCACCGGCATAGCCCTTGGCGGCGAACTCCTCCAAGGCGGCCTCGAGCAGGCAGCGTTTGGTGCGTTCGGCGTCGCGGACGCGGTGAGCGGGATCAGGTGTGCGGTGTGTCGCCACATACCCAGATTAGGTCACTATTTTACAAATGGCTAATTGTTTTAGACGCTCGGTGGACAGTCCGAGGTGTGTTGCCTCGCAACGCAAGCCGCTCCATCGCTGTCAAACGAACGCCAGGGGCGGAGATGCCGGAAAGGTCACCGGAACGGCCGCCGGTGCGCGGTGGAAAGAGCTCGGCAGCCACTCCAGTTCGTCGGCGGGCACCGACAGCCGGATCTCCGGAAGGGCGTCCAGCAGTTGGTCGAGCGCTTCCTGGACGATGACCATGGCGACCGACTGGGCCGGACAGGTGTGCGGCCCGGCGCCCCAGGCCAGGTGCGAACGGTTGCCCTGGCGTTCGCCTGCCACCGCCGCGGGATCGTTGTTGCACGCCGCCAAACCGATCAACACCGGTTGGTGCTGGGGCAGCCACACATTCCCGACGATCTGCGGCTGGTTCGGGTATCGCACGCAGGAATTCGCCGTGGGAGGATCGGTGAACAGCACCTCGTCGATGGCGTCCCTGGTGGACAGCGCTCCGCCGAGCAGTTCGCCGCCGAATCGTTCATCGGTCACCAGCAACAGCACGGTGACCGCGATGAGGTTCCACGTCGGTTCGGCGCCCGTGATGTACAACGATGCCATCTGCTGCACGAGTTCGGTTTCGCTCAACCGAGCCGGATGTTGTACCAGCCAGGACGCCACATCCGCCGCGGGCGCCGCGCGTTTGGCCGAGATCACCTCGAGCATCGCCGCGGCGAGCGTTCGGTGGCTCGCCTCCGCCGAGGCCGCGTCGGCGGCGTCGCGCAGGCTCATCATCGCCGTGTAGGCGTTCTGCCGGACCTCCGGCGGGAATCCCAATACCTCTTCCAGCACCCTGACGGTGAGCGGGATCGCATACTGGCTGAGCAGATCCGCCGAACCGGCAGCGCAGAAACCGTTGATCAGCGACAGCGCGGTGTGTTCCACGATGTCGCGCAGCGCGTGCAGGTCGATGCGATCGAGGCTGCCGGTGACGGCGTTCCGGTAGCGAGCATGCTCCTCTCCCGCCGTCCGCGACGCGTCCGGCCGCCAGCGCATCGCCCACGGCACCGGACATCCTTCCGGCACGTTCTGTTCCCATTCGCTGGGATCGGCCGAGAAATGCACGGCATCGGTGAGCACGTCCAATGCCGTGCGGTAATCGATGATCAATGTCGCGGGCACCTCCGGCGCTACTTCGACCGGGACGAGCGGACCGTGATCGCTGCGCATCCGCCGGTATGCGGTGTGCGGGTCGGCCGCGAACTCGTTCGAATACAGCTTCACCCGCGCGCACCGTGGCGATCGAAGGACAGCGCAAGAGACGAGGGATCAGTCAAGACAGGCTCCTGGAAAGGAAATGCACGATCGAGAGCGGAATCCGCACGACTTCTCTGGCGTACGCGAATCCGGCCCTGCGCGGAATAGCCGGGTCGGCTACCGAAGGAAAGCGTGTGCGAGAGACCGACGACACGCAGCGGGTGAAAATAGTCGCAGGCCTGCCGATCGGATCGTGCATCCTGACGATCCGTGTACCCGATGCCACCTCGGCATTTCTGAACTCCCCTGCTTACGCCGCCGGTATTCGGCGCCACGGCCCAACCCGGCCGTCATACCGACCGGTCTGCCAAAAGTGTTCGACCGCAGCGTAATTCGACTAACGAGGGGAGCATACCCAGGTCTGTCGTCCTTCGCAGCGCGAGCAATTCGAGACAGCCATGCGCCGCGAGCCATTCGCATCCGCGACGTTCTGCCCGGGCATGAATATTTGTCGAGCATCTCTGACAAACGCGTGAACTGATCGCCCCCGACGTGGTGGGTCAAACCATGACACTCGTGGGCGACGACTGCGCAGGGGCCTGCACAACAGTCAATTTCGAACGTTTGCGCAGCGTGAATCCCAGCGTCTCGTACAAATGGATCGCCGACGTATTGCCGGCGGAAGCGTGCAGAAACGGTGTTTCACCCCGCGCGCGGATGCCCGCGCCGACCGCGCGGACCAGGCGCGTGGCGAATCCCCGGCCACGGAAGCCGCCGTCGGTGCACACGGCGCTGATCTCGGTCCAGCCCGGCGGGTGCATGCGCTCTCCGGCCATCGCCACCAGTCTGCCGTCGACCCGCAGGCCCAGATAGGTGCCCATCTCGATGGTGCGCGGCGCGAATGGGCCGGGTTGGGTGCGAGCGATCAGCTCGAGGATCTCGGGCACGTCCGCCGCGGTGAGCCGTTCCAGTTCCGGGTCGTGGGCGACGCGCAGGGCGGTGCCGTCCATCTGTACCGAGTCCATTCGGTTCAGGACCGTCCAGCCGTCGGGCGGAACGTGGCCGTAGCCGCGCAACGCGGTGCTGCCGCCCGGCCCGAGAAGTGTCGCCAGGTCGGCCCAGTCTCGTTCGTCCAGCACCGGCGGGTGGCCGACGAACCTGGCGACCTCAGGGTCGTAGCGGCCGATCCGGCCCACCCAGCCGGCGAACCGGCGGTGTTCGCGACGCAGCGACGCCCGCACCGGGTCGTCGAGCGGGTGTAGCGAGGTATCGACGTCGACAATCGAATCAGTGGTCACCGCGCACTCCTCCACAACAGCGTCCGACGAGAGAACGTTAGCGAGGCGCACGATCACCCGACACGGGTTGCGCTCACCGCGATTCCGATTCATCCACCCGCGGGGAAGACTGGGCGGGTCATCGCGCGTGTGTCGAAACCTGCAGTGTCTGCGGCGTATTCGCACCGGTGCGGAAGTCGGGCGCGAACGCCGCCACCGTCGCCAGGGCCGAGGCCGCGAAGCACAGCAGCACCGCCCAGCCGAGTGACGCCGACGACGCGGTTCCACCGAACGCCAGTAGTACGCCGGTCGTGAGCGCGATGCAGAACGTGGCCGAAAGCCGCTGCGTCAACTGCAGGAAGGATGCGGCCACCCCGTGCAACGACGAGGGCGAGAACGCAAGCGTCACCGCCCGCAGCGGCGGCTCCACCACACCGCTGGTGAGACCGCAGGCGACTTGGATCGCGGCCAGCACGAGGAACAGAATCCACCCGTCCAGGAACAGTGTCGTGGCGGCGGTCGCCGCCATGCAGGCGGTTTGGGCGACGAGGCCGTAGGCGACGACCACGGACCCGTGCACCGCGAAAAGCCGTTGCCCCCAACGCGCCGCGAAGATCCGGGCCAGCGCGGAGGGAATCAGTGCCAGCGCGACCACCAGCGCGGGGATCTTGTGGACCTGGAGGAAGTACACCGTCTTCACCGTGGTGAACGCGAGCATCGATCCGAACCACAGCAGCGCCACCACATTTCCCGTGACGTAGCCCCGGGAACGCATCAAGGGCGGCGCGAACAGCGGCAGACGGCCGCGGCGGGCGTATGCGCGCTCCCAGATGGCCAGTCCGGTGACGAGAAGTCCGCTCGCGACGACGATGGCGGCGACCGCTGGGGCGGGGAGACCTGGATCGATGACGGGGATCGTCACGATGACGACGAGCAGCCCGAGCGCCGCGATCCCAGGGAGGTCCAGATCGGTCGAGCGGCGCGCACGGACGTCGCGAGGGAGCCCGCGGAGGCCGAGCGCGACCGTCGCGAGTGTGAACGGCACGGGCAGCACCAGCACGGCGCGCCAGCCCAGATCCGGCGGCAGCACCCAGAGTGCCGTCCCGGCGAGGACCGGCCCGGCGATCGCGGCCAGCGCGCCCGCGGTGGTGTACGCCGCGAGAGCGCGCAGGCGGGCGGCTCCGGTGAAGACGTCCTGGATGACGCCGAGCACCTGCGCGCTGATCACCCCCGCGCCGAAGCCCTGCACCAACCGGCCCGCGATCAGCGGCCACGCGCCCGGGGCGAACGCGGAGCCGACGGCGCCCACGAGGAACAGCCCGAGTCCGGCGACGAACAGGTTGCGGCGGCCGTACGCGTCGCCGAGCCGCCCGGCGGGGGCGAGCCCGAGGCCGAAGGTCAGCGAGTACGACGCCAGGTACCACTGCACGTCCGAGTTCGCCAGATCGAGCGTCGACCGCACGTCCGGCGCCGTGAAAGCGACCGCCGCGGAGTCGAGCAGCGTCGCGAAGCCCGCCCCCAGACAACACCAGAGAGCGGCAGCCCGATCACGGATGACCGGTGGGTGGGTCACCGGGGATTGCGGTGAGTGCCTCAACTCGGCACCTGTCCAGCACCGCCGTGCGGCCTGATCCGGCCGCCGGTGGTCGTCGCATGCATGCCGGAAGTATCGAGCCGCGACGAACCGATCGGAAGCTTTAGGATCGCCCCGATCTCATGGCCGATTGCCCGGCATGCGCGCCGGAGAGGCGCCGAATCACACACTTTCTTGACCTGCCGGTCGAAAACTATTACGGTTCGGATCATGGGCAGGCCGCGCAACTTCGACCCCGACACAGTGGTGGAGCGGGCCATGGAGGCGTTCTGGACCCATGGGTACGCCAACACCTCGCCCGCTCAGCTGGCCGAGGCCACCGGGGTCGGCAAGGGGAGTCTCTACCACGCTTTCGGTAGCAAACGCGCGTTGTTCGACCAGGCTTTGGATCGCTACGACCGGCTCGGTGCCGAGCTGGCCGCCGAGATCCTGTCCCGCCCGGGTTCCACTCGCGACTGTCTGGCCACGTTCCTGTGCGGTCTGGTGGATGCCGACCTGGCCCAGCCGGTTCGGCGCGGGTGCTTGGCGGTGAACACCGCCATGGAACTGGGCGGACACGACCCGGAGATCACCCGCGCGGTCCGCGCCATGCAGGACCGTGTGATCGGAGCGTTGGAGGCTCGCATCGATCGGGGACGGCGCGACGGTGACGTACGCGCCGAGGCCGACCCCCGGGCGGCGGCCGAATTCTTGATGAACACCATCGTCGGCCTGCGAGTGATGGCCAAGACCTACGATGCGCCCACGTTGCATCGTGTCATCGATACCGCTTTGACCAGCCTCTGAATTCCGACGCCCGCCGTCGGCCCGCTTGCTGCCCACATTATTGACCTGTAGTTCAAGAAAGAAAGGTTCCCTCATGGATCTCGAACTGTCCGGCAAGACCGCCGTCGTCACCGGCGCCGGTCGCGGCATCGGCCTCGCGGTGGCGGAGGCGTTGACCGCCGAAGGTGTCCGGGTGGTCGGCGCCGCGCGCACCATCACCCCCGAGCTCGAAAAGGCCAGTGTCGCGGCCGTTCCCGTCGACCTCTCCACTTCCGAGGGGGCGACTCGGTTGATCGATGCCGCCCTCGAAGAACTGGGCGGCGTCGATATCGTGATCAACAACGTCGGCGCGGTGAACGCCGCGCGCCTGGAGTTGGGCGGATTCCTCGAGGTCGAGGACGCGCAGTGGCGCGAGTTGTTCGACCTGAATCTGTTCAGCGCGATCTGGGTCACCCGTGCGGCCCTGCCCAGCCTGCTGGAACGGCGCGGCTCGATCGTCACCATCTCATCGATCAACAAGCATCTGCCTGCCGCGGGCCCGGTCGGTTACAGCGAGGCCAAGGCCGCGTTGACCGCGCTCACCAAGCGGCTCAGCGAGGAGTTCGGGCCGCGCGGAGTGCGGGTCAACACCGTCTCTCCCGGTGTGGTCGGCACGCCGCTGTGGCGTGGACCCGATGGCGTCGGCGCCAAGTTTGCTGCCGCGCAGGGGGTTTCGCAGGAAGAACTGCTCGCGGCCGTGCCCGAGCAGTTCGGCATCGCCTCCGGCCGGATCAGCGAGCCGGAGGAGGTCGCCGCTCTCGTCGCCTTCCTCGCGTCACCGAAAGCCGCCAATATCGTCGGTGCGGACTACGTCATCGACGGAGGCACCTTGAAGATCGCCTGACGAAGTCCGCGGCGGGAGTGCTCTCGTGCTCCCGCCGCATGGGCTCCCGGTCGAATCCGTTCGCGCACTTGATATTACGAGCTCCGCCAGTATCTTTCGCGTCCGGAAGCGTCAGCGTGTAGCGTGGCTGGCCGGACGGCGCGGATAGGAGCGGACTGGTGCGTGTCCATCATCTGGATGCAGGGGGAACTCGTCCCTTCGGAGGCCGTTTGTTCGACGGCCGGCCGGGGTTTCGGCGGACGGCCGCCGGAGCTTGCCACTGTTTGCTGATCGAGCACTCCGCTGGATTGGTCCTGGTCGACACGGGTTACGGCGAGCAGGCGCTGTCCCGGCCGGATGCCTGGGTGGGGCGTCAACTCATACGGCAATCGAATCCGGTTCTCGACCAGCCGATCGCACGGCAGGTCGAGGCGCTGGGCTTTTCCCGCGACGACGTCCGCGACGTCATCGTCACGCACCTCGATCTCGATCACGCCGGTGGCCTCGCCGATTTCCCGCAGGCCACCGTGCATGTGCACCGAGCGGAACTCGATGCCGTCGCGGGCCCCTTCGGCAGGCGCGAGAAGTTGCGATATCGGCCGGTGCAATTCGAGCACGGACCCGAGTGGTCGGTGTACGACGAAACCGACAGCGACGCGGAGCGCTGGTTCGGGTTCCAGGCGGTGCGTGAACTGCGGGGGCTGTCGCCGGAAATTCTGATGGTTCCGCTGGCCGGACACACGCACGGTCATGTCGGCGTCGCCGTCGACACCGGAAACGGCTGGCTGTTGCACGCCGGTGACGCGTACACCTATCACGGGCAGATGCGTGCGAAGCCGTCGATGCCGTTGGGCGCGCGAATCTTCCAGTGGTATGTGGACACTCGGCGACAGTCCCGCATCGAGAATCAGCAGCGGCTACGGGAACTCGTCCGCGACAACGGCGACGCGGTGACGGTTTTCTCCGCCCACTGTGCGACGGAATTCGAACGACTTCGCGGTTGACACCCGACGCCCGGAGCGGCACGCGCCTTCCGTGATCCGCCGCCGAGGGATCGGTGCGACGGCCGACCCCGAAGGCCGGGTTCAGCGCCGGGCGATCGCCCGCGCCACGCTGCGGAAGAGCTTGCGCCGAAGGTTCGCCCGTGCCCTGGCCAGCAGCGGTGGCACCGGCGCCGGTGCGGTCGCGCCGAAGCGCGGGAAGAGCGCGATGGCATTGTCGCGCTGAATGTTTCGCCGCGTGCTGTCGTCACATCCGGGAAAGGTGGCGAGCCCGGCGTTGAAATAGTGCACGGCGGGTTCGGGTGCGAAGGGCCAGTCGCTGCCGTAGAGCACGTGCCCGGGTTCGGCGAACGCGAGCAGGGACGGCAGTGCCGCTGCGCTCGCTGACAACGCGGTATCGAAATAGAACCCGGCGAAGTCGTCCAGGATGTCCAGCGGGCTGCGCCCGGTGTCGTTGAAGATGGCCAGTGCCATGCGGTGTGCGGCGTAGGGGACGAACCCGCCGGCGTGGGCGAGGACGAAGCGGATGTTGGGATACCGCCGCCGAATGCCATTGCGCACGAGCAGGTACGCCGCGCGGGTGGTGTCCAGTAGGAAATCCGCCGCGAATGGCGCGACGCCCGGCACGGCGGGCGCGGGCAGGTCCGCGGGGTGGACGAACGCGACGGCCGATCGCCGGTCCAGCACCCGGAAGAGGTCGTCCTGCCCGTCCTCGCCCAGATAGGTCCCCGCCGCGTTGCCGAGCAGCACGACGCCGTCGGCGTGCAGGTCGTCGAGGGCGCGTCGAGCCTCGTCGGCGGCCGCGGTGACGTCGGGCATGGCGAGGGTGGCGAAGAACCCGAACCGGCCGGGTTCGGCCTGTGCCAGCGCGGCGGTGTAGTCGTTGACCGAGCGGGCGAGTGCGGCCGCCTGTGCCGGGTCGGCCAGGAAGGTGGTGCCGGGCGTCGACACCGACAGCACCGCCGAAGCGATCCCGGCCCGCGTCATCGATGCACGCGCCGCCCCGGGACTCCACTCGGGCAGTGCACGCCCGCCCGGGGCGGTCACGCCGTGCGCCCGCAGCGCTTCGGCATAGTCCGGCGGGATCAGGTGCTGATGCACGTCGATGCGATTCATGGGGTTCTACCAGTCCTTTCTCCGGGCGCACCGGGCTCGAAGAGGTCCGGACCCTCACTCTGGCGCACTCCCGGGGCGTTGTGCAAGCAATTCTGATGATTTCATCATCTTTGCTTGACAGACTATTTCTACATAACTGATGATTACATCAGATCCACGATCTGGGAGGTAGTGATGACAACCGGCAGTGCCGCCGAGACCGGGCGGATGATCCGGGTCGGCAATCGAGACATCTTCTACAGCGAAGCCGGCGCGGGCGCCGCCGTGGTGCTCTTGCACGGGGGCGGACCTGGAGCCGGCGGCAGGTCGAACTACTCCCGCAACATCGAGGCGCTGGCCCGGCGTTTCCGGGTGATCGTTCCGGACATGCCCGGCTACGGGCGCTCGACCAAGCGCATCGACCAGTCCGATCCGTTCGGCGACTTGGCCGCGGCGGTCGGTGGGTTGCTCGACGCTCTCGATATCGACTCGGCGCACCTGATCGGCAACTCCTATGGGGGAGCGGCGGCGTTGCGGTTGGCCATGGACCGACCCGAGAAGGTGCGGAAGCTGATCCTCATGGGCCCCGGTGGGGTGGGCACCACGCGCGCGTTGCCGACCAAAGGCTTGCAGTCGCTGCTGTCCTATTACGGCGGTGACGGCCCGAGCCGGGCCAAGCTGGCCGAGTTCATCCGCGAGTATCTGGTTCACGATGCCAGCGGTGTCACCGAGGAGATCATCGACGACCGTTATCGGGCCAGTCTCGATCCCGACGTGCTCGCCGATCCACCCTTGCGGCGTCCCTCGGGACCGTCGGCATTGCGAACGCTGTGGCGGATGGACTTCACCCGCGACGCCCGGTTGTCGGACGTGCGCAATCCGACGCTGGTGATCTGGGGCGCCGAGGACAAGGTGAACCGGCCCGACGGTGGGCGCATGCTCGCCGAGCGGATGCCGAACTGCGATCTGTACCTGGCGGCGAAGACCGGCCACTGGGTGCAGTGGGAGCGTGCGGAGCTGTTCAACGAGCTGGCCGTCGCGTTCCTGGGAGCGGCGTGATGAGCGAGCGCACGGGCCTTGCAACCGATGGGTCGGTGTTCGGCGCGGTGCATCTGGGCTATGTCGTCGTGCATTCGCGGCGACTGGCCGACTGGCGCCGGTTCGGCGGGTTGGCCATCGGGATGCACGTCGATGAACTGGACACCGATGTGTTGCGCTTCCGTCTGGACGACCACGCCTGCCGCTTCCTCGTCCGGCACGGCACGGCAGAGGACGTCACCGCGCTGGGCTGGCAGGTGGACGACCACGAGACCTTCGACCGCATCCTTGCCCGGGTCGGCGACCGCGGCGTGCCGATCGAGGAAGGCACCGCCGAGCAGGCGGCCGCTCGCGGTGTACAGCGCCTGTGGCGCTTCCCCGGCCCCAAGGGCATCGCCACCGAAATCTTCACAACGCCGGTGACCGGTCCGGAACCCTTGCGGATGCTCAGTTCCGGCTGGGTCACCGGGGAGGCGGGGATGGGCCACGTGGCGATCGTCTCCCGTGAACCGGAGTCGATGCGCTGCTACTACGACACGGTGTTCGACGCGCGGTTGACGGACTATATCGACGAGAACATCTCCGGCTTGACGATGAAGATCCGGTTCTTGCGAGTGAACGAGCGTCACCATTCGATCGCGATCGCGAACATGCGCGGGATGAAGATCGATCCGCTGCGGACCCGGGTGCAGCACATCAATATCCAGTCCGCGAGCCTGGAGGACATGCTGGCAGCATTCGGCAGGGTCACCGATCTGGGTTTCCGGATGGCGTGGTCGGTCGGCCAGCACACCAACGATCGCGAATTGTCGTTCTATTGCGTGACGCCGTCCGGTTTCGAGCTGGAGGTCGGCTGGAATCCGGTGGTGATCGGCCCGGAACTGGAATCGACCTGGGAACCGAGCACCTATCGGGGCATCAGCATCTGGGGCCACACCGCGGTGGGGGAGACGGTGCTGGACAAGTTCGCCCAGTTCCGGCAAGCCCTGCGGACCATCAGGACTCCGGAACCCACTGTCGCCGAACTGACGGGAGGACTGTCGCGATGAGCGCCCTCGATGTCGATGTGGTGGTGGTCGGCCTCGGCCCGACCGGTTTGACCCTGGCCAACCTGCTGGGACGGCGAGGGGTGCGAGTGCTGGTGCTGGAACGGGAGCCGGAGTACTACGGGTTGGCCCGCGCGGTCTACACCGATGACGAAGGCATGCGGGTCTTCCAGACAGCCGGTGCCGCAGAGGAATTGGCGGCGGACATGAACGTCGATTCGACCGTGCAGTGGGTGCGCGGGGACGGCTCGGTGCTGGCGCAGTTCCATCAGACCGACCGGCCGCTGGGCTGGCCCGTGGTCAACTTCCTGTACCAGCCGTATCTGGAGAACACGCTCGAACGGACACTCGACCGCTATCCGCACGTCACCGTGCGGCGCGGTCGCGAGGTGGTCGACTTCGACCAGGATGCCGACGGCGTGCACGTCGAGCACGCCGAATGCCGGGGCACGGGCTACGGCAAGCACCCGGCGGACACCGATCCGCGCACGGCCGAACGGGTGCGGGCGAAGTTCCTGGTCGGCTGCGACGGCGGGCGGAGCGTGGTGCGCACCAAGCTCGGTATCGAGATGTCCGGCACCAGTTTTCCGGAACGGTGGCTGGTCGTCGATCTGAGAGCCCGTGCCGGTGTCGATGCGTTCCGGCATCTGCCGTATTTCAACTTCGTGTGCGACCCGGAACTGCCGATCGTGTCCTGCCCGCAGCCGGACCGGCATCACCGGTTCGAGTTCATGCTGTCGGAATCCCAGACCAAAGAGGAGATGGAGGACCCGCAGACCGTACGCCGCTACATCGCACGCTTCGTCGACCCGGACGAAGTGGAGGTGCTGCGCAAACTCGTCTACACCTTCAACGCGGTTGTCGCCGATCGCTGGCGCGACGGGCGGATCCTCGTCGCGGGGGACGCCGCGCACATGACCCCGCAGTTCATCGGTCAAGGCATGAATTCCGGAGTGCGCGATGCGGACAACCTGTCCTGGAAGCTGACCGCGATCATCGAACACGGTGCGGCGCTGGACATCCTGGACAGCTACGAGTCCGAGCGGAGGCCGCACGCGAAGGCGATGATCGATCTGTCGGTGTTGAACAAGCAGATCGTCTCGCTCGACAACAGGCTGCTCGCGGCGGCCAGGGACATCGGGCTCACCACCGCGCTGCGGGTGCCGGGGCTCGGCGGCTGGATCCGCGGCGCGAAAATGAAACCGCGGCCGCGCTTCCGTCGCGGCGCCTATCTCGGTCTGCCCCGGCGCGTGCTGCGTGGTATCGAGGGAACCCTTGCCCCACAACCGGACATCCGCGACTACAACGGACGTCACCGGCGCTTGGACGAGGCTTTGGGCATCGGATTCGCGGTCTTGGGCTACGGCACCGATCCGCGCCGGGCCTTCGGGCCGGAGGAATTGGCATTCCTGCGTGGTCTCGACGCCGCCTTCGTCACCGTGTATCCGCTCGGTGGACGCCCGCAGGGCAAACCGGGCGACGGCCGCGACGACGTGACCGACATCGAAGACCACACCGGCACTCTGACCCGCTGGTTCGGCAAGGCCGGACTGCGTCCCGGCGGTGTCCTCGTGCTGCGCCCCGACCGATTCGTCTTCGGCACCGCCGCGGCCGGGCACGGCGCGTCATTGGTCACCGAACTCGCACGGCAACTGGGCATCTTTCCGATGTCGCGAGTGGAACAGCCCGACACCCGCGCGCAGTACGAGCAGGCCTGACAACCTCGCGCGGCATGTGCACAGCCGCGGCTGCGGTGGCAGCGGCCCGGATACCAGCTTGCAGCACGTGAAGGTCACCTTGTCCGACAGCGCACCGGCATCCGCATCTGGCTGCCGGTCGAGGCCCGCGCGCTGCCTTGCCGCCCGATCCGGCCCAGGGAGTCGGGCGAGCCGCGATTGGCCTCGAGTTTGCCGAGATGGACCGTTGTAGGGCGTGTTCTGGTGGAGCGAGGTAGCGTGAAGAGGTGTCGGCCGAGGCCGGCCACGGCGAAACAGCGTGGTCGTCCCCGTCGGCAGCGCGTGGTCGGTGCGTTCACATCGTGGTTCGTACCCGGCCGGAAGCCGCCCGGTGGCTTCCGCTGAACAGCAGTGCCGGTTCGTGCGAAAGATCCGCCATCATGAGTGTTCGCGCCCCCCTCTACCACGAGGTGCTCTCCCGCGAGGAGTTGCCGGACGAGTTCTTCGGGCTCTTCCTCGACCCGACCCGCACCTACAGCTGTGCTTTCTGGTCCCACCCCGACGACACCCTGGAAAAAGCCCAGACGGCGAAGATCGACCTGGCCTTGGCCAAGTGCGATCTACAGCCGGGAATGGCCCTGCTGGACGTCGGTTGTGGCTGGGGCTCCACCATGCTGCGCGCCATGGACACCTACGGGGTGAACACGATAGGGCTGACCCGCAGCCGTAACCAGTACCGATACGTGCGGGATATGCTCGTCGACCGGCTGATCCGGGGCCGTCCGTACGGTGGGGTGCGCGTGCAGGGCTGGGAGGACTTCGACCGGCGCGCCGACCGGATCGTCTGCATCGGAGCGCTGGAACACCTGCCGGTGGACCGCTACGGAGAGTTCTTCGATTTCGCCTATGGGATCATGCCCTCCGACGGGGTGCTGCTGTTGCAGACCGTGGTCAGCTACAGCCGTGAACATCTGCGAGCACACGGTACTCAGATCACCAGCGACGACTTCGCGTTCTTGCGATTTCTGCGCGAGACCATCTTCCCCGGCGGCGAGCTTCCGCTGCCGACCGGTCATCATCCCAAAGGGGTCACCGAATACGCCGAGGACGCCGGATTCACCGTCGCCGACATCCAGGCACTGGGACCGCACTACACCACGACACTGGACTGCTGGGCCGACGCCCTCCACGAGAACCGGGACCGGGCGGTCCAGCTCGCCGGGCGGGACACCTACAACGCCTATATCCGGTATCTGACCGGTTCCGCCGAGTACTTCCGCCGCGGGCATACCGACGTCATGCAGTTCACCTGTCTCAAACCCGACGCTCGGCGCCCGCCCCGGCCGCACTGAATCCGTACCCTCGCCCGCCGGGCGGCCGCATCAGCGATTCGCCTCCGTTGGGAACAGGTCGTCGTCGCCGGTCGACGGGCTCATGCCGTGCGTGCCGGGGTCCGCGGCCCATCGCACGTCATCGCGCGGGTGCCGGATGGGCAGCGGTAGTCTGCGTCTGCGGAGCTTGAGGTTGATGAGCGTCATGTCGCCGTTGTAGTGGGCGAGGACGCGGGGGTCCATGACCGCCCGCCACAGCGGGGGGATCGCGGCGAGCACGACCATGGTGGCGTAGCCGGCGGGCAGTTGCGGCGCCACGTCGCAGCTGCGCAGCGTCTGATAGCGGCGGCCGGGGTTGGCGTGGTGGTCGCTGTGGCGCTGGAGGTGGAACAGGAAGATGTTGGTGACCAGGCGGTCGCTGTTCCAACTGTCGCGCGGCGAGCAGCGCGCGTAACGCCCGTCCGGCCGGCGGGTACGCAGCAGTCCGTAGTGTTCGACGTAGTTGACGGTTTCCAGCAGGCCCGCGCCGATGATCGCCTGGAGGGCGAGGTACGGCGTGATGACTGGGCCGAAGGTCACGATCAGGCCGCCGAACAGCACCGCGCTCATCGCCCAGGCCTGCAACAAGTGGTTATCGGGACTGAACCAGCGTTTGCCGTTACGGGCCAGGCGCGTGCGTTCCAGCGCCAGTGCCGACCGGAATCCGCCCGTCATGGTACGCGGCAGGAACTGCCACAGCGATTCGCCGAACCGGGCGCTGGCCGGGTCCTCGGGCGTGGCGACGCGGACGTGGTGGCCGCGGTTGTGCTCGACGAAGAAATGTCCGTATCCGGACTGCGCGAGCGCGATCTTGGCCAGCCACCGTTCGAGATGTTCGGCGCGGTGGCCGAGTTCGTGGGCGGCGTTGATACCGATACCCGAGACGAAGCCGAGGGTGACCGCCAAGCCGAGCTTGTCGGCGAGGCTCAGCTCATGGCTGGCCCACATATAGCCGGCGATGAGCAGGCCGATGAATTGCATCGGCAGGAACAGAAAGGTGCACCACCGGTAATAACGATCGTTGGACAGCGCTTCGTAGTCTTCGTCGCGCGGGTTGCTCCCGTCGTCGCCGATGAACCAGTCCAGCAACGGGATCACCACCAGCACGATGATCGGGCCGATCCACCAGAACAGTTCCAGTCCGGTGTGTGCCACCAACGTGGAAGGCAGCAGTGCGCAACCCGGGGCGATCAAACCCAGAATCCAGAGATACCGCTTGGGGTCGCGGGCTCGCGTGTGCTCGAAGATCGTCATAGTCATCTCGCCGATCCGTGAGGACGACACTCAACCGACAGTTCCGACTGCGGACAACACCTGAACCATGCGCGCCAATCCAGGATAACTGGAAGTTCGCCAGGTGGTGGTGAACGGTGGAAACCGCTGTCTGAGCGGGCAATCCTCATCATGCCCACACGGTCCGAGGCCTGATCGGTGCGGAGGTTTTCGGGACCCGTCTCGCGTGTGTCGCCTGTTCGATTCGGCGTGGCGTGGACGGGATAGGCAACGGTGTGCTTGTTCGCCGCTGTGCCGTCGACTGCCTGGAAGTGCTGCGAATTTCGACAGCCGAGGTTGGATAGCCGGCCCTCGGGCGGTCGAAGTTGCCGGATCGGACGCGGGTCGATTCGTGCCGGATGTCCGAGTGTCACCGTTGCGCGCACCTGAGTGGCTCAGGTCGGCGGGGGTGAGTCAACTCCGACATCCGCACCTTTCCGTCCCGATTCGACCCAGCTAGCGAAGATCAACAGCAAATTTCCTGCAAATCAATGCATCGGCTCCGGGTATCGGGAGACCGTGGGGTGACGCTCCAGCTGCCGCACGGACGCCTGTGCTCCTCCGAGCGGGCAGTCGGCCGCGGCTCGGTCGTGAAACCGAACCGCGGCCGACCATGGTGCACGAAGCTCGCGGCACTACGAGCAGAACCGCTGTGCGCGGCGCGCCGTGCCGAATCTCCGATTCAGATACTGACGGTATCCGAGTTGGTCGTGCTTTCGCAAATCAGGGCAGCGCTCCGCAGTTGGTCGGCGCGGGCTGGCCCGCGAGCCGTTCGGTCATCCAATCCTGCGAGGCTCCCAGCGACGGGAAGAACGCCAGCACGTGGGTAACCCGCAACCCGGTGATGACGCTGGGTAGTTCGGCATTCGCATTCAGCTGGACGGGTGCGCCACCGCCGCACCATCCGGCGGCCAGTTCGCGCACGGGCACGTACGGCGCGCCCTCGTCGGCCTGGTTCGAGGCGATGAGGACGGGCACTCCCGGGGTCATCGTGCCGACCCGCTGGTCGTTGAACGCCGCCTTCAACACCGGGGACTGATCGATCACCGCGGTCAGTGGTTGCCCGCTGGTGGTCCACTGTGAGGTATTCGGGAACTGCTGGGCCAGTCCCAGCGGCACGGCGCACTTGTCCATCGACTCGCGCATGATCGCCTTACCGGTGTCGTTGAGCTCGGCGTCGAGCACCGGCCGGGTCTCGGGGTAATTGGCGGCGATGCCGTTGAGGATCCACGCGAAGGCGGGTCCGAGCGGGGCTCGTCCGTCGTTGAAGGCGATGAAGTACTCGTCATCCACCACCGGCCCGCCGACGTAGGCGCCCCGCACGTTCAGATCGGGGGCGTAACTCGGCTGCAGTTCGGCCGCGCCCGCGGAGGCCATGCCGCCCTGGGAGTATCCGTACAGAATGACCGGCGATCCGGGATTCAGGCTGGTGCCCGGCAATTGCAGCGCCGCGCGCGCGGCGTCGAGGACCGCGTAGGCCTGAGATTTGCGGTTGAGGTAGTCGTGCACATCCGGTGTGCCCAGACCGTGGTAGTCGGTCACCATCACCGACATGCCGCGGGCCAGCAGCGTGTAGATCGCCAGTACGTCGTATTCGACGATTACGTCGAACGGGGGCTGGTATTGGATGAATTGCGCCAGCAATTTCGACGGCGCGCACTGATCGCCTTGCCCCTTGGTGCCGACCGCGTAGGAGATCAGCGGTCGTTCGCCCGGACCGGTCCACGGCTGGGACGGTTCCAGATAGGTTCCCGTCACCGCTGTACGGGCACCGTGGGTATCGCTGCTGGTGTACATGATGCGCGTCGACGTCGCGGGGACCTGCCCCGGGGCGCCTGGGACCGAGATCGCCAGCCGCGACCCTTCGGCGCGGATGATGGAGCCCGGTGCGCCCGCCAGTGCCGCCGGAGGGATGTAGAAATCGTCGCCGGCGACGGTTTCCGCGGCAGGTTCCGTCCATGCGTGTGGGGCGGCGACGGCCCCACCCCCGGCCACGAGGAGGGTTCCCGTCAAAGCTGTGGCCAATCTGAGTATGCGGCTCCTCACGATGCGATCCTTCCTGCGATTGGGATACCCCTGGCATCTAGAATCGGATACTGAGAGTATCTGTAAGGGGTCGAGATTGTCCGGGAATAGCGATGAGTGTCGGCGGCTCGCGGGGGCGGGGCGTTCCCGGCCGACCCGGGCGCAGAGCCAGGCGCGGACGCGCGCCGTTTTGATCGCGACCGCCAAGCGGCTTTTTCTGGAGGACGGTTTTCAGGCCACGACTCTGGACAAGGTCGCGAAAGCCGCCGGTTTCACCAAAGGGGCGGTGTATTCGAACTTTCGCACCAAAGACGAGTTGTGTCTGGCGGTGCTCGACGAAATTCACGGTGAGCGGGCGGCGGAGGTCGCCGAGATCATCGCCGCGCCGACGGCCGCGCAGCGACTGCTCCGGATGACGGAATGGGCCGAACGGGTGGTCGGCGAGCCCGACTGGACGCATCTCGAACTGGAGTTCAGCGTGCACGCTCGGCGCGACGAGCACCTGCGCGCCGAGCTGGCGACCCGGCTCGACAACATCGTGGGCATGGTCGGCGCCGCATTGCGCGCGACGGACGATCTCGACACCCCGATGCCCCGGGCCGAAGCCGCCGTCGCCGTGCTGGCCCTCGGCGTGGGGCTGGGTCTGTTCCGGTCGATCGATCCCGGCATCCCGGTCGCGGGAATGATCTCCGCGCTGCGCGCGATCGCGGGGTTGTCTCCGGACGACTGATCGGGGCGGCGCGCGTCCGGTCCCGCGAGGTGGCGCCGCATCGGTCTTGCGGTCACGCCGCGGGCCGCTAATATAAGTCAAAAATTATTAAGGAGGTTGTCATGGCGTTGCTCACCGATCCCGCCGCCATCGCCGGGCTCGTGACCCGTGAGGTCCGCACCGGGTCCCGCGACGGCGTACCCACTCGGATCGCTGTCGCGCGCCGGAACTACCCGACCGATCGAGCGGATCTCTGGGACGCGCTCACCGATGCCGATCGGATTCCGCGCTGGTTCCTGCCGATCAGCGGTGATCTGCGGGTCGGCGGGCGCTATCAGCTCGAAGGCAACGCCAACGGCGTCATCGAACAGTGCGACGCGCCGGAGCGGTTCGCCGTGACCTGGGAGATGGGACCGCAGATCTCCTGGCTCACCGTCGTTCTCGCGCCGACCGCGGACGGCACCGAATTGGAGTTGCTGCACGAGGCGCCGGTCGTCCCCGAGTTCTGGGCGCAATACGGGCCGGGTGCGGTGGGCGTCGGCTGGGATCTCGCCCTCATGGGCCTCGGGCTGCACTTGTCGAGCGGAGATCCGGTGGACCCGGCCGAGGGGCTGGCCTTCCCGACCACACCCGAGGGCCTGACGTTCGTCCGGATGGCGGCTCTCGGCTGGGCGGAGGCCGCCGTGAGTGACGGTGACGACCCGGACGCCGCGAACTCGGCGGCGCGGCGGACGATCGACTTCTATACGGTCGTCCCGGAGGACGGCGCCGAGTCCTGATGGATCGATCCCCGGCGAAGATCTTCGAGGCGCTCGGCGACCCGGTCCGCCGGTTTCTCCTCGAAATGGTGGCGGCCGAAGAGCAGCCCGCGGGCGCGCTGGTCGCCGCCGTGCAACAGCGCACGAAGATCTCCCAGCCCGGCGTCTCCCAGCACCTCAAGGTGCTCCGCGACGCCGGGCTGGTACACGTCCGCGCCGAGGGCACGCGACGGCTGTACGCCCTCGACCCCGCCGGTATCGAGGCTGCCCGGGCTTGGCTGACCGGGCTGGCGGACCCGATGCGTCAGTTCGCTCAACCGCTCGACGCGCTCGCGACGGAGATCGCCCGTGGAAAACGCACGCGCCGCGGGGCCGGTCGAACCGGCGGCGAGGATTCCGGCGGGCGAGCTCGCCACGCATGAGTGGCGGGCGCATGGGGCGTCGCCGCGGTCAGCAGCGGCCGAACACCACGGCCGCGTTGTGGCCGCCGAATCCGTACGAGTTGTTCAGCGCGTACTCGATGTTCTGGGTGCGCGCGCTGCCGTGCACGATGTCGAGATCGATCTCGGGATCCTGGTTGTCGAGGTTCAAGGTGGGCGGCACCACACCGTCGCGCACGCTGAGCACGGTCAAGGCGGCTTCGACCGCGCCCACCGCGCCTACGGAATGTCCCAGTGCGGATTTGGGGGCGTAGACCGAGGGGTGATCGCCCACCGCCGCCCGGATCCCCTTGGCCTCCGCCAGGTCGCCGAACGAGGTGGCCGTCGCATGGGCGTTGACGTGGTCGATGTCTTTGCCGCTCACGCCTGCCGTTTCCAGCGCGCGGCGCATCGCGCGAATGTTCCCCGCGCCCTCCGGATGCGGGAGCACCATGTGGTAGCCGTCAGCGGTCAGGCCTGCCCCCATCAGGCGAGCCATCGGCTTCGCGCCTCGCGCCCGCGCGTGGTCTTCGGACTCCAGCACGAACAGCGCGGCGGCTTCGCCGAAGACGAAACCGTCGCGGTCACGGTCGAACGGGCGCGACGCGCGCTCGGGCTCGTCGATCCGGGTGCTCAACGCCCGCATCATCGCGAATCCGGCCACCGCCAGCGGGTTGATGCGGCCTTCCACACCGCCCGCCACGATCATGTCGGCTTCCCCCAGAATGATCGAGCGCCACGCGTGGACCAGCGCCTCGCATCCCGAAGCGCACGCCGAGACGGGTGTGATCACGCTGGCTCGCGCACCGAGCTCCAGCCCGACCACCGCGGCGGCGCCGTTCGGCATGGCCATGGGCACCGCGAAAGGGGACACCTTGCGGTAGCCCGATTCCCGCATCAGGTCGTTGGACTCGATGATCGTATCGGCGCCACCGAGACCGGTGCCGATGCAGACGCCGAGTCGATCGGGATCGACCTCCGGGCGGCCCGCGGTGTCCCAGATCCGCTTGCCCATGACATAGGCGACTTGCTGGACATAGGACATGCGGCGCTTCTGGACGCGGCTGAGCTCTTCGGTCGGATCGAGTTTGAACTGGCCGCCGATGTCGACGGGAACCCGGAAACGCTCGAAATCGGGGTCCTGCACCTTGGCGATCCCGGTCTCTCCGGCGAGCAGTCCCTTCCATGTCGCATCGGTGCCGGTGCCGACGGCGGTCGACATCTCGACAGCGGTCACGACGACGCTCCGGAACCCTCCGTTGCTGGTCGAGAAGTCCGTCAAATCGGACATCAAACCCCTTCTTTCGGCTTGTCGGCTCGCATACTCGAGCGAGGCTATGTGCGCGCCGGAAGCCCGGGGTAGTAGCCCGAGTGCCGTTCACCGCTACGATCGGGCCATGCAACCGGATGGGGGAGAGCGTCGGGTCACGGTGGTCATTCCCGATGAAGTAGTGCTTCTGGACGCCGCGATCCCGATCGACGTGTTCGGATCCGACCCGAACTACCGGCTCGAGGTGTGCGCGGTCTCGCGGACGGCGGCGACCTCGGTTCCGGGGCTGTCGTGTGTGACGGTGGCCGGGCTGGAGGCGCTGCGTGACGCGGAGACGGTGGTGGTGCCCGGGTACGCGTCCTTCGCGACGCCGCCGCCGGAACCGGTGTTACGGGCGCTTCGCGAGGCCCACGGCCGCGGCGCGCGAATGCTGTCGATCTGTACCGGGGCTTTCGCGCTGGCCGCCGCGGGGTTGCTGTCGCACCGGCCCGCCACGACGCACTGGCGGGCCGCTCCGTTGCTCCAGAGCGAATACCCCGACGTCGAGGTGCACGCGGATCGGCTGTTCGTGGACGACGGCGATGTGCTGACCTCCGCCGGAGTGACCAGCGGTATCGATCTCTGCCTGCACGTGGTGCGCAAAGACATCGGCGCGGCGGCCGCCAACGAACGGGCTCGCGATCTGGTGGCGCCCCCGGTGCGCGAGGGCGGCCAAGCCCAGTACACCCGGCAGTTCGCCAAGCAGACCTCCTCCGGCGCGCTCGCCGAGACACGGGCGTGGATTCTCGCGAACCTCGACCGCAGGCACTCGCTCGAGGATCTCGCCAAGCGTTCGAATCTCTCACGCCGCAGCTTCATACGGCGATTCCGGGAAGAGACCGGAACCTCCACGCACGTCTGGATCACCAGCGCGCGCCTGAACCAAGCGCGGGAACTGCTCGAGACGACCGAACTCCCGATCGACCAGATCGGCTACCGCGTCGGTCTCGGGAACCCGGCGAACACCAGGGCACTGTTCAAGCGCCATCTCGGTGTCAGCCCGGGGCAGTATCGGCACATGTTCACGATCAGCAACGGAAGGCAGCAGGGAAGCTAGCCTGGCAGCCGTTCCGCGGGATAGCCGTGCAGCCGCCGATCGGTGTCGCCGACGACGACCGGATGGCCGACCAGGTCGAACATCGCGACATCGGAGTGGTGATCGCCGAAGGCCGTGCAGGACGACAGGTCCACGGCCGTTCGCTCGGCGTAGCGCAGCAGCGCCGCCGACTTGTCGGCGCCGACCATCGTCGCGGGCACCTCACCGGTGTACGCGCCATCCGCGGTCTCCAGCGTCGTGCACAAGACCGACGTGGCGCCGACGGCTTCGGCGATCGGGTGGAGTGCGGGGACGAACGAGCCGGACACCAGGACGATGCGAGTCCCGGCGCGGCGCAACTCGCCCAACCGGCGCCGCACCGCGATATTGAAGAACGCCGAATCCGCGGCACGGTACGCGAACCAGTCCCGGCCGGTGCGCGACACCTCGGCGACTTCGCGGCCGGCCCAGTGCCGATAGAACCACCGATGGGATTCGCCGCGACTCATCCCCGCCGCGCGCAGCGCGCGGAACTCCTCGAGCACGGCGTCGGCCTCCGTGCCGCGCCCACGGCGTCGCGCGTCGAAGACGAACAAGGACAGGAAGGTGACATCACGGACCAACGTTTCATCGACGTCGACGAAAGCCGCTGGGACGTGGCGGCCGTCGACCGCGGGAGCGCTGGCCGGATCGGAAGCCGCGTGCGGATGGTTCACGAGGCCGCGGCCTCCGTCTGAACAGCGGATTCCGCGCGTCGCTCGGTTTTCCCCGTGCCCTCGGGCGCGCCGTCGTCGCGCAGGGTGTGCGGGACACCGAAGAGTTTCAGCAACGGCGCCGTCATCGCCGTGGTGATCAACGCCATCATGACCAGCAGCGAGTACAGCCGCTGGTCGATGACGCCGATCGTGAGCCCCACATTCAGGATCACCAGCTCCGTCAACCCCCGGGTGTTCATGAGCGCGGCCAGCGCGGCGGATTCCGTCCGGCCGGTCCGACCGAAGCGAGCCGCGGAGTAGGTACCGCCGAGTTTCCCCGCGAGCGCTGCGAACATGATCGCCGCGAACTCGGCGATACTGGTGCGATCCAGTCCGCCCAGATCGACCTGGAGGCCGGCCACCACGAAGAACGCGGGCAGGAAGATGCTGCTCAGCAGTTGCGCGCCGCTGTCGACGGCCGCGCGCAGCCGCCGGGGGAAGACGACCCCGAACAGGAACGCGCCGAAGATCAGGTGCAACCCGATCCATTCGGTGGTCGCTCCCAGCAGAAGGGCGCCGGAGACGCCGATGAAGACCATGTTGGACGGGTTCTTCTCGGATCCGGCGCCCGCGATGCGGTCCAGGGCGGGGCGCACCGCCCACCACAACACCACGACCAGCGGAACGAACAACAGCAACCGCCAGTGGTGACCGAGGCCGGGCCGGGCGATGCCGATGACCACCGCCAGGACGCACCAGGCGAGGACGTCGTCCAATGCCGCGCAGGTCATTGCCGTCTGGCCCAGCCGGGTGCCGAGCAGCTTGCGGTCGTGCAGGATGCGGGCCAGCACCGGAAACGCCGTGACGGCCAGGGCGCAACCGATGAAGAGCGCGAAGTTCAGCCGGTTGCCGCCGTCGTGCCGGGCCAGCGCCCACACCGCGACGGCGGAACCGAGCGCGAACGGTGTGAGGTAGGCCGAGAGCGCGACCGCGGTGACCGATCGTCGCCGTCCCGCGACGGACCGCAGATCCATCTCGAGGCCCGCCGAGAACATGAAGATCATCACGCCGACGTTCGCGAATGCCGTGAGATACGAGCGAATGTCGTGCGGGAAGACGGTCTCGGACAAGTGCGCCCCGAGCAACGTCGGGCCCGCGAGTACGCCTGCCACGATCTCGCCGATCACCGGAGGCTGGCCCAATCGCTCGGCCAGCCAACCCAGCACACGCGCGGCGGCCACGATCAGTACGAGATCCAACAACAAGAAGATCATTTGGTCGCTCGGCAACGCCTCGACTCCGTTCGACATCGAGGGGAGGAACGGATCCGACACTCGCACGGGGTATTTCCGTGACGCGTCGACCGCAGTGTGAAACCCCCGAAACATGGACTGCCTGCGCTCAGACGATATCGCACCGGCCCGACGAGCGAGAGTCGAGAGTGATCTACGACACATTTACGGGGGTGCCGGCGCGGGCTGGCGCAAAGGTGTGCATGTCTGTCGCGAAAGGTACTGGCTGGTCGCTCTTTTCGTTCGGAATACTTCGATCCATGGCTTGCGCCGGTCGGAGGGCGTAGCCGAGGGGAGTCGACGTTGTTCGAAGGTAAGACAGTACTCGTAACCGGTGCGGCAACCATCATCGGCACCGAAGTCGCTCGCGTCTTCGCCGATTATTCGGCGAATGTCGTACTGGGTGACCTGGATACGGACGGAGGAGAGAAGGCGGCCGCCGAGATCGGCGAGCGCGCTCTCTTCGTACCCGTCGACCTGCGCAGCGATTCGTCGCTCAGGTCGTTCGTCGCGGCCGCGGCCGACGCGCACGGACGCATCGACGCGCTGGTCAACATCGCCTGCGTCTACGGTGACGACGGGCCTGCCGCAGATCCGCGGGCCGAGTGGCTCGAGGTGCTGAACACCAATGTCGTCGGCACGGCGATGTTGTGCGAAGAGGCCCGGAGCCGACTGCGGGACACGGCGGGGTCCATCGTCAACTTCACTTCGCCCAGCGGGCGAATCGCTCAGGCCGGGCGCGTTCGATACCCGGTCAGCAAGGCGGGGTTGTTGCAGCTGACCCGCAGTCTCGCATTGGAATACGCGGGCGACGGGATCCGGGTGAACAGTGTCTCGCCGGGCTGGACCTGGTCTCGCGTGATGAACGAGATCACCGAAGGGGACCGTGCCCGCACCGATGCGGTGGCCTCCCGGTTCCACATGCTGGGCAGGGCGGCGGACGCGCGCGAGATCGGCGAAGTCGCCGCGTTTCTCGCCTCGACCAAGGCGAGTTTCGTCACCGGCGCCGAATGGACCGTGGACGGCGGTTACTCGGCCCTCGGTCCCGAGCAGACCACTTCGGCGATCGAACTGCTCCAGCGTGAGCGGTCGCGACCGCACGCAACTTCTCTGGCTTAGGAATTCCGCAATGACTGCAGCAACAATTTCGGCGACCTCCCTGCTGACCGCGGTGCGTTCGCTGGTTCCCGATCTGGCGGCACGTCGCAGTGAGATCGATGCGGAGCGCAGGCTTCCCTCGGACATCGTCGAGCGGCTGCGTGAGATCGGTGTATACCGCATGTGTTTCAGTGCCGAGATCGGTGGACCCGGCCTGACGTCGCTGGAGCAGTTCGAGGTCGTCGAGGCGCTGTCCTACGGGGACACCGCCACCGGCTGGTGCGCCATGATCGGCGCCGCGACCGGCATCTACGCCGGCTATCTCGACGAGCGGGCCGTCGCGGAGCTGATGCCGACCCAGGATCTGATCACCGCGGGACTGATCTTCCCGGCCGGCCGCGCCGAGCGGGTGGCGAACGGTTATCGCTTGACGGGGCGTTGGAAGTTCGGCAGCGCCATCACGCACGCGGACTTGGTCATCGGCGGCGCTTTCGTGACATCGGGCGGCCGCATGGAAGAGACCGCGGAGGGCGCGCCGGTCGTCCGGCTCTTCTTCATGCCCCGCGATCAGGTCGCCGTGTTCGACACCTGGGACACCACGGGCTTGCGCGGCAGCGGCAGTAACGATTACGCGGTCGAGGGTCTCTTCGTCCCGGAGCACCATTCCTTCGCGTTCAGTGAACGGAAGAGCTGCCGCGGGAAGCTGTCCGAACCGGAGGCGCTGGCCCGCATCATGCCGGGCGTCCCGCTCGGCACGGCCCGTGCGGCCCTGGACTACGTCCGCGGCCTCGCGGACGGGAAGACGGTGAACGCGACCGGTCAGAAGTGGGCGGACAACTACCGCGCCCAGTACCTGCTCGGTGAGTGCGAGATGGAGTACATCGTCGCGCGCGGCGCCGTCGTCAACACGGTGGAGGAGCTGTGGAACGCGTTGGACCACAGGCGTTTCGCGGAATTGCCGACCGATCTCCGGATCGCGACCGCCTTGGCGAGGACCAACGCGTTCCGCGCCGCGCAGCGGATCCTCACCCGTCTGTGCGAACTCGTCGGTACCGATTCGATCTACCGGCCGAATCCGCTGGACATCTGGCTGCGTGACACGAACACGATGGCGCGGCACATCATCGCGCACGACCAAGTGATCCAGTCCACCGGCGCCTTCGTGATGGGCGGCAGGCCGGAATTCCCCTTCGTCGTGGGTCTGGGCTGATCGCGATGGAAGTCGACAATCGCAAACGGCTGCCGTCCCTGACCGGACTGCGGTTCTTCGCGGCGTTCTCGGTGTTCGTATTCCATGTGATGCTGCCCGCCTCGCCGATACCGCCTTACAAACCGGTCAATCTGTTCTCCGACCCGGATATCGCCTACGACGCGGCATGGGTGGTCGGCAAGGCGGGTTTTCTCGGGGTGTCGTTCTTCTTCGTCTTGAGCGGCTTCGTGCTGACCTGGTCGTGGAAACCGGGATCGAGCAAATTGCAGTTCATTCGGCGGCGAGTGGTCAAAATATTTCCCAATCACTTGACGCTGTGGGTGGCCTCTATGGTGTTGTTCGCGGCGGCTATCACGCCGTGGAAGGCATGGCTGCCGAATTTATTCCTGATCCATGCCTGGTTCCCGCAGAATTACATCAACGCGGGGGTCAACACGCCGTCCTGGACATTGTCCTGTGAGCTCCTGTTCTATGTTCTGTTCCCGTTCCTGATACCGGTCGTACTGCGCATCGAGTCGAAATACCTGTGGTACTGCGCCGCCGCCATGGTGGCCGGCATCTGTGTGATCGTGCTGCTGACCGTATTCGTCATACCGAGTTCCGAGAAGTCGGAGCTCACGCCCATTCCCGTCTTGCAGCTCTGGTTCGGCTATCTCTTTCCGCCGTCGCGGCTGTTCGAATTCTTCCTCGGCGTGTTCGTGGCACGGATAGTGCAAGAGGGGCGCTGGATACGGGTGCCGCTCTGGGCGTCTCTCGCAACGGTGGTCGCGGGCTACGTGGTGGCGATGTACACGCCGTTCTACGTCGGCTTCGTGCTGGCGACCGCGGTGCCTCTCGCGCTGTTGATCGGGTCCGCCGCCCAGTCCGACCTCGACGGCGCGTCGCGGTTCCTGTCCAGCAGGCTCATGGTGCGGCTCGGTGAGATCTCGTTCGCCTTCTACATCTGTCAAGGCGTGACGCTGTTCTACGTCCGCCGCACGATGGACGCCGCCACGTTCAGCGCGCCGGTCGCGGTATCGCTGATCGTCGCCTTGTTCTTCCTGAATATTCTCGCCGCATGGTCTTTGTTCACCTTCGTGGAATCTCCCGCGATGCGCCGCTTCGCTCGGCCGAAACGCGTCGCGGTCGCCCCGGAAAAGGTGGCGAGTTAGGCGCTTCGGTTTATTGTCGGCAACTATCGAATTACCTGTTCGGCGGCGCATGGTGATGCCATGCGCCGCCGAATCGGCTTCTCTGTGGTGAAAACAATATGGTTGCCGCCCCGTCCGGGCAGCGCTATCCTGGTGTTATAAACCACAGAACCGTTTAAAACATGGGGGGTGCTGGATCAATCGGGGTATGTGATTCGGACCCGGCTGTGAGCATCGGGGCTCGCGGTTCTCGGGTATCGAATTAATTTCGGCACTGAATCCGTATCCCAGCACGACGTTCTGATCGCAAGCAGATGCCGACGGCTCGGTCGCGCCGATCGCGGGAATTTTTCTGTGCCGTCCGGTTGCGTGCGCTCTTTTTGTGTGTCCGGAAGGTAGTGATGAGTACGACTGTCGACAACGGCTCCGAGCGACTCCAGGAGCTCGAGCGACCACAAGCCCACCCGAGACCCGACGACGACGTCGAGTCGGTTGCCACCCGGATCCTTCGCATGGTCTTCGCCCGTCGGCGCAGTGCCGAGGAGAAGTCGCTGTGCGATGTGGCTCCCTGTGCGGACTGCTTCGCGCCGCACCTGAGCAAAGTGATCCGATACATCGAGGCCGGCGTGCCGGTCCATTTCATCATCCCCGCGTTCCCGGCGAAGTCGCGCAACCGCCGCAAGACGCTGGGGCGCCTGCCCGACATGGCGGAAACTCTGGCGATCGAGTCCGTGCAGGGATTCTGTGACCAGGTCTCGGCCGTCTACCGGCCGGGCGCCATCGTCACCATCTGCTCCGACGGCCACGTGTTCAGTGACACGCTGGGCATCCCGGACGTTCACGTGGACGACTACGGTGACGAGCTCCGCCGCGTCATCCGCTCGACCGGCGGTGGCTCCGTCGGCCTGTACGGCCTGCGCGACGCCATGCCGGAGATGTCCTGGGACGAACGCAGGCGCCGCCTGCTCGCCGAGTACTCCGACGGCATCGACGCGCTGCGCGAGGCGATCCGGACGGAACCGGCGGCCCGGCGCATGTTCAACGGAATACACCGGTTCATGGTCGAGGACAATGCCGTGCTCTTACCCGATCTGTCCGCCACGCAGCGGCGCAACCGATCGAAGGAAACCGCTTACGCGGTGGTGCAGCGCAGTCAGGCGTGGAGCCGTCTGATGGGGGAGATCTTCCCCGACGCGGTGCGGCTGTCGATCCATCCGCAGACGAATCACTCCGAGAAGATCGGCTTCCATCTGCTGCGGACCCAGGACAGCTGGCTGACTCCGTGGCACGGCGTGGTGCTCGACGACGGAACGAACTACTCGCTGGTCAAGCGGATGCACGCCGAGGAGCTGGGTGCTCGTCTGGTATGGCGCAACAGTCGCCCCAGTCATTTCGTCCTCGGACGGACACCAGAGATCGAAACACAGTGAACCTGAGGAAACACATGACGAAAAGCTTGAACGAGATACTGCTCGAGGGTGAGCCGCTGCGGCCGTTCGGCCGCCTGGTGGAGTCCGATTCGGAAGGACGAACCCTCGCCGATGTGCCGGTCGAGGAACTGCTCGCGCTGGCGCTGGACGCGAAAGTGGTCGTGCTCCGCGGATTCGGCCTGCTCGGCAAGCAGGAACTCGAAAACTATTGCCGGGCAGCGGGAGAGATCCTGCAATGGAACTTCGGGTCGATCCTGGATCTGGTGGTCCGGGACACTCCCGACAACTATCTGTTCGACAAAGGCGATGTCCCGTTCCACTGGGACGGCGCGTTCGCCGAGCAGGTGCCTCGATTCTTCCTCTTCCAATGTCTGCGCGGCGAGGGCGCGGGCGGCGAGACGGTGTTCTGCGACAGCGTCCAAACCTATCGGGACGCGCCGGAAGACCTGAAAGAACTGTGGGCCCGTACCTCGATCACGTACCGCACCGACAAACTCGCGCACTACGGCGGCCTGGCCGAATGGCCCTTGCTCGGCACTCATCCGGCCACCGGCGAGACGACGATCAGATACGCCGAACCCCTGGATCCCGCGCGCTACGCCAATCCGCTGTTCTTGACCGTCGACGGCATCTCGGCCGAGGACGGCGTGCGTGTCATGGAGGACCTGCGCGAGCGGCTGCACGCCGCCCGCTACTGCTACGCACACGAGTGGCGGACCGGCGACATCGTCGTGGCCGAGAACCACGCTCTGCTGCACGGCCGGAACTCGTTCACCGGGTCGGTCTCGCGGCACCTCCAGCGCATCCAGATCATCTGAGAAATCGGCCATCAGAGAGGAATTTCAATGGCTAATTCAATCTCCGGACCAGCGGACGACTACGACGTCGTCATCATGGGCGGTGGGCCCGCCGGGTCCACGCTCGCCGCGATGCTCTGCCGCGACACCGATCTGCGTGTGGCGGTGTTCGACCGCGAGGTGTTCCCGCGCGAGCACATCGGCGAATCGGGGGCACACCCGCTGGTCCCCGTTCTGCAAGCCAGCGGCGCGCTCGAGAAGGTGCTGGCGAGCGAGTGCTGGATCCAGAAGTTCGGCGGAATCTATCAGTGGGACACCGAGCGGCCGTTCGTCGGCTTCTTCGAGCACTCGGACTATCTGCTCGACGGTGTGTACCGCTGGTCGGTGCACATCAACCGCGCCGAATTCGACACCGTGCTGCTCGAGCACGCCGAGTCCTGTGGCGCGCACGTCTTCCAGGGCGTGCGGGTGGTGCGGTTCCTCGCCGACGCCGACCGGGCCACGGTCGTGCTGGAGGACGGAACCGAGGTCACCGCACGCTATTTCGTCGACGCTTCCGGCCGGGCGAATCAAGTGGCCGCCCGCGGGTCGCAGCGCGACAAGCAGTGGCTCTCGGACTACCGCAACGTAGCCGTGTGGTCGCACTACCGCAATTGCGTGCCCGCCCAGCGGGCGGCGGGGGACTGGAACGTCTTCCGCGCGGATGATCTGTCCCCGATCTACGCGGTGGCGTTCGAGCACGGATGGGTGTGGTACATCCCGACGCCCCGGCTGGTCGACGGCGTGCGCGAGACGGTGTGGTCGATCGGCGTCGTGACCAATCCGGAGTCGATCGCGCGGGTCGATCTGCGTGATCCGGACATCTTCCTGAAGACGATCAAGTCGATTCCGGTGCTCCAGGATCTGGTGGCGAACGCGGAGCCGATCCGTGACGAGATGCTCACGGCCACCAACTATTCCAGGGTCAGCGAATGCTTCGGCTCGTACGAGGATCGCTGGATGGCGGTCGGGGACGCGTCCTATTTCGTCGATCCGCTCTTCTCCTCTGGCATGTCCTTCGCCGTCACGCAAGCGTGGGCGGCCGCCTTGGTGCTGCGCAAGACGTTCGACCAGGAGTTGGACGAGCAGTCCAAGCGAGATCTCTGGCGGGACTACGACGTCGAGTGGCGCGGGATGGCGGAGACCTGGGCGCTGAGTATCGACCAGTGGTACCACGAGATCTCTCGCTCGCACCCGGACAGCCCCTACTGGAGCGCGGAAGGCAGGCGAGTCGAAGCCGACAACGCGACGGAGGGAACCTTCCAGGCGTTGCTGAACACCGCACTGGTGCCCGACCTGCTGAACATCATGACCAAGGGCACCCGAGATCCGCGTGATCTCGCCACCGAAGGGCCGTACCTGCGGGCTTTCACCGCGGCCGACGCGGTCGAACTGGCGCAGGACGACATCGTGGCGCTGTCTCCGGACGCACGCATTCGCACCGGCGTGGCGGCGGACATCCCTGGCTTCAAGGGGATGTCGCCGCCGTTCGAGATTCCGCAGGTGGTTCGTGACGGACTGGCCGCCTACTGGCGGGACCCCATCGCGAACAGCGACGCGGCGCCGTCGCCGCTCGCCGACGCCATTGCCTGCCACCGGATCTACTCCGTAGCCGACCCGGGCATCGAGGTGCGGTGCCTGGAGCGCGACGGTGGCGAGCAACTGTGGGAAACGCTGAACCGTGGTCCCGCCCGGTGGTCGGAGCTGGCGCCACAGTTGACGGTGCTGCAAGGGCGCGCCTTGAAGCGCTTGATCCGCGCCGGGTTGGTGGTGACGGGACCGGACTCGCAGCAGCGGGTCGACTAGGTCGAGGACATGAGGTCATTGGCTGTTCTGGCGGTCGACGACGTGATTCCGTTCGATCTCTCGGTTCCGCTCGAAATCTTCGGGCGGGCCATGCAGGAGGACGGCACCGCGGCGTACGAGGTCCAGGTTTGCGGGGTGCAGTCGGACGTTCCGTCGAAATTCTTCGACATCTCATGTCTCGGGGGGATCGACTATCTCGAGGACGAGGCCGAAACCATCGTTGTACCGGGAGCGATGAGTTATCGGTCGCAGATACCGGATCGGTTGCGAAAGGCGTTGATGCGCGCCCACGAGCGCGGTGCGAGGGTGGCATCGATCTGCTTGGGCGCGTTCACTCTCGCCTCGGTGGGGTTGCTCGACGGAAAGCGTGCGACGACGCATTGGATGGCCGCTACCGAATTGTCGAGGAGTTATCCGCGCGTTCGAGTGGATCCCACGGTGCTCTACGTGGACAACGGGAGCATCCTTACTTCGGCCGGCGCCGCGGCCGGGTTGGATCTGTGCCTCCATATGGTGCGCACGGATTACGGGACCGCTGTGGCGGCGGATACCGCCAGGTTATCGGTGATGCCGCTGACCCGCGACGGGGGACAGGCGCAATTCATCGTGGAACGTCCGCGCTCGGAGGCGGACAGCAAGTCCATCAACCCCACACTGGAGTGGGCGGAGATGATGCTCGGTGAGCAGATCACCGTGCTGGATCTCGCGGAACGCGCCGGAGTCAGCAAGCGCACGCTGATCCGGCGCTTCCACGAGCAGGTCCGGATGACGCCGAACGAGTGGCTCCAGACCGCCCGGGTGCGCAGGGCGCAGGTGTTGCTCGAGACGACCATTCTGACGATGGAGTGCATCACCGTTCGAACGGGATTTCCTTCGGTGGCCGCATTCCGGAAGGTCTTTCGCAAGACCGTGGGGGTGACGCCGCAGGAGTACCGGCGGGCCTTCCGCTGACCCGTCGCGCGGCTGTCCGCGTGACCCGTCGTCTCTCGCCGTGGATTCGCGTAGTCCGGATCCACGGCGAGAAGTCCCGGGCGCGAGAGCCTGCGGGTTCCATGGGTCTGCCGAGGCGGGAGCCGCCGACACGAGAGTGTCGCTCTCCTCCGTGTTTCCGCGGTGGCCGGAGTTTTGGTTCATAGTTGGTGCTTCGGTCCCCACGGCGAAGGAGATCATGGTGCCCACGGCGAATTTCGGTACGAAGGACGAGCCTGGTTTCGAGCTGGCGCAGAGTCCCGATCTGATCGCGGTGCGCACGCACAGCGGTCGCGGGATCCGGCGGCAATCGGGGTCGGTACGCACCCCGCTCGGCGCCGAACTCGACGACGCGACACTGGTGCAGGCCTACCCCGAGGCGGGGGTGGAGGTCTACCGGCTGCCCGCGGGATCGAGATCGGTGGAGCAGCGCAAGCCGGTGCTCGACGCCGCGCCGGAGGTGCGGTTCGCCGGGCACGTCCTGGTGGATCCGGGCACCGGGGAACCGGTGCTCTATACGGAGAACATCTTCGTGAAGTTCGTCGACCGCGTCGATCGCGAGCATTGTCTCGGTGTGCTCGCAGCTGCGAATCTCACTGTGAAGCAAGAGGTTTCGTACGCGACCAATGCGTACTTCACGGCGGCTCCGGAGGGCACCGGCCAACAGGTGTTCGACATCGCCGCCGCGCTGCTGAATCGCGACGACGTCGAGTACTGCCATCCCGAGCTGATCCGCAGCCGCGCCAAGAAGACCATCTTTCCCCAGCAGTGGCATCTGAAGAAGACCACCATCGGCGGTGTCACGATCGACGCGCATGCCGGAGTGGAAGCCGCCCATGCGATCACCCGAGGGGCCGGGGTGACGATCGCGATCATCGACGACGGCATCGACATCGACCATCCCGAATTCGCCGGTGCCGCAAAGATCGTCGCGCCACGGGACGTTACGGCGAAGACCGGCGATCCGCGCCCGAAGGACACTTTCGGAACCGGCCCCGACAACGGTGACAATCACGGCACCGCGTGCGCGGGCGTGGCCTGCGCCAACGGCACGGCCGGGGCATCCGGAGTAGCGCCGGAAGCCACGCTGATGCCGATCCGGCTCGCCTCAGGGCTCGGTTCGCATGCCGAGGCGGACGCCTTTCAGTGGGCCGCCGATCACGGCGCGGACGTCATCTCGTGCAGCTGGGGCCCGGCCGACGGCGCATGGTTCCAGCCGGGCGATCCGGCGCACAACCGGGTCGTGGCGCTGCCCGCGAGCACCAGACTGGCGATCGAACACGCCGTCACCAGCGGACGTGGCGGCAAGGGATGTGTGGTGCTGTTCGCGGCGGGCAACGGCAACGAGTCCGTCGACAACGACGGTTATGCCGGTTTCGCGAAGGTCATCGCCGTCGCGGCCTGCAACGACACCGGTAAGCGCAGCGTGTACAGCGATTTCGGCAAGGCGGTGTGGTGCACGTTCCCCAGCAACGACATCGGGCACCGCCCGTTCGGACATCCCGACCCGCTCACGCCCGGAATCTGGACGGTGGATCGGCACGGTGCCGACGGCTATAACCCCGGCACGACGGCGTCGGGCGACGCGGCGGGCGACTACACCAACGACTTCGGTGGTACGTCCAGCGCTTGCCCTGGAGCAGCCGGGACAGTGGCCCTGATGCTGTCGGTGAATCCCGAGCTGTCCTGGGATGAGGTGAAGAACCTGCTGAAAGGCGCCTGCGACAAGATCGATCCGCAGGGTGGCGGCTACGGGGCCGACGGCCACAGCGACAAGTACGGGTACGGCAGGATCAACGCCTTTGCCGCGGTGCGAGCGGCGCGGCCGGCGGGCGCCGAACCCGCCGCCGATGCGGTGCTCACCGTGGGAGGAGACTGAGGGGGTGACGGCGGAGAGTATTCGGTTGATCGTGGTGGACGCCGCGAATGTCATCGGTGCACGACCCGACGGATGGTGGCGTGACCGCTCCGGCGCCGCTCGGCGACTGCTCGAGCGGATGACCGGCCTGCCGGAACGTCTGGCGGAACGCGCCGAGGTGATCGTGGTGCTCGAGGGAGCGGCGAAGGCCGCGGTCGATGCGGCGGACCCGGAGGTCGGCGGCGTGCGGGTGGTGCGTGCGGACGGTTCGGGCGACGACGCCATCGTCGGTGTGGTGGCCGCGGCTCGTGCGCAGGACGGCCGCCGTCCGATCACGGTGGTGACGGCGGACCGGGGACTGCGTGACCGCGTGGCGGCTTACGGCGCCGAGACTGTCGGGCCACGCTGGTTGCTCGACCGCGTCGGCTCCTGACGCGGTCAGCGCCGGGCCAGTAGGTATCGCATTGATGACGCCCGGCGTTTCACCCATCTGTCCAGTCCGTTTTGCGGCAGTCTGAGCGGTATGACCGCCTCCGACGTCGTGGGGATGCCGTTGCTCTACCTGGTCGAGATCTCCGAGCCAGGTTACTTCAATCGGCCGTGGTGGAAGATCGCCAGCACCGGCGCGCCCGGTCAGGTCCGCGCGGCGCTCGCCGAACTGGCCGTGCGGGTCGAGCGGGACGTCCAGCGCGCCGGCGGCGCGGGTCGGTGCTGGTACCGCTACGACGTGCGGTGGTCCGACGGCGCGATGCTCGAGTGTTTCCAGGGCGCGATCCGATCGATTCTGATACCAGGGGAGTTGCGCTGCCTGGCCGTCGCCCTGACCTCGGCGACGACCGTCGATCTGCGCTCCGCCGAGCGTCCGCCCTGCTGAATCGCATCGGCGACAGACGCCTGGAGCCCCGAATGGCTTCGGGGCTCCAGGCGTATCCGCGGCTCAGTCGAGCAGAGCCGGTTGTTTCGCCTGCTGCTGTGCGGCAGCATGTCCCGCTTCCGTGTGAGCCTCGGCTCGCATCGGGTCGAGGGTGGGGTCGATGTCGATTGTGCGGCGTAGGGGGCGGTTGGGTAGTAGTGCGGTCGCGATGAGCGCGACGGTTGTCGCGGCGGTG
>NZ_JBSGCA010000022.1:0-119464 GCF_053601535.1 Nocardia sp. NPDC004718
CAACGACCCGGTGGACAGCGAGAACGCGAGGACCGAGGCGGCCGCCACCAGCGTGGCGGCCGCGACGACCCGGCGGCCGCCGACGGCATCGGCCAGCCGCCCGCCGCAGACATTCCCGGCGACGCTCATCGCGCCGCCGCCCGCCAGCGCCAGACCAACTGCGCCCGTGGACAATCCGAAGTTGTCGGCGTAAAAGAGCCCGGCATTGGCGAACATCCCCTGCAGGCCCGCGGTCCACAAGAACGTGCACAGCAGGGTGTACACCACCGCCGCATCGCCCAGCGCCGCGCGGATCGGCGCGTCACCGGCCGCCGCCGTCGGCGCACCGCCCGGCACCCGCCTCGCGAGCGGTCCGAGCAGAGCCGCGGCGGCGATGCCGATGCCCCAGAACGTCCAGTGCCACGACACCGCGCCGGCGAGGAACGCCCCCGCGGGCACGCCGGCCACCGACGCGCCCATCATCGCGCCCACGATCACGCCGATCGCGGCACCTCGACGCCGCGGCTGCACCTGCCCCGAGACATGGGCCAGGATCGCGGGCACCAGCATCGCCGCGCCGACGCCCGAGAGCACTCGAAAGCCCAGCAATACAATGAAATTCGTGCCGAATCCGGTCGCCGCGGTGCCGGCCGCGAAGACGGCCAGCCCGAGCGTCATCAGCCGCGTCCGGCCCCACCGATCCGACAGCGGCCCGAAGACCGGACCCGCGACCAGATAGGCCAGGGCGTACGCGGTGACCAGCAGTCCGCCCACCCGCGGCGGTGCGCCCACCTCGTGGGTGATCCGCGGTGCGAGCGGGGAGACGACCAGAGCGTCCAGCCCGACGAGACAGGCACAGGTGGCCAGCACGGTCAGCCAACGCCATTGCGGGACGGCGCGGGCCCGGGAGCCCGCTGCCGAGGTCACCACCGGGCCGGCAGCGTCTTCGGTCGCAGGGTCAGCAGTCCACTGGACCATTCGACGTCGTCCGGCGGCACGGCCAGCTGTAATTCCGGCAGCCGCCGCGCGAGGGTCGCCAGCCCGATCTCGAGCTCGAGCCGTGCCAGGCCCGCACCCGGGCAGAAGTGGCTGCCGTGCCCGAACGCCACATGTTTGACATCCTCGCGGAACAGATCGAGCCGGTCCGGATCGTGGACGTGGCGGGTGTCGCGCCCCGCGGCATGCATGATCGGGATGACGCCCTCGCCCTTGCGCACCGCGACGCCGCCCACCTCGAGATCGTCGGTGGCGATGCGCAGGAAGCCGATCTCCGAGGGCGGCGCGTAGCGCAGCAGTTCGTCCACCGCGTGCCGCACCACCTCCCGGTCATCGACGTGCGCGACCAGCGAGCGCCACTGATCCTGGTGCCGCAGTATTTGATACGTCGCGCGGCTGAGCGCGCTCACCGTGGTGTCGTGCCCTGCGACCAGCAGATTCACTGTCAGCCAGACCAATTCCTGCTCCGAGAGGCGGTCCCCGTCGTCGCGCGCGGTGATGAGGTCCGACAGCAGGTCCTCGCCGGGCGCGCTGCGGCGCTCGGCCAGCAGCGAGACGACATAGGCCGCGGACTCGTCCCTGGCCCGCAGCCGCTCGTCGGCGGTGTGGGCGGTGATGCTGACCAGATGATCGGTCCAGCGCTGGATGTCGGCCCGGCGCTCCCGCGACGCGCCGAGCAGATCGGTGATCACCCAGATCGGCAGCAGGGCCGCGAAGTCGTGGTGCAGATCGGCCGGACGCGGACCCGCTTCGAGGGCGTCGACGAGTTCGTCGGCGATCTCCTGGATCCGCGGCCGCTTCTGTTCGGCGCGTTTGGGTGTGAAGGCCGGCGAGATCAGCCGCCGCAGCCGCCGGTGGTCGGCGCCGTCCTGGCTGAGCAGATTGAAGGGATTGTCCCCGAAGTCGGGGCCCTTGATCACGCGCGGAGCTCCCGGCTCCCGCAGGGCAGCGCGGGACAACCGCGAATCCGACAGCGCCGCGACGACTTCGTCATATCCGGTGACCGCCCAGGCGGTGTCGCCACTGGGCATGCGGACCCGCACGACCGGGCACTGCGCGCGGAGTTCGGAAAAGCGTTCCGGCGGCTCGCCGAGTGGGCCGAGCGGAAAGGGGTAGGAGTCGAGATCTTCTTCGACGATTTCAGTCATCGGGATATTTCCTTCCAGAGCCGAAGGAGGTTGAGGGAAACCGAATCGGATACGATTCGAAAGTTTCAAAACTCTCGAACTAAACGATAGCAGCCGAGGTCTCCGTCAACAAGACGGAAACTCGGCGCCGCGGTCGTCAGCCCGCTTGTGAGGTGATGGCCACACTCGGCCGCAGATAGACGATCGCCTGCGCCCGAGTGCGCACCGATAACTTGCGCAGGATATTCGACACGTGGAATTTCACGGTCTTGTAGCTGACGTGCAGAACTTGAGCGATTTCGCTGTTGGACAATCCGTCGGCCACCAGGATCAGGATTTCCAGCTCGCGCTGGGTCAACGTGTCCAGAGCAGTGACCGACCGGGTAGAGGCCGCGGGCAGATAGGGCACCGTCGCTTCGAGCACGAGCCGGGTGATCGAGGGCGACAGCAGCGCCTCACCGCGGATCACGCTGTCCACCGCGTTCACCAGATCGACGGCACTGGAACGCCGTGAGACCAGGCCACGGGCGCCGGCCTGCAGATATCGCAGCAGCAGTTCGCTGTCGGTGCCGTCCGACACCACCACCACACCGACACCGCGGTCGGGACGGATGCCGGTGAAGCGGGCGGCCAGCGCGGGCCCGTCCCAGCCCGGGTTGGCACAGTGGTCGAGCACGACCACATCCGCCTTGCCCGCCGCGACCATGTTCAACGCCGCCTGGCTGTTGGTCGCAGGCCCGACCCAGCCGAGGTCGGGCATGCCACGCAGAATAGAAACCAGTCCGCTGCGCATGATCTGCTCCCCGCAGACCACCACTACTCGAGCCGCCGCCGTGTTCCGTCCGGCATCTTCGCCGAATTCGCCGGTCTCGTGATTTGCGCCTAACAACTTCATCTGCGCCCCGCAAGCTTCTGTAGTTATAGGTGGGTCCCGATTGTTGAGAATCCGATGATCTTCCCGACAACGTGAAATCGAAAGATGGTCACCGGCAAGATCGATATCTGTCAAACTATCACAGGCCCACGTGTGCGGCAACAGGTGCGCACTTCTACCAAAAATTCCGTCGCTATTAATAATCTCCGAGAGTATTAATGTTGTTCGAGGATTCGACGATCGTCCCATAACCGCCACCCGCCTCATCGCGGGGCCAGCTCGCGCACCGTGCGCCACACCGCGGCCGGCCCACCGGCCAGCAACTCCGGTGACGACTGGAGCATTACGACCGGCGTGTCGACGCCGGCGTCGACGTAGCGCTGAATCTGCTCGCGGCACCGCACCGCATTGCCGTGGATGAGAATACCGTCCACGACCTGGTCCGGGATCGCCGCAGCGGCCCGCCGCGGATCGCCGCTGTCGACGTACTTGTTCACCAGGGCAACCACTTCGGCGCGGCCGAGCCACTCGTGGAACGCGCGGTAGGACGGGCGGGTGAACAGGTGCGCGAGCATCCGGCGCCCGGCCGCGCGGGCGTATTCGACGTCCTCGGTGGGGCACACGAAGATGCGTGCCACCAGTTCACCGCGGCCCCGATCCTCGCCCAGTGCTCGCACGACGGTCGGAATATCCTCGGCCGCGAGGAAATTCGTGATCGATCCGGCCCCCTCGCGGAAGCCGAGCCGCAGCATCCGCGTGCGCAGCGCGCCGACCATGATCCGCGGCGGTTCCGCGGCCGCATAGCCCAGTTGGAAGCCTTCGAAGTCGATGGTGTCGAACGGACCCGTCACGACGCCGTGGGTGAAGACCTGCCGCAGGAAGCGGACCGTGTCGCGCACCCGGCGGTAGGGCTCGGCCATGGGGACGCCGTTCATTCCGGTGACCAGCTGCGGGCCCGAGGAGCCGACGCCGATGACCACCCGGCCGGGCGCGAGATCGGCCAGCGCCGAAGCGGTTTGGGCGATCACGGCGGGACCGCGCGTGTAGACCGGCACCACCGCCGTCCCCAGCCGAAGGCTCGGCGACCCCCAGGCCGCGGCCAGCACCAGCGGGGTGAAGGCGTCCACGCCGGCGAACTCGCCGGTCCACGCGTCGGTGTAACCGAGGTCGGCCAATTGCTCCAAGATCACGCGATGGTCGGGCAGCGAAACCAGCGGTAACGGCAGCGTGATTCCGTATCGGGGCATGAGAAACCAACCTCCCACATCATTGGTATCGGGGCGCTGTTCGGGCACCCCGCAGTCGTAATACGTTGGCCCGCAACTAAGTTTGATAGTTGTACATCTATCGAACTAAAGCTACTATTCTCGCTGTCGGCTTGGCAAGTACCGGGCCGGATCATTCCGGATTCCCGGTACGCGATAAAGGCAGGAATCACCTCATGTCGGAAATCAAAATCGAAATCGATGCGACCGAGGCCGGGTTCGATCCCGCGCGGCTGCGGCGCTTCGACGACTACCTCGACCGGCTCGTCGACGCGGGCCGCATGGCGGGCTGGGTCGGAATCATCGCCCGCGACGGCAAGGTCGTGCACGTCGGCACCGGTGGACATCGCGACGCCGAGGCCGAACTGCCGATGGCGACCGATTCGCTCTTCCGGGCGTGGTCGCTGACCAAGCCGTTCACCTCGGTCGCGGCGATGGCGCTGTACGAGGAGGGCGCGTTCGGGCTCAACGACCCCATCAGCGACTACATCCCCTCGCTCGCCGACGTCCGCGTCTACAAACGGCTCGGCGGCGGCAACCTGGAGACCGAGCCGGCCCGCGAACCCATCCGCATCTGGCATCTGCTCACCCACACCGCGGGATTCACCTACGGTTTCCACCACTCCCATCCGGTGGACGAGCTGTACGTCCAGCGCGGATTCGAGTGGAGCGCTCCTCCCGGCATCGATCTGGCCACCGCCGTGGACACCTGGGCCACGCTGCCGCTGCTGTTCGAGCCGGGCACCGCGTGGAATTACGGGGTGAGCACCGACGTACTGGGCCGACTCCTCGAGGTGGTGTCGGGACAGTCGCTCGACCGCGTGTTCGCCGAGCGGGTGCTGGATCCGCTCGGCCTGCACGACACCAAATTCTGGATCGCGCCCGAGGAGGTCGACCGGCTGGCGGCGATCTACATGGCCGATCCGGCGACGGGGCGTGCGGTACGCAACGACGTGCTGGCGGGCGGCGATCCGACGCAGCGGCCGAGCTGGCTGTCCGGCAGCGCGGGCCTGATCACCTCCGCCGCCGATTTCCATCACTTCCTGCAAATGCTGTTGCACAACGGCGCCTGGAACGGCGGGCGCGTGCTGTCGCCGCAGACGGTGAGATACATGACCACCAACCAGCTTCCGGGCGGCGCGGACCTGGGCGCGATCGGGCGCCCGGTGCTGCCCGCGCTCACCACCCTGGACGGCCTCGGTTTCGGCTTCGGCTTCTTGACCGCCGAGAATCCGGCCGCCACCAAAGTCATCGCGACGCCCGGCGAATTCTCCTGGTACTCCGCCACGAGTACCTATTTCTTCGTCGATCCGGTCAAGCGCATCACCGCGATGGCGTTCCCGCAGCTGTTCCCGTCCAAGGCGTTGCCGCTGTACTCGCGGCTGCGCCAGCTCGTGCACGCCGCGGTGGTCGACTAGCGCCGATCGCGAGCGGGGCGCCGGTCGCGATCGGCGTCCCGCCGCGATTGCTGGCTTGTTCATGCGACCACTTCCGTTGCTGCGCGAGCATTCCGCCCAATGCTGCTCGGAGCGCTGCGAACTGTCTTCGGCCGCGGGCCCGGTATCGCGCACGAGGCATCAGCCCTCGGTCCGGTCGGCGGACCTGGACCTTGGACCGGTATCGGACGAGAAAACGACTATGATCGAAATCTCGATCGGGCACCAACGCAGCGGAAGGCGGCCATCATGGCGCGAGTAGTGAACCAGCCCGCCCGCGACGACCTGGAACTCACCGCCATCTTCCACGCGCTGAGCGATCCGGCCCGGCTGGCGATGGTCTGCGAGCTGGCCGCGCGGATCGACGAGATGTCGTGCAGCGAGCTGAACCCCGACCTGACGAAGTCCACCCTGTCGCATCACCTGAAGGTTCTGCGCGAGGCGGGGCTCACCGCGACCCGCGTCGACGGCGTGCGCCGCATGGTCTCGCTGCGCGCCGCCGATCTCGACGCCCGCTTCCCCGGCCTGCTCGACACGGTGGTGCGCAGCGCCGCCGCGCCGGTCCCCGCGCAGGCCTGATCCCCCGAAAGGCACACCGGCACCGGCTCTTCCGTTGACGAGCGGCATGCCGCCTGTCACCATGTGGTCATGATTTCGATAATCTTCGAAATCTAGTACAACTACTCAAGGCAGGTGCCTCATGGTTTCCTCGACCACCGCTGCCCGCGACGAATCCGATGTCGGCAGCCGTCGGCTGCTGATCGTGGGATCGATCTGCGCGGCCCTCGTCGGGCTCGACGCGCTGATCGTCGCGCCGCTGGCGCCCACCATCACCAGGGACACGCACGCCTCGGTGGATTCGGCGGGATTGCTTGTCACCACATACGCCCTGGTCTACGCGGTGACCGGGCCCTTGTTCGGCCCGGTGTCGGACCGGTGGGGGCGGCGCAACGTCATCCTCACCGGGCTCACGATCTTCAGCATCGGCACCGCGTTGACCGGCATAGGCTCGAATTTCGCTGTGCTGCTGGTGTTTCGCGGCCTGGCCGGGCTCGGCGCGGCGATGATGGTGCCGAGCATCTTCGCCGCGGTCGCCGATGTCGTCGCACCGGAGCGGCGCGGGCGTGCCATCGGCATCATCATGGGCGCGCTCACCGGCTCGTCGCTGATCGGCGTGCCCGTCGGATCCTTCGCCGCGGACGCCTTCAGCTGGCGGGTGTCCTTCTGGGCCATCGCCGTGCTCGCCGCGCTGGCCTTGGCCGTCGTGCCGCTGACCCTGCCGCGCATCCCGGTCGCCGCGACCCAGGCCGCGGTGCATCCGCTGCGCGCGTACGTGGACAAGTTCCGCGCCGCGTTCAGCAATCCGTCCGTGTTGTTCGTGCTGCTGTCGACGTTCTTCTGGACCGCGGGAAACCAGGGCATGTGGGCCAATGTCGGCGTCTACTTCACGACCGATTTCGACCTGTCCACCACGGCGATCGGATTGGTGCTGCTGGTGATCAGCGCCGTGGGCGTCTGCGGGAACTTCCTCGGCGGGCGGCTCACCGACCGCTTCGGCAAGCGTGTAGTGATCGCGGCCGCCGGCCTGGGGGTGGCGGTGGCGCTGATCGCCTTCTCCAGCCTCGACGGTGCGCTGGTCGTGTCGGTGATCGTCGCGGCGCTGTGGGTGCTGGCGTTCAACATCGGCGCCTCCTCGATCACCACGCTGGTCAGCGAGTTGGCGCCGGCAGCGCGCGGTACCGCGCTGGGGCTGAACTCCTCCGCGCTGTACGCGGGGTCGACGGTCGGCACCTCCGCCTCGGTGGCGGTACTGTCGGGCACGCACAGCTTCGTCTGGCTCGGCATCACCTGCGCCGTTTCCTGCCTGCTGGTCTTCCCGATCGTGCTGGGCCTGGTCCACGAGCAGGCCGCCGAGGCGGTGGCGTGAGCCGCCTCGGCGGTCGCGGCGAAAGGTAGAATCGGCCCAGTGCGCGCACTCCAGCATCCCTCCATCGAATCGGTGAGCCTGCCCACCCTGCTGCATGCCCTGTCCGACCCGGTGCGGCTGGAGATCGTGGCAAGGCTGCGGCAGGAGGAGGCGATCACCTGCGGCGGATTCGACGTCCCGGTGAGCATGTCCACGCTCTCGCACCATCTCAAGGTGCTCCGGATGGCCGGTCTGCTGCGGGTGATCCAGGAGGGCAGCTACCGACGCAACGAATTGCGTTACGACGAGGTCGAGGCCCGCTTTCCGGGAGTGCTCAGCTCGATTCTGCACAACGCCCCCGCTCTCGTGCCGGCTACGAGCTGAAGGTCCGGGTGACCGGGCCGAAGGTCGAGGTGACCCCGGCTGCGGAGCCGCAGCCGGCGATGTCGGCGGTCAGGTACAGCCCCGCGCCGTCGACATGGTCGCCGAGGAATTCACCGTCGGTCACCGTGCCGGAGATGACGATCAGGGTTTGCCCGGCGGGCCGGTTGACGTAGACGGTCCGGAACTCGAAGGTGCTGTGCTGTCCGTTGTTCCAGTCGATCCGCGAGGTGCCGGTCCCGGCGGCAGGTCCGCACCCGATCGTCGCGGGCCCGCCCGCGTGGGTGGTGCCTCCGGTGATGGTCGCATCGCTGGAGACGCACGAGCCGAACACCGCGTCGGTGCTGATCCGCACCGGCCTGGGCGTATCGGTGATGCCAGGCGAGTAGCTCACCGTACTCGTTCCCGCACAGGCGATATGGGTGGCGGCGGCCCGCGCGGGCGAGGCGGGCCACAGGGCGGTCGCGGCGGCCACCGTGGTGACCGCCGCGGCCGTCAGGACGAACGTCCTCACAGGTCGGCTCCTTCCGTGGCGGCCGCCGGAGCGACGGTCAGCCCGGCGCTCGATGGCGGCGAGGTATCCGATTGCGAAGCAGCTGGTTTCGCCACCGCGGGTGCGGGGATCACCACCGCGGCAGCGACACGACGGCGGGGGCGGCTCCAACGCCGCACGATCGCATTCTCGAAGCCGGAGTACAGCCCCCAGGCGATCAGGGTGTCCAGCACCAGGAATCCGAGGATGACCAGGATCGCCGCTGGTGTCGCCCAGGCCTGCTGGATGCCGAACAACTGATGGCGATAGTGCAGGACGAGCTCGTGGATCATGTAGAACGCGAACGAGATGTCGCCGAGCCAGACCACGAAGCGCCACCGCCACGGCGAGAAGGTGCCGCGCACATCGGCGGTCGCGGCGGCCAGGATGAGCAGCGCCGTCGGGATCACGCCGACCGCGACCAGCGCCCACATGTACGGCGCCCAGAGCTGGACCACGAGCCCCGCGACGACCAGCAGCGAGGCCGGGGCGAGCGTCAGCGGCGCGCGGCGCCCCGACAGCAGCAGCTTCGCCAGCAGGATGCCCAGCAGGAAGTCCAGCACGCGCACCGGCGGAAAGAGGTAGAGGAACCAGAACTGGTATACCGGGACGTCGGTGGCGAACGGCACCCGCGGCCGATCCGGCAGCAGAAGCGCGAAGAACGGCAGCAGCACGATGGTCGCTAGCACGCCGATCGTGGCCGCCCACAGCCGTTCCGGGCGGATCCGCTCGACCGCGGCGAGCAGCCAGGGGAACAGCAGGTAGAACAGCGCCTCGCAGCACAGCGACCAGGCGACGGTGTTCATGCTGGCGAAGTTCTGCACGACCGGTACCCAGGTGTGCACCAGCAGCAGGTTCGGGATCGCCACCCCGGCGGTGACCGACTTGCCCGCCCAGATCAGCAGCCCGAAGGCGATGGCCCAGGTCAAGATGTGGTTGGGATAGATCTTTACCAACCGCCGCCGCCAGAACGCGCGTTTGGTGTCGCCCGGCCGCGCGGACCAGGTCAGGACGAAGCCGCTGAGGACGAAGAAGAACCCGACGCCGGTCCAGCCCTCGCGTTTCAGCAGAAACGACGCGGCGTGCTGGGCGTCGGGATCGGTGAAGAATCCTTCCAGCGAGATATGCGTGAAGAACACCAGAAGTGCTGCGGCGAACCGCATTCCGGTGAGCGTGTGCAAACGGGTGGATCGGGGCGCTATCGGCGCTTCGGTCACGGGAACCCTCCTGAGCAGACCGAGCGGAAAGAAGACCCGTTCAGTGTCCGAAGAGGGCATACCGGACGTCTTCGGTCAATGGACCGGTTCGGATGCCGGTCTCACGGCCGGTCCTGGACGGGTACCTGGACCGCGGACCCGGCCAGCACGGCCGCCAGACGGGGGCCGAAGCGCTCGGCCAGCAGGGCATCGCCCGCGGCGTCGGGGTGCAGTCCGTCGATCGTGAGCCCGGCGTCGGCGGCCCCGAACAACTCGTCGCCGGGAATCAGATGCAGGTTGCCGTCGCCGAGGCCCTGTAGGACCCGGACCACGTTCTCCACGAGTTTGCGCACGCCGGACAGCGTGAGCTCGTGCGGATTCGGCTCGTGTTCGCGCTCTACCCACACCGGCGGGGAGAAGACGACCACCGGCACGTCGGGGTGGGCGTCGCGGATGGTCTCCAGGAATCCGGCCGCCAGCCCGCCGAGCGAGCGTTCGGTGAACGGGCCGCGGATGTAGAGGTTGGGACCGAGTTCGACGGAGATCAGGTCGGCGGGCCTGCTCGCGATCGTCCGCGCCACGAACGGGTCCAGATAGGCCTGCGCGGCGAATCCGAGATCCAGCAGCCGCCAGCCGTAGCGCCGCGCGATGCGCGCGGGCCAGGTCTCGCTGGGCGAAGCGGTGACCAGGCATTGGGTGATCGAGCTGCCGTAGGTGATCCAGCGCGGGCCGGTCGCGGGCGCGGGCTCGATGGTGGCCGATGCGGCGACCGATATCGGGCCGACCTGGGTGATCGCGCCGCGGTGCGGAAGCCACAACTGCACTTCCGACCGCTCTCCCGGCAGCCGGGCGATCAGTTCCTCGGCGCCGGCGCCGACCGGAAGACTTTGCGACAGTCGCCCGTTCACGAAAACGTCCACGGTACGCGGACGCGGGGTCCACACCGGCGTCGAGTGCAGACTCAAGGACAGTTCGGGCGCGTCGGTCACGACGCCGATGCGCACACCGGTCGGGACCACGGCGTGTTCGGTCAGTTCCGGGGAGAACGCCGTGGCGAGCCGGCGCGGCGGCAGCCGCCAAGGCTGGCGCCAGCCATCGGATTCGGTCACATCGACGACGCCGTCCCAGCCGGTGGGTATGTGTGCTGTCGTTCGCTCGGTCATGACTTCGATTGTTATCGAAATCTAGATCAAAAGCCACACCTCGCGACGGGCGGTCATCGATCGACCGCCGCTTGCGCCGACTGCGCCGAATCCGGCTGTGCCACCACCACACTGGGCGTCCGGGCACGATCCAGCCGCAGCGCGAGCGCGGCGGCGCCCACGATCAACACCAGATGCACCCAGAGAACCGCCTCGACGGCCGTGGCGTACTCGCCGCGCCCGGGCCCGCTACCCGCCACGCCGAAGAACAGCGTCCCGAGCACGGCGAGTCCGACCGCACCCGAGAACTGCTGGGTGGTGTTCACGACTCCGGAGGCGCTGCCCGCCTGGTGCGGCTCGACCGTCGCCACCGTGACACCTAACGCGGCGGGCAGGATGAGCATATTGCCGAAGCCGAGCAGCGCGTTGCCGATGACAACCCAGCCGAGCCAGATGTGCCCGCCGAACCCGTGCAATGCCACGCCGAGCGCGATCAGTGTCACGATGTCGATGCCGCAGCCGAGCACGATCGCGCGGGCCTGCCCGTGCGCCGCGATCACCCGCCTGCCTGCCATCGGCGCCAGCACGACCAGCGCCCCGCGGGCGGCGAACGCCAACCCGGCATGTAAGGCGCTGAGCCCGAAGCCTTCCTGGAGCAGCAGCGTGACCGCGAAGATGCCGCTGGTGAACGTCGCCATGAACGCCACGTTGATCAGGAGGCCGAACACGGTCGATCGCCGCCGGAAGAAGTCGAGGTCGATGAGCGGGTCACCGCCCGCGGCCGCCAGGCGGCGCTCGTAGGCCAGCACCGCGAGCAGGCACGGCACGGCCGCGACCAGGCAGACCCAGGTCCACAGCGGCCAGCCCTGTTCGCGCCCGAACGACAGCGGCGCCAGCGCGAGCGCCAAGGCGGCCGTGATCCCGATCAGGCCCAGCGGATCCAGGCCGGGCCTGCGGTCGAGAGTGCGCGCGGGAAGCACCCGCACGGCGACGGCCAGCATCACCGCTCCCACCGGGAGATTGAGGAAGAACACGGAGCGCCAACCCCATCCGGCGACATCCGCCGAGATGAGTAGTCCACCGAGCACCTGCCCGACCACCCCGCTCGCCCCCGCTGTCACGCCGAACCAGGCCAGCGCCCGGGTCCGGTCCCCCGCGTCGAAATTGGCCATGATCGTGGCCAGCACCTGCGGGACCATGGCCGCCGCCGTGAGGCCCTGCAGGATGCGGGCGCCGACCAGTTCCACCGGCGACTGCGCGAGCCCGCACAGCATCGAAGCGACGGTGAAGCCGGCCATGCCGATCAGGAACAGCCTGCGGTAGGTGTAGAGGTCGCCGAGCCTGCCCCCGGTGATCAGACCGGCGGCGTAGGCGAAGATGTAACCGCTGACGACGAGTTCCAGCGCCGCCGGTCCCGCGTGCAGCTCGCCGCGGATCGCGGGCAGCGCGATGTTGACCACGTTCGTGTCGAATCCGGACATGAACGTCGCCGCGAGCACGACGGGGAGCAAGAGCGGCGACCGCTGCTGGTTCGGGGGCGTCACGATGCCTCCTGGAAGTCGTTGGAGGTCCAGTCTTTCGAGTCCGCGAGTCGCTGTCTTCGGCCCGCGGCCCAGGATCGGGGTGGGGCCGGGGACCGTAGGGCCTGGGCCGGTTCATGCCCGCGGCCCCGTGTAATCCGGCAGCGCGGGCACGGCCGCGAGGAGTTCGCGGGTGTACTCCTCGCGCGGCGTCGTGAACAACTCGTCGGCCGGACCGGATTCGACCACTCGGCCCGCGCGCATCACCACGATCTCGTCGCTCAGGTGGTGCACCACGCCCAGATCGTGCGAGATGAAGATCAGCGCGACACCCAGTTCGCGGCGCACCCGCAAGAGCAGGTCCAGGATCTGCGCCTGAATCGAGACGTCCAGCGCCGAGACCGGTTCGTCACAGACGATCAAGTCCGGCCCCGGCGCCAGCGCCCGCGCGATGGCGACGCGCTGCTGCTGGCCGCCGGACAGTTCGAGGGGGCGGCGCGACAGGACCGAATCGGGTAATCCCACCGCGGCCAGCAGGTGGCGGGCCCGAGCCTGCCGGTCGGCGCGCCGGACCTTTCCCGCCTCCAGCGCCTCGTCCAGCACCCGGCGAACGGTGAACCGCGGGTCGAACGAGCCCAGCGCATCCTGGAAGATGGCCTGCAGGCGCACCCCCGGAGTAACGGTGACCGTACCGCCGTCCAGCTTTTCCAGGCCCAGCAGCGCCCGCGCGAGTGTGCTCTTGCCCGAACCGGATTCGCCAACCACGCCGACGACTTGGCCGGGAGCGACCGAGAGGTCGACCCTGTCCAGCGCCGCGAACGGCGCACCGTCGGGATCGCGGAACACGCGGCGGGCGTCGAGCACGCGCACCAGCGCGCCCTTGGGCCGGGGCGTGCGCGGCGCGGGAAGCTGTGCCGCCAGGTCGAATTCGGCCGGCGACAGGCGTGCGCCGCGAGTGTGCGCCGACGGCACCGCGGCCAGCAGCAGGCGGGTGTAGTCGTGCGAGGGGTTGGTGAGCACCTCGGCCGTCGGCCCCTGTTCGACGATGCGGCCGTCGCGCATCAGCGCGATCCGATCGGCGACCTCGGCTACGGCCGCCAGGTCGTGGCTGATGAGCAGCAGCCCGGTTCCCGCGTCGCGGATTTCGCGCAGCAGGGCGAGAATTCGCCGCTGCACCGAGGCGTCGAGGGCGGTGGTGGGTTCGTCGGCGATCAGGAATTGCGGCTCGGCTGCCAGCGCCGTCGCGATCAGCGCCCGTTGCCGCAGCCCACCGGAGAGTTCGTGCGGATACTGCCGCAAGCGGCTGCGCGGGTCCGGAATCCCGACGCGGGTGAGCAACTGCTCCGAACGGTTCGTGACCTCAGCCGCCGCAACCGTGCGGTGAATCCGCAGCGCCTCGCGAAGTTCCTGCTCGATGCGCCGCAGCGGGTCCAGGGATCCCAGCGCGTTCTGCGCCACGTAGCCGACCGTGGCGCCGCGAACCCGGCGCCACCGGCGCTGCGACCAGCCACGGCCGTCCTGCCCGGCGATCCGTAACCGCTCCGCCCGCACCCAGCCGTCCCGTTGGGTCAACCCGATCAGCGCTCGCGCGGCGACGCTCTTGCCCGAACCGGATTCGCCCACCAAGGCCACGCATTCCCCGGCCTTGATCGTCAACGAGATCCCGTGCACCACCTCGGTGCTACCGAAACCCGCTGTCAAATCGATGATTTCCAGTGCTGTCATCGCGCCACCCGGCCCTCCGAGAGTCCTTGCCAGAAACGGGCCAGGACCGTGATCGATACCACCGCGGCGACCACGAACAGACCCGGGAAGACGCCGAGCCACCAGGCGCGGCTGAGCAGATTGCGGGACTCGGCCAGCATCGAACCCCATTCGGGCGTGGGCGGCACGGCGCCGAGCCCGAGGAAGCTCAGGCCCGCGCCCGCGATGATTCCGGTGCCGACGCCCAGCGGCGCGAGCACCAGCAGCGGCGCCAGCGCGTTGGGCAGGATGTGGCGCACCGTGATGCGCCATCGGCTCTGGCCGAGGGTGCGCGCCGCCTCCACGTAACCGCTGATCCGCACCACCAGGCCCTGCGAGCGGACCAGGCGGGCGTAGTACGGCGTCGCCGCCAGCCCGATCGCCAGGGCGGAGTTGCGCGCACCGGGCCCGGAAACCGCGATCAGCACGAGCGCCAACAGCAGCCCGGGAAAGGCGAGCAGAATCTCGGTCAGCCGCATCAGCACCGCGTCGATCAGCTTCGACGGACCCGAAGCCAGCAGACCCACGACCGATCCCAGCGCGACCGCGATCGCGGTCGCGGCCACGCCGATACCGAGGGAGGTGCGGGCGGCGTAGATGGTCCGGGAGTACACGTCGCGGCCGAGCCGGTCGGTGCCGAACGGATGGGCCGGGCTCGGTGGATGCAGCGCGACCCGCCAGTCGTTCACGGCGGGATCCACACCGGTGAGCAGATGCGGCGCCACCGCGGCCACCACGATCAACAGCAGGACGACGGCCGCGGGCCATACCGGCCACGGCACCGATCGGAACCGGACGGGCGACACGGTCCTGATGTTCGGGACGACGGTCATTTCCTCACCTCCGCAGCCGGGGATCCAGGACCAGATACAGCAGGTCCACCACGAGATTGATCACGACGAACAACAGCGCGGCGAGCAGGACGACCGCGTTCACCACGGAGAAGTCCTTGGTCATCACCGCGGAGACGGTCATCTTCCCGATACCGGGCCGCGCGAACAGGGTTTCGGTGAGCATGGCGCCGGTGAGCAGGACGCCGAGCATCCAGCCCGTCATGGTGACCGTCGACAGCGAGCCGTGCCGCAGCACATGCCGCAGCCGCACCGCGGGTTCGGTCAGCCCGCGCGCCCGCAGGGTCAGTACGAACGGCTGCTCGAGCGACCGGTCGAGCGTCTCGCGCAGCACCTGCCCCAGCTCGCCCGCCATCGGGATGGCCAGGCACAGCACCGGCAGCACGAGGCTCGCCATGCCGCCACCGCCCGCGGGCGGGAACAGGTGCAGCTGGAACGAGAACAGCGTCAACAGGATCAGTCCGATCCAGAACGCGGGCAACGACACCGCGAGCAGTTCCGAACCGGATACCGCCGCGCGCACGAATCTGCCGCGCCCAGCGGTCGACAGCGCCGCGGGCACCGCGATCACCAGGGCCACCAAGATGGCTCCTGCCGCCAGTTGCACGGTGGGCCACAGCTGGCTCTGCAGCGCGGTGCGCACATCCTCGCTCAGTTGATAGGAGTGACCCAGATTCCCGGTCAGCGGCCGCAGCACCGTGTGCAGGTACTGCCGCCACAGCGGCTCGTCCAAGCCGAGATCCGCGGCGATCTGCGCGCGCACTTGCGGCGAAGCGCTGGTCTGCGCGCCCAGCAAAGTGTCCACCGGGTCCCCTGGCGTCAGCCGCAGGGCGAAGAACGTCACCGTCTGCGCCCCGAGCAGCACCAGCACCCCGGTCCACACCCGGTGCGCGATGATGCGAAATAGTCTGTGCCTCATCTGGACTCCACCCAGGTGTCGTAGAACTTGCTCCAGCCGTTTGCATCCAAGGCGAAGTCGTGTACCCGCGACGCGGCGGCATAGTTGCTGTTGTAGACGTACACCGGCAGCCCATAGGCCTGATCCAGGATCAGTTGCTGCGCCTGCTGATAGAAGCCGTAGCGCCGCGCCGGATCGGTGCCCGCCCGGCCCTGCGCCAGCAGTGCGTCGACTCCGGCGTCGTGCACCTGCCCGGTGTTCGAACCGCCTTTGCGGGCATCGCGATCGGACTGGTACAGCGTGGCCAGCACGTCCGGATCGGACCGGCCCCAGCTGCCGCCGGTCATCTCGTAATCGTTGCGCTTGAGCAGATTGGTGTAGGTGCCGTAATCGACCGGCTCCAACCGCAATTCGATGCCGACCTTCTTCAGTTCCTGCTGCACCGCCTGGGCCACCACGTCCCGGGACTCGCGAATCAGATTCGACGCGTACGGCAGCCCTATGCTGAAGCGGCGCCCGTCGCGGGTACGGTAGCCCTGCGCGTCGCGCCCGGTGTAGCCGAGTTCGTCGAGCAACCGGTTCGCGGTGGCGACGTCGTAGCCGGCGCGCCCCTCCGCGGCGCGGTCGTAGCCGGGCGTGGTGGGCGAGAGCGGTGCGTAGGCCCGCGGGTATTCGCCGAAGTAGACGCTCTTCACGATGCCGTCGAGGTCGACGGCCGCGCCCACCGCCCGCCGGGCCCGGATATCGGAGAACGGCTCCTTGGAGACATTGAAGAAGTAGGTGTACGGCACGCCGGGCGAATTCCGGTTGACGAGCTGGAAATCCCCGTCCCGGCGCAGATCCGCGATCTCCGTCGGCGGAGTGTCGGAGATGACGTCGACCTGGCCGCCGCGCAGTGATCCGGTGCGCACGGCGTCCTCGGTCAGGACGCGCACGGTGAGCCGTTCCAGATAGGCCGGTCCGGTGTGCCGCGCGTTCGCCGGGGGCCAGCGGTACTCGTCGTTGCGGACGAAATCCATGCCCTGCCCGCGGCGGACCTCGACCTCACGGAAGGGACCCGAGCCAACCGCGAACCGGCCCCCCGCGCACAGGTCGTCGGGGTGCTCGGCGAGCACCGCGGGTGAATAGAAGCCGAGATACGCCGTGCTCGCCGCCTGCAAGAACGGGACATTCGGCGATTTGAACCGGACGCGCACCGTGTATTCGTCGAGGACGTCCGTCCCCGCGTAAGGGCCCAGCAAACTGGCCGCATACTGAGATTTCGTTTTAGGCGAGACAATATGCTCGAAGTTCGCCTGCACCGCGGCGGCGTCGAACGGCCGACCGTCGAAGAATCGCACGTCCCGGCGCAGCGTGAAAGTGTATTCCCGGCTGTCGTCGGAGATCTGCCAGGCGGTCGCGAGCCACGGCGCGAAGGTGCCGTCGGTTTTCTGTGCGACCAGCGAGTCGAATACATTTCGCTGCAATTCACCGACGATATCGCCTGCGCTGACATGCGGGTCGATGCATGTCGCCTCGCGATGCACACCATAGGTCAGCGTGCCGCCGGGCCGTGGCGGTCCGGCGTCCCGGACTGGACCGGATCCGCCGGTCGAGCAGGCGGTGCACGCGACGGCGAGCGCCGCGAGCACAGCCGCCGACCGGGCCATCGGCAGATTCCATTTTCGCATCACACATTCTTTCCGACGGATGGGGTAGCACAGAAATACGGTGCAAGGAGTGAACCCCCGCGTATGGCGCCCGCCCATATTTTCCGACGCGGTGGATTCAAAGCATTGACATTGCTTCACATCCTGTGATGCACGGATTTTTGTCAAGCAAAAGCCCTGCACCGCAATGCCTTCCCCGCCGCCGGTCCAGGTCGCGACCAGTCCCCGGTCCAGTCGAATATCGATAGGAACCGGGCCTGGGACGTGAATTCAATAGAGACCACAGCCGGAAGACCGGAACTTGCTTTCGAAACAGACTGGATTTCATCTCCATTCGACCGTTTTCATTCCGCCGGCCCGATCAGGAGGCCCACTAGATGGCTGTGTATGTGGCGCAGACGCGCGACGACATCACCGATACGCAACTGCAGGACATCCTCACCCGGCTCCGCCAGGTTCCGGCGAAGGCGACCACCCGCCGCACCCGCACGGGATTCTTGATCGTCACGTGGGCCGAAACCGGCCCGCTGCTCGAGGCCGAGCTCGCCCGCAGCGAGCATCTGGTGCGGGTTCTGCCCGAGAGCAGCTCTTTCCCGCTCGCCGCCCGCGAGTACCGTCCGGAGGGTTCGGTCGTGCGGGTCGGCGCGGTACCGGTCGGCGACGGCCGCCCGGTGATCATCGCCGGTCCGTGCTCGGCCGAGACGCCGGAGGTGCTGCTCGAGACCGCGCGGGCGGTCCGGGCCGCAGGCGCGGACATGTTGCGGGTCGGCGTGTTCAAACCTCGCACATCGCCCTACAGCTTCCATGGTCTGGGCCCGGACGGACTGGCGATGCTGCGGGACGCGCGCGCGGAGACCGGTCTGCCGGTCGTCACCGAGATCCTCGACGTGCGCGACATCGACCGCGTCGCCGATGCCGCCGACCTCTTACAGGTCGGGGCGCGCAACATGCAGAACTTCACCCTGCTCACCGAGCTTGCCCTGACGGGCAGGCCGGTTCTGCTCAAACGCGGGCTGTCGGCGACCGTGCACGAATGGCTCAATGCCGCGGAGTACCTGCTCGCACACGGCAACGACCACGTCATTCTCTGCGAGCGCGGCATCAGGACCTTCGAGCGCGCGACGCGCAACACCCTCGACCTCAACGCGGTTCCGGTGGTCAAACACCTGTCGCACCTGCCGATCCTGGTCGACCCGAGTCACGGCACCGGCGCCACGCGCTATGTGCCGCCGATGTCCGCGGCCGCCCTCGCGGCGGGCGCCGACGGGGTGATCGTCGAAGTGCACCCGCGCCCCGCCCAGGCGCTCTCCGACGGCGACCAGTCCCTCGATCTGCCCGAATTCGCCCAACTGGCAACGGATTTACGGGCACTCGGCGAGGCACTCGGACGCGGCGGGGTCGCTGCCGAACCCGAGCTGGTGGAGCTGGCATGACGACGACCGGCACCGACCTATTCCTGGACGGCACCGCGTTACGCGTGGCCGAGGTCGCAGCGGTGGCACGCCGGGCCGTGCCGGTGAACCTCGGCATTGCCCCTGCCGCGCTGACGGCCATGCACGAATCCGTGCTGTTGAAACGCGAACTGATCGACACCGGCATCCCGATCTACGGCGTCACCACCGGGTTCGGCGACAGCGTCAATCGGCAGATCTCCCCGGCGAAGGCCGCCGACCTGCAACGCAATCTGATCATCTACCACCTCAACGGGGTCGGCCCGGTGACGGCGCCGGACGTGACCCGGGCGACCCTGCTGATCCGCGCCAACTGCCTCACCCGCGGCCCGTCCGCGATCCGCCCCGAAGTGGTCTCGACCCTGCTGCGGCACCTCGACGCCGATATCTTGCCGCTGATCCCCGAGCGCGGATCCCTCGGCGCGAGTGGGGATCTCGTCCCGCTGTGCTATGTCGCCGCGGCGCTGCTCGGGGAAGGCGAGGTGCGATATCGGGGCGAGGTGCGCCCCACCGCGGAGGCGCTGCGTGCCGAGGGCATCGAACCGGTGGTGCTGGAGCCGAAGGAGGGCCTGGCACTGATCAACGGCACCGCCTTCACCTCGGCTTTCGCGGCGCTCGCGGTCGCCGACGCCGCCGAGCTGGCCTACGCCGCCGACGTCGCGACCGCCATGACCTGTGAGGCCCTGCTGGGCAACGGCTCCCACTTCCATCCCTTCGTGCACGCCAACAAGCCGCATCCCGGACAGGGCGCCAGCGCCGAGTTGATCCGCGGTCTGCTCGACGGATCCGGCCTCACCACCAGCTACGAGGAGATCCTCGTGCGCCGGTCGGGGCTGGAGGGCCGGGGCTTCCGCACCCTCGAACATCGCATCCAGGACAAGTACTCGGTGCGCTGCGCGCCGCACGTCAACGGCGTGCTGCGCGACAGCCTGGAGTGGGTGGGGCGCTGGATCGACACCGAGATCAACTCCTCGACCGACAATCCGCTGTTCGCCTGGGAGACGGGCGAATTGCATCACGGCGGCAATTTCTACGCCGGACATGTCGGGCAGGCGATGGATTCGCTGAAGGTCGCCGTCGCCAGCCTCGCCGACCTGCTCGACCGGCAGCTGGAACTGGTGGTGGACGAGAAATTCAACGCCGGGCTCACGCCGAACCTGATCGCCCCCCGCGACGCGGAGGACTACGAGTCCGGGTTGCACCACGGCTTCAAGGGCATGCAGATCGCCGCCTCGGCGGTCACCGCGGAGGCGCTCAAGCACAGCGGCCCGGCGACGGCGTTCTCCCGCTCCACCGAGTCGCACAACCAGGACAAGGTCAGTATGGGCACGATCGCGGCCCGCGACGCCCGCACCATCATCGAGCTGACCCGGCAGGTCACCGCGATCCACCTGCTGGCGCTGGCCCAGGCCGTGGAGATCCGCGGCGTGCACCGCGCCGCCCCCGCGATCCGCCGCGTCCACGAGCTGATCCGCGGCCACGTGCCCTTCACCGACCGCGATCGGCGGATGGACCACGACATCCACCAGGTCGAACGGCTCATCGCCGACGGCTCGGTGCGCGCCGCCGCCGACGTCGCCGACCCCCTCTTCCCCACCGATCGCTAGGAGAGACCGATGCTGTTGTTACGCGACGACGATACGCGTGCGAAGAATCAGCGACTACTGGCCGAGCACACCGCGCTGGTCCGGTCGGTATACGCGGGCACCGCCGACCTGGATCGGGTGCACGCGGCGAAACTGCTGGAGACCGTGCGCGCCGCGGGTCGTTCGAAGATGTACGAGGATTCCGTCCCGGCCGGGCTGCTCGAGGAGCTGGACACCGGCGCGCCCATACCGACCGAGCGCGTGCTGACCGAGATCCTGCCGTCGCTGCCGTTCCTGGGCAAGAAGGAACTGGGCCGCTTCGGGCAGTCCGCCTTCACCCGTCCGCTGGACGAGTTCCTGCACTACTACGAATCCTCGGGCACCACGGGCGACCCCGCGGCCGCGCCGAAGGCGCTGGACGATCTGCTGATCAACACCGTGAACATCGGCGAGATGTGGGCGCGGCTGCTGCAGCCCAAGGACATCGCGCTGATCCTGATCAACGCCCCCTTCGCCCCTGCTGCCTACCAGTTCGAGAAGGCGCTGGAGTATCTGCAGGTGATGTCGCTGCGCCCCTGGGTGGACAACATCACCGGCGACTACACCCGGGTGCTGCGGCTGGTCGATCAGCTGGGAGTCAACGTCTTCATCGGGCCGCCGTCGCGGCTGCTCGAGATGGTGCAATTCGCTCATCGCGCCGAACTGCCCGCGCCGAAATTCGACCGTCTGCTGCTGATGGCCGAGCAGACCGGCCCCAGCTTCCGCCGTCACCTGGAGAGGCTGACCGGAGCGACGTCGTTCGTCTCCTCCTACGGCTCTTCGGAGACCGGCACCCCTGCCGTCACCTGCGAGCGCGGACAGCTGCATCTGCAACCACAGAGTTTCCTGCTCGAGCTGGTCGACGAGACCGGCATCCGGCGGGTGGACGGCCGATCCGACCGCGGCGAGCTGGTGATCACCACTCTCGACCTGCCCGCTCGCCCGCTGCTGCGCTACCGCACCGGCGACTTGGTGGATATCGACGGCACCCCGTGCGGATGCGGTCTGCATACCGCCGTCCTGCGCACCCAGGGCCGGTCCCAGGACCTGATCGTGCTGGACCGCAGCGGAATTCGTCAGAACGACCTGGAACAGGCGGTCTGGGAGGAGCCGTTGCCCGACGCGACGGTGTTCAACTACATGGTCGTGGTGCGCGGGCGGCAGATCGTCTTCTTGGTCACCTACGACGGCGATCCGGCGGGTCCGTGGACGGCGGTGCTCACCGACCGGCTGCGCGCCCTGTTCGGCGGCCTCGAGGTGACCGTACGACCGGTGGAGAAGCTGCCGCCGCTCGCGTCGCTGGGCCAGTACCTGGGCTGGAAGCTGTCGCGCGTGCTGGATCTCGACGAAGAGCAGAACTGGGCCCGCCTACCCGCGCCGATCGACGCGGTGGTGCGCCAGACCCTGTCGGAACTATCGCCCAACTCCTGAGGAGGCTGTCGATGTCCGGAATCACCGGCTGGCTGGATCGGCAGCGCGATCTGCGCGAGCACGAGGCCGCCGTTCGCGTCATGTCCGATGCACTCACCCACCGCGGACCCGACCACGGCGGGGCCTGGATCGACCGGCACGTGGCCCTCGGCCACCGCGCGGCGACGGTGGCCGACACGCGACCCGGCGGGCAACCGGCGGTCGTCGCCGACGCGGGCCGCCCACTTGCGGTGCTCACGCTGTCGGGCGAGATCTACAACACCGGCGAACTGCGCGCCGAATTGACCGGGCGCGGCCACGTCTTCGCAGGCGACACCGACGAGGACGCCGAGGTCGTGGCGCATGCCTACCTCGAATGGGGCGGCGATGCGGTCCGGCGGCTCAACGGCGCCTTCGCGTTCGCGGTATGGGATGTGCGCCGGTCCGAATTGTTCTTGGCGCGGGACCGATTGGGTATCGAGCCGCTGTATTACGCCGAGCACCCGAGCGGGCTGCTCTTCGGTTCGGAGCCGAAGGCCCTGCTGGCCAACGACCTGTTCGTACCCGAGGTGGACGCGCACGGGCTGATCGACATCTTCACCGTCGCGATGCGGCGACCCGGCGACGCGGTGTACCGCGGCCTGCGCGAGGTCCGCCCCGGCTGGACCGTGCGCGTCGATCACAACGGCCTGCACCACACCCGGTACTGGCGACTGGAATCCGCGCCGCACCCCGACGATCTGCCCACCACCGTGCACACACTCGACGCGCTGCTGACCGACATCATCGGACGCCAGATCCGCACGGGCGCACCGGCCGGATTGCTCTCGGGCGGGCTGGATTCCAGCGTCATCACCGCGCTCGCCGCGCGTTCGGTCACCGCGGCCACGGGCGCGAAACTGTCCACCTACTCGGTGGACTTCGCGGGTAGCGACGACGATTTCACTCCCGACGCACTGCATTCGAGCCGGGACGCGCCGTTCGTGCGCGCGGTGGTCGACCACGTCGGCACAGATCACACCGAGGTGATCCTGGACGCACCCGCGCTGCTGGACGAGATGACCGAAACTCTGCGCGCTCGCGATATCCCCGGCGTCGGCGACCTGGACGTTTCGCTGTACCTGCTGTTCCGCGAGGTCCGCAAGTACGCCTCCGTGGTGTTGTCCGGCGAGGGCGCCGACGACATCTTCGGCGGCTATCCGTGGTTCGTGGCCGAGGCCGCGAATCCCACGGGTGGCTTCCCATGGGGCGCGGGCAACACCGACCGCAACGGCATGCTCTCGGCCGAACTGCGTGAGCACCTCGATCTGGACGCGGCCGTCGCCGAGCGGCACGACGAGGCGGTCGCCGAGGTGTCGCGGCTGGACGGCGAGGACGCGGCGGCACAACGCGTTCGAGAGGTGTTCCACCTCGAGATCACCCGCTTCCTGCCGTTCCTGCTGGACCGCAAGGACCGGATGAGCGCGCGCACCGGTCTGCTGGTCCGGCTGCCCTTCTGCGACCACCGGCTCGTCGAGTACCTGTGGAATCTGCCCTGGGACCTGAAGCGGCACGGCGGACAGGAAAAGGGCATCCTGCGCACCGTCGCCGAGCCGTGGCTGCCGCCGCAGGTCGCCAAGCGCCCCAAGAGCGGCTTTCCGTTCGGTCAGAGCCCCGAATATCTCGCGGCGGTCCGCGCGGCGACCCGCGAGATGCTGGCGGACCCGTCGTCGCCTGCCCTGGCGCTGCTGAACACGACCGCGCTGCGCAAGTTGGCCGACAGCGATCGCTGGCACAACGGCACCTTCACCCCACCGCCGTGGCTGCCGCGCGCGCTGCAGTTGAACACCTGGCTGCGCGAATACCGCGTCGCCGTGCGGCTGTGACGCCGTGCGGTCCACCCCTCAGGAATACCGAGGTTCCCTCATGACAGTCGGAATTCTGGACGTCGATTACCACGTCCCGCCCACCGAGGTGTCCAACGACACGATCAGCGCGTGGGCGGACACCACACCGGAATGGATCGTCGATCGCACGGGCATCCGGACCCGGCGTTACGCCCACACCACCGATCCCACCTCGACGCTCGCCGTTGCGGCGGCCCGCAGACTGCTGGACCGGCACCAGGCGGATCCGTCCGCGATCATCGTCGCGACTTCGACGCCGGACCATCCCCTGCCCGCCACCGCGGCGATCGTGCAGGGAATATTGGGCTTCCGGGACATCCCGGCCTTCGACGTGAACGCGGTCTGCACCGGCTTCCTCTACGCGCTGCGGCTGGCATCGGCACTGGTCCATGACGATCCGCGGCGGCGGCCGGTGCTGGTGATCGCGGCCGACAAGTACTCGACGATCATGGACCGGAGCGACCGCAGAACCGTCGCCCTCTTCGGCGACGGCGCCGCGGCGGCCCTCGTCGGGCCGGTGCCCGATGGCTCGGGTCTGCTCGCCCAGCAGTTGGTGACGCACGGCGCGCTGCACGACACCGTGAAGGTTCCCGCGGGCGGTTCGCGGCAGCCGATCGACGCGCGGGCGCTGGAACAGGGCGACCAGTATTTCAAGATGAATGGCCGCGGCGCACGGGATTACGCGCTCAACACGCTCCCCGCCCTGGTCGACGACGTGCTGCGGGAAGCGGATCTCGGCGTCGGCGACATCGATCGTTTCGTCTTCCATCAGGCGAATCTGCGCCTGGTGGAAGAGCTCGCCATCAAGATCGGCGCGGATCCCGACCGCGTCCCGGTCACCGTCGACCGGTTCGGCAACACCGGGGCCGCGTCGGTTCCGGTGACGCTGGCCCACTCGCATCGTGAGCGGCCGATCGCGCACGGCGAGAACATCCTGCTCGCCGGCGTCGGGGGCGGGCTGACCGGCGGCGCCGCGGTGCTGCGCTGGCACCGGACGGGTGGGAGCGACGGGTGAACGATCGTCTGAGTGGGAAACGAGCGGTCGTCACCGGGGGCACGCGCGGGCTCGGCCGGGCCATCGCCGACGCCTTCGCGGCCGAGGGCGCGCACGTCGTGTGCGCGGGACGCACGGATCCGGCGGGCCACCCGGACTGGCCGCGCGAATTCACCTACCTGCCGGTGGATGTCACCGACGCCGACTCGGTCGAAGAGATGATGAGCCGGGCCGCCGACACCCTGGGCGGGATCGATATCGTCGTCGCCAACGCGGGGGTCAGCATCGACGGTCGCGTGCATCGCACGACCGCCGCGGACTGGGCCACGACCATGGCGGTGAACGTCAACGGCGTCTTCCACACGACTCGGTCGGCGATACCGCATCTGGAGAAGACCGGGGGGACGATCATCAACGTCTCCTCGAGCATGGCCACCCGCGTCGCGGTGGGGGCGGCCGCCTACTGCGCGTCCAAGGCCGCGGTGGAGATGTTCACGAAAGTGTCCGCCGCGGAACTGGGCTCGCGCAACATCACGGTCAACTGCCTCGCCCCCGGAATTCTGGACGGCGGCATCGCCGACGAACTCGCCCAGAACCCGAAGGCGTGGGAGCTGTACCGGGACCGTCTGATCGCCAAGCGGGTCGGCCGCGTCGCCGAGGCCGCGGCGGGGGCGGTCTTCCTCGCGAGCGGCGACTCCTCGTACGTCAACGGCCACGTCCTGGAGGTCAACGGCGGGCTGCTGTGGGCGTGAGGGTCCGCGGCCGGGTAGAGCCGGGGTACGAGACCGTCGCGGAGGCCTTCGCGGAATATCTCGCCGGGACGCAGGGCGGCGCCGCGTTCTCCGCGACGGTCGACGGCGTCGCGGTGGTCGACCTCTGGGGCGGCAACCGCGACGACGGCGACCGGCCGTGGGAAGCCGATACGCTGCAGATCCTGTTCTCCGGCAGCAAGGTACTGGTCGCCGTGTGCCTGCTGCTGCTGCTCGAACGGGGGAAGCTGCGGCTCGACGCGCCGATCGCCGCGTATTGGCCGGAGTTCGCGGCCGCCGGGAAGGGGGACGTCACCGTCGCCGAACTCGTCTCCCACCGCGCCCGCCTGCCTGGCGTGCGCACGCCCTTCCCGAGCGATCCAGCGCCGGACGGCGCCCTGGCCGCGAAGCTGCTGGCCGAGCAACCGCGAGAGGACGACCCGGCGCTCGAACTCGCTTATCACGGAATCACTTTCGGCTGGTTGTGCGGTGAATTGATACGCCGCGTCGACGGCCGCACCGTGGGCGTGCTCTTCCACGAGGAATTCGCCGCGCCGCTGGGCCTGGACATCTGGCTGGGACTGCCCGCGGATCTCGAACCGCGCGTCGGGCAGGTGCGCTACGGGCCGGGGTGGCGCGGCCGCGCCCCGGCACCGGCGGGATCGGCGCGGTTGAACCTCGCGGATTCCGTCTGGGCGAATCCACTCATTTTCCCGGAGCACGACATTCCGTGGAACCGCCCCGCCTGGCACCGGGTGGAGATCCCCTCCTCCAACGCGATCGGCACCGCACGCTCCATGGCTCGGCTGTTCGGGGCGTTGCTCAGCGGCGAGACGCCGCTGTCACCGACCACGTTGGCCCTGGGCACCACACCGCTGTCCGGTGGCTTCGACGCGGTGTTCAGGCGGCCCATGCGTTACGGCGTGGGCCTGCAGCTGCAGACCGAACTCGGTCACCTCGGCCCGCATCCGGCCGCGTTCGGGCACGACGGCTCCGGGGGCGGTGTGCACGCGGCGTGGCCGTCGCACGCCGCATCGATCTCTTTCGTGCCCAACGAGTTACACCGGTCGCGTGGGCTGTATGCCCCGGTAGGACGGATTCTCACCGCCCTGCACCGCGTCCTCGGCTCATAGCGAGTCGAGGACGCGGAACCGGTTGAGCGCGGGCAGGTGCAGTTCGCGTTTCTGCGAATCCTCCACGCCCAGCCCCTCGGCAGGCGCCAGCCCCAACACCGCGACCTTGCCTTGATGCAGGTTGTCGTGCACCTCGTAGACCCCTTGGGCGGCCTCGGCGAGGGGATAGGTCTTCGAGACCGTGGGGTGGATCAATCCCTTGGCGATGAGCCGGTTCGCCTCCCACGCCTCGCGGTAGTTCGCGAAATGCGAGCCGATGATGCGCTTGAGATTCATCCAGAGATAGCGGTTGTCGAATTCGTGCACATAGCCGCTCGTCGACGCGCACGTGACCACGACCCCGCCCTTACGGGCGACCAGCACCGAGGTGCCGAACGTTTCCCGTCCGGGATGTTCGAAGACTATGTCGACGTCCTCGCCGCCGGTCAGTTCGCGGATCCGTTTTCCGAATCTCTTCGATTCGCCTTGGTCCTGGACGCCGTCGCGCCAGAACCGATACCCCTCGGCCGACCGGTCGATGACCGCCCGCGCACCCATCGCCCGGCACAGCTCGGCCTTCTCGGACGAGGACACCACGCACACCGGGAAGCCGCCGCCGGCCAGAACCAGTTGGGTCGCGTAGGAGCCGAGGCCGCCGGCCGCGCCCCAGATGAGCACGTTGTCGCCCGCTTTCATATCGGCGCCGTTGCGCGACAACAGCTGTCGGTACGCGGTGGAGTTCACCAAACCCGGCGAGGCCGCCTCCTCCCAGGTCAGATGCCGTGGCTTGGGCATCAGCTGATTGGCGCGCACCAGCGCGAGTTCGGCGAGACCGCCGAAATTGGTCTCGTATCCCCAGATGCGCTGGGCCGGATCCAGCATGGTGTCGTTGTGCCCGTCCGGCCCCTCCAGTTCGACGTGCAGGCAGTGCGCGACGACCCGATCCCCCGGCCGCCAGGCGGTGACCCCGGCGCCCGTGCGCAGCACGACACCCGCCAGATCGGAACCGATGACGTGGTAGGGCAGATCGTGCCGGGCGGCGAGATCCGAAGTGCGCCCGTACCGTTGGAGGAAGGCAAAGGTGGGGACCGGTTCGAAGATCGCGCTCCACACCGTGTTGTAGTTGATCGATGAGGCCATGACCGCCACCAGCGCCTCGCCCGGGCCGACCTCGGGGACCGGGACCTCGTCGAGATGGACCGACTTGCGCGGATCACGCTCGGCCGGGTGCAGCCCCTCGAACATGCCGATTTCGTCGCGGTGCAAGGTGATCGCCCGATAGCTCTGCGGCACAGGCAGGTTCGCGAAATCCGCTGCGGTGGCGTCCTCCGCGAGAATGGCGTCGAGCAGTCCGTTCATCGTTCCCTCGTTGACACCTCGAAATACCTTGTGCCACTATAACATGAATTCGAAATCTGTCGAAACGTCGAACTATGGAAGCAGAGGCGTGATGCGGCTCAACCTGACGGCCGATGAAGTGCTCACCACCACCCGCTCGGTCCGCAGACGGCTGGATTTCACGCGCCCGGTGGAACGCGAGGTCATCGAGGAGTGCCTGACCATCGCCACCCAGGCGCCCACCGGGCAGAACCGGCAGCGGTGGGCCTTCGTCGTGGTGACCGATCCACAGCAGCGGGCCGCGCTGGCGGATCTGTACCGCAAAGGCCGCAACATGCCGACCGAATACGTGCCGCGCGACGGCGTGGACTGGCGCGACGATCCGGTGCGCACCCAGCGCATGTACGCCACGGGACCGCATCTGTACGAGCATCTGCACGAGGTGCCGGTGATGCTGATCCCGTGCGTGCACGTGGTGCGCCGCCCCGATCCGGGCGTCGTCGACATGGCCAACAGCTACGGGTCGATCCTGCCCGCCACCTGGAGCTTCATGCTGGCGGCGAGGGAGCGCGGCCTCGGCACCGTCTGGACCACCCTGCATCTGCAGTACGAATACGAGGCCGCCCAGGTTCTCGGGATCCCGTACGAATCGGTGCTGCAGACCGCGCTCATCCCCGTCGCGTACACGATCGGCACGTCGTTCCGCCCGGGCGTGCGCACCGATCTGGACAATGTCGTCCATTGGAACAAGTGGTAGCGGGGCTCAGTAGAGCGCGAAAATTCTTGCGGGACCGCCGGTTCCGCCCCGGTGCTTCGAGGCCCCGACCACAAGCGTCGCGCCGGCGTCGGGCACGTCCGGCAGGCCGTTGAGCGCCTCGAGTCCGTAGCGGCCCGACGGCAGGAACGTCCGATGGACCGGGATCGCGCGGTCGCTCCCCCGGTCCAGGCCCGTGGAGTCCACACCGATGCCGACGACCTCCCGCTGATGGATCAGGAAGTCGGCGGCCTCGGCGCTGAAGCCGGGCCACCGATAGGTGTCGGTCCGCTCGTCGTGATTCAGGAACGCGCCCGGGATCGGCACCCGCTGGGCCCAGCCGGATTCCATGACGACGACCGCGCCCTGCGGCAGCGGGCCGTGTGCGCGCTCCCAGTCCCGGATGTCGCGCACCGTCACGGCCGCCGTGGCGTCGCGGTCGGCGCGCTCCGCGATGCGGATGACCGCGAGCGGCGCGACCAGGTTCTCCGCCGGGATGGCGTCGACCGAGAGCCCCGCGTCGTCGAAGTGCAGCGGCGCGTCGATATGGGTGCCCACATGTTCGTAGATATCGAGCCGCCCGGCGTTGTACTGGTTGTCGGCCATGCAGGCCACCCGCCCGAACTCGGGCCGCTTGCTGACCAGCTCCCACACCGGGAAGTCCGGGGTCAGCGTATGCGTCAGATCCACCACCCTGCCGAAACCCCGCTCGCGGACGAGTTTCCCACCGGCCCCGGCAACGTCCCCACCCGAAACCTCCGACGAGTCCCCACCATCGATCAGCTGTGGCGCACACACAGGTCTTCCTCCTTCACACCGTCGTCGCTGCCAGTCTGATCCCGTCTCCTCTCGCTGTCTTCGGTCTCCGGCCCGAACGCGCGGCTCGACCAGAGACCAGGCCCGGCACTCCCCCCGGGCGCCGCAGCGCGCCGACGTGTCGCGATTCGGCCATGCGCACCGATGTGGAGCGCTAACAGCTGTCGCTGGTCGAGGACGGCGAATGGTTCTTCGATACCGAGCTGCTGGTGCCGGCCGAACGAGCCGGTCTGCGTATCCACGAGGTCTCCGTCGCCTGGGTCGACGACCCGGACTCGCCGGTCGACATCATCGACACCGCCCCGCAAGGGCCTGCTGGACGTGTGGCGGGTCGGCAAGGGACTGGCCACCGGCACCCGCCGATCGAGGACTGCGCCGATCCATCGGACGCGAACCACTGGTGGACGGTGTGCCGCTGGGCATCGTCGGCCAGCTGGTAGACGCGCGTCCGGGCGGAGACGCCACCGACGCCGGGAGCTGCCAGACAACGAAAACGGCTCCGGAACGATTGTTCCGGAGCCGTTTCCCTAGTAGCGGGGACAGGATTTGAACCTGCGACCTCTGGGTTATGAGCCCAGCGAGCTACCGAGCTGCTCCACCCCGCGTCGGTGAACACAACATTACACATGGGTTCGCAGAGTCTGCAAATCGCCAGCTCAGAGGCGGTTTCGACGAGGTGAACAGACCGCACGACAGGAACATCCGCCCGCCACCGAACTCGGGAACCATCCCGCAGCAATCACGACGCCGCACATTTCCGCACCGCGCCCTGAAGATTCACCACCGAAAACCCACTTCAAACGTGATCTACTTCACCATATCGGGGTGATCTCACTCACATAACGATGTGATAACTTCGCATGGAATCCGCGTGTTGACGACGTTTCCCACCTGGTAAAACTCGCATATTCGAGTTATTCGAATCATGCAATTCCGGCGTTATCAAGATGTGATCTGCTGAGAATTCTTCGTTACCGTCACTCCACGGCCCGGATCATCCGAGACGGGCTAGAACTCGAACCGCCGAACACCGGTGACCCTGTCCCGCGGCTCGAGGATCCCCGACGACCTGGGGACAGGGACACGGCAGAAAGCACGATCGTCGTGCCGGCGGGCGCAGGGAGGGAAACGACCATGACTGAGAACCGGAAGATCAGCACCCGCGCCATCGGCTTCGCCGCCATCACCGGCGCTCTTGTTGCCGTCCCGTTCGCATTCTCCACCGCTTCCGCCTCCGCGGCCACCCACGACTGGGACGGCGTCGCGCAGTGCGAGAGCGGTGGCAACTGGGGGATCAACACCGGAAACGGCTACTACGGTGGCCTGCAGTTCTCGCAGAGCACCTGGGCCGCCAACGGCGGCAAGGGCTCGGCCCACACCGCCAGCAAGGCGGAGCAGATTCGCGTGGCGGAGAACGTGCTCGCCACCCAGGGCCCCGGCGCGTGGCCGGTGTGCGGCCGGTACCTGCGCCAGGGCACCTCCGAGCCCGAGACGCTGGCCCCGGCGGAGGAACTTCCCGCCGTGCCCGAGCCCGCTCAGCCCACCGTGAGCGCCGCGCAGTCCGCGGCGGAGAAGGCCAAGTCCGCCGCGGACGAGCTGGCCGAGCAGTACGGCCTGAAGGGACAGTTCGAGCAGATCTTGAGCCAGAACAGCGCGCTGATCGACTCCCTCGGTCGCTGACACCACCCGCGCCGAAAGAAAGACGCCGCCATCGCGATGATGGCGGCGTCTTTCTTCGTGCCGGTCCTATCCGGCGGCACTACTCAGCGACCGGCGTCCTGATACGCCTTGACCGCGGCGTCCAGCTCGTCCAGCGCACGGCCGAAGTCCTGGAAGTTCCCGCTGCGCATGGCGTTACGCACGTTCTCGATCTTGCGGTTGAGTTCGGCCGCCGCGGCGTCCTTGGCGGCGGACGAGCCCGTCGCCGGTGGCGGAACCGACGCGGGCGGCGGAGCCGAGGCGTTACCGGTCCCGTTGTTGCCCTGCTCGGCGGGGACCGGAGTGGTGCCCGGCTTGGGCCTGGTGCCCGAGTCACCCCCGAACGGGGTGGCCAGCGCGCCCGCACCGGGGATCACTTGGTTCAGCGCGTCCGCCAAGGTCGAGGCGTAGCCCACCTTGACGTTGCCCGCCTCGTCGCGATAGCTCACCAGCACCCGCAGCAGCTGCGGGAAGGTCGCCGTGTTCGGCCCGGTGTTGCGTTCGTTGTAGAACGGCTCCACATAGAGGATGCCGCCGTCCGCGACCGGCAAGGTCAGCAGATTGCCATATTTGATCTTGTTGGAATTGGACAGCAGCGTTTTCTCGCGGGACACCTCCGGCGAGGTCGTCATCCGGTTCTGCGTCTGCTGCGGACCCAATGTCTGTGTGTCCGTTGGCAATCGAAGAATCGTGAATTTCCCGTAGCCGTCCGGGTCGGAACGCACCGAGATATAGGCCGCGAGATAAGGCCGGTTGTAGCCGGTCATCGCACTGGTCAAATTGAACGTCGGCTTGTTCGTTTTCGGGTCGCCCAGCAGCACGTAATACGGCGGCTGGTTGGCGGTGGTCCCGCCCTCGGTGGTCGGGTCGGCGGGAACCGACCAGAAAGCGTTGTTGGTGAAGAATTCTCGGGGATCGTCCACGTGATACTTCGACAGCATCTCGCGCTGCACCTTGAACAGATCCTCCGGGTAGCGGAAGTGCGCCCGCAGTTCCGGCGAGATCTCGCTCTCCGGCTTCACCGCGCCCGGGAACACCCCGCGCCACGCCTTCAGCACCGGGTCCGAGGAGTCCACCTCGTAGAGCGTGACGCTGCCGTCGTACGCGTCGACGGTCGCCTTCACCGAGTTGCGGATGTAGCTGACCGCCTTACGCGGCAGCAGCCGCCCGGTCTTCTTGTCGATGCTGTCCTCCAGCGCGCCCTCCAGCGAGGTGGTCTGCGCGTACGGGTAGTTGTCCAGCGTGGTGTAGGCGTCCACGATCCAGACGATCCGTCCGCCGACCACCGCGGGGTAGGCGTTGCCGTCGGTGGTCAGCCAGGGCGCGACCTTCTGCACCCGCTCGCGCGGGCTGCGGTTGAAGATGATCTTCGAGTCGTCGCCGATGGCCGAGGAGAACAGGATGTTGCGCTCGGCGTACTTGGCCGCGAAGGCGAGGCGGTTGAACCAGTTGCCGATCGGCACGCCGCCCTTGCCGGTGTAGGTGTATTGGGCGGTATCGGAGTCGTATTCGCGCGGACGCTGGCCGTCCATCGCGCCGACGATCGCGTAGTCCGGGTTCGCCTGCGAGATCAGCTCGCCGAAGTAGACGCGCGGCTGGTCCACCTTGATCCGCTGCTTGTCCGCCGGCGTGAACAGATCGCTCACCATGAAGATCGGATAACCGCCGTCGCCACTGCCCCCCGCGGCGTTCGGATCGTCCGACGGTGGCTTGTTCACCCGGTTGGCCGGGGCGGCGACGAAGCCGTTGCCGTGGGTGTACACGGTGTGGCGGTTGATCCAGTCGGTCTGGTTGCCGCTCAGCGCCGCGGGCGAGAGTTCCCTGGCGGCGACGATGTAGTCCTGGACGTCACCGTCGAGGTTGTAGCGGTCGATGTCCAGCGACTCCGGGAAGCCGTAGAAGTTCTTCAGCTGGCGCAGCTGCGTGAAGGTGGGCGAGAGGATGTTCGGGTCGAGCAGCCTGGCGTTGCCGATGGTCGCGGCGTCGACCGGCACCTCGAGCGGGCTCTTGCTGCTCTCGCCTTTGTAGTCCTTGTAATCGATCCTGTCGTCGGTGATGCCGAACGCCTGCCTGGTGGCGGCGATGTTGCGTTCGATGTACTCGCTCTCCTTGTCCGCGGCGTTCGGACGCACCGAGAACTGTTCGACCACCAGCGGCCACACCGCGCCGACCAGGATCGAGGACAGCACCAGCAGCGCGGCGGCCATCGCGGGCACCCGCAGATCGCGCAGCACGATGCCCGCGAAGAAGGCCAGCGCGCAGATCACCGCGATGGACAGCAGGATCAGCTTGGCGGGCAGCACCGCGTTGATGTCGGTGTACGAACCACCGGTGAAGGTGGGTTCCTTGCGGCTGCTGGAAAGCAGTTCGTAGCGGTCGAACCAGTAGGCGATCGCCTTGAGCAGGACGAAGATCCCGGCCAGCAGGGCGAGCTGGATGCGCGCGGGGCGGGTGAGCGTGCCCTCGCGGCCGGTCAGCCGCAGGCCGCCGAAGACGTAGTGGGTGACCAGGCTGGCGAAGAACGCGATCACCACCGCGACGAACAGCCAGTTCAGCACCATCCGGTAGAAGGGCAGGTCGAAGGCGTAGAAGCCGACATCGAGGCCGAACTCCGGATCCTTCTCGCCGAACGATCCGCCGTTGAGGAACAGCTGCACCGTCACCCAGTTCGACTGCGCCACCAGACCCGACAGCAGGCCGAGCAGCACCGGGATGCCGACGCCGAACAGCCGCAGCCTGCTCATCACGGTGGTGCGGTAGCGCGCGATCGGATCGTTCGGGCCCGCCACCGGCACGAACACCGGCCTGGTGCGGTAGGCCAGCAGCAGCGCCAGCCAGACCACCAAGCCGACGAAGGCCGCCACGACGAGGAACAGCAGCACCCTGGTCCGCAGCACGGTGAGATACACGTTGCGGAAGCCGACCTCGCCGAACCACAGCCAATTCGTGTAGGTGTCCGTCAACCGCGGCCCGAGCAGCAGTAACGCCGCTAGGACGATGGCCGCCACCAGCAGCACACGGCTGCGTCGGGACAGCGAAGGTAAGCCGGTGGGGGGCCGCATGCCCACGATGCCACTCTCCAAGGTCCGGCGACGCTCGCACCGATACGCTCGGCCGATGCGCCGCAGTCCGATCTTGCGGGTGGTCCTTCCGGACCGTCTCGGCCCACTCTACGGAAATCGGACACCATGCAGCTTGCAGGGTTGCGCTTGCCGCGCCGGGGAATCGATCGCCCGGGGTTTCCGGCTGTCGGCGCCCGCGGTTTGATTGGATGTTCGCGTGACCCCAGACCTGCACGCCGAACTCGTCCTTGCCCGATCCGTCCGGGAGGTGGCGGAATTCGTCGATGCCGAGGGGTGGGGCCGTCCCCCGCAGATGTTCGCCCTGGTGCCGACCGCGGAGCTGGTCGCGGCGCAGCCGGAACTGGAGGATCAGCTCGACGAGGGCGACGAGCTGACGCCGGTCGCCCAGGAGGCTTTCCCGGACGACATCACCGGCGGCTCGATCGCCCTGGACGAATTCCTGGCCACCACCAGCTGGCCCCCCGCCGTCCGCGGTTGCGTGCTGGTGCAGGAGATCGTGGTGCTCCCGCCCGACGCCGAATCGACGCTCGACGACGCGCTCGCCCCGCTGCTGGCCGACCACGATGCCGCCGACGCGGCCGCGCGCGCCGCCGCCGAGGCGCACCCGGAGCGCCGGGAGGCCCGGTTGTTCGCCGCGGTGCTGCGCGAAGGCGCGTCGCTGTGCCTGTTGCAGCTGCGCCCCGAGGACGACGCGGACGATTTCGGCGACCTCGACCTGCGCACCTACCCCAATCTGGCGCCGAACCTCATCGAAGCTCTGCATCACACGCTGGAGTGAGCGCTGACGCTCCGGTGCGGCACTGCGCGGCCGATCGCGGTTCAACGGCCGGGCGCGCGACGTTCTTCGGCCGGGATCACCAGCGGCTGTACGGTCCGGGCGAGTCGCGCAGCTTCCGTTGCGGGTTGTCGACCGGCCGAACGATCCGGCTCATCCGCAGCCGACCGGTTCCTTGCCGGTGTTGATCTCGTTGAGCGACTGCACCGCGCCGGTGAGGTTCTCCACGCGCACCAGCCGCAGGCCGTCGGGAGTGCGCTGTTTGGCCTCGTCGCAGTTGGCGGCGGGAACCATAAAGGTCTCCGCGCCCGCGTCCCGCGCGGCCATCATCTTGTACTGGATGCCGCCGATCGGCCCCACCTTGCCGTCCTGATCGATGGTTCCGGTGCCCGCGACGAACTTGCCGCCGTCCAGTTCGCCGGGGGTGAGCTTGTCGATCAGGGCCAGGCTGAACATCAGGCCCGCCGAGGGGCCTCCGATGTCGGCGAGATTGAACGCGACCTCCAGCGGCGGCCGGGCGCCCTCGCCCGGCGTCACGCCGAGGTAGCCCTTGGCCGGGTCGCCGGGGCGGGCGCCGAGCACGATCGACGCGGTCTGCTCGGCGTTGTCGCGCCGGAACACAACGGTGAGCGTGCTGCCGGGCGCCTGGGACGAGACCGCGGTCACGACATCCTTGGGTGTCGTCATAGGCGTGCCGTTGATGCTGATCAGCTCGTCACCAGCACGCAGCGCGTCGTGGGCGGGCCCGTCGTCGGACACCTTGCGCAGCAGCACGACCGTGGGCAGGTTCAGGTAGTGCAGGGCGGCGACCTCGGCGTTGCCCTCCGAGTCCTTGAAGTCCTCCTGGTTGGACTTGTCGATCTCCTCGCGCGACACGCCGGGCGGGTAGACCTCCGAGCGCGGCACCAGGCCGTGCTTGCCGCTGGCCCAGAAGCCGAACGCCTCGAAGATGCTCAGCCCGTCGCGCACCGACACCGTGGTCATGTTGAGATGGCCCGTGGTCGGATCGACCTCGGTGCCCCGCACATCGACGACGTCCTTGCCATCCACCGTGCCGAGGGTGTTGAAGGTGGGGCCGGGCCCGAGTGCGACGAACGGCACAGTCAGCACGCTGCCGACGACACCGAGCACGAGCACCGGGATCAGGGCGGCCACCAGGGTGAGGATCCGACGATTCACCTGGACCACAGTAATGACAGCCCGCGGCGTGAGTGGGCGGAGGCGGTCATTTCGCCCGGGCGCGCCGCCTCCGGTTTCGCGCCGCGCGAACACAGGGACGCTGTGCTACACGCGTAACGTGAAGAGCATGAACGACCTCCCCTTCGGATTCTCGAACCGCGACGACGACGATCGCGAGCGCGGTGACGAGCCGAGCGGTCCCGGCCCGAACGACCCGTTCGGTTTCGGTATCGGTGGGTCCGGCGCGGGCGGATTCGACCCGGCGCAACTCGGCCAGATGCTGACCTCGCTCGGCCAGATGCTCAGCGGCATGGGACAAGCGGGCTCGGCGCAGGCCGGGCCGGTGAACTACGACGTCGCCAAGCGGCTGGCCCGCCAGCAGCTCGGCCCGACCGTCGCCCCGGTGAGCTCGGGCGCCGCGAGCGCGGTGACCGACGCCGCGCGCCTCGCCGAACTCTGGCTCGACGGCGCGACCACCCTGCCCGCGGGCGCCGCCAAGACGGTCGCGTGGACCGCCAACGACTGGATCGAGCAGACCCTGCCCACCTGGCAGCGGCTGTGCGATCCGGTCGCCGAGCAGATTTCGGGCATGTGGACCGCGGCGCTGCCGGAAGAGGCCAGGCAGTTCGCCGCGCCGATGGTCGGCATGCTGGGACAGATGGGCGGCCTGGCCTTCGGATCGCAGCTCGGCCAAGCGCTCGGCCAGCTCGCCAAAGAGGTACTGACCTCCACCGACATCGGCCTTCCGCTCGGCCCCACCGGCACCGCGGCGCTGCTGCCCGCGGCGATCTCGGAGTTCAGTGCCGGACTCGAGCAGCCGGAAAGTGAGATCCTGGTGTTCCTCGCCGCGCGGGAAGCCGCCCACCAGCGGCTGTTCGCGCACGTGCCGTGGCTGCGCCAGCAGGTACTCGGCGCGGTCGAGGACTACGCGCGCGGCATCCGGATGGACTTCTCCGCGATGGAGCAGGCCGCGCAGAACATCGACCCGATGTCGCTGACCGACCCGTCGAAGCTCGAGGAGATCCTGGCCCAGGGCACGTTCGAGCCGCAGACCACGCCCGAGCAGAAGCAGGCGCTGGAACGGCTGGAAACGCTGCTGGCGCTCATCGAGGGCTGGGTGCAGGTGGTCGTCGCCGACGCCGTGGGCGACCGCTTGCCCGGCGCGGGCGCGCTGGCCGAGACGCTGCGCAGGCGGCGCGCCACCGGCGGTCCCGCGGAGCAGACCTTCGCCACGCTGGTCGGCCTGGAATTGCGGCCGCGCAAGCTGCGCGAGGCGGCGGCGCTGTGGCGCAGGCTCACCACCGACGCGGGCATGACCGCCCGCGACCGCGTGTGGGCGCACCCCGACCTACTGCCGGACTCCGACGATCTGGACTCCCCCGCAGGCTTCATCGACTCGGTCATCGGCGGCGGCGCCACCGTGTTCGACGATCCGCTCGCGCAACTGGCCGAAACCGAGGCTCGTGAGCGAGCAGCACGCGAGCAAAAGGACGACGACACCGGGCCCGACCTGGGCAAAGAGGGCGGCGAATCCTCCTGATCCAGGCTGTGGATGACGCGAAATCCTGTGGATAACCGAGGATTTCGCCACAGGTCGTACCCCACGGGGTTCGCATACTGATGACATGACAACGATGTGTCGCGGTCCTCGATTGCGTCCGCGGGTTACCGTCCTGGTCCGCCCGACCGGCGTCGTCCAACTCGGGTGCGATCCGGAAACCGCCGTGGTGCTCGATCCGGAAGGCATGGACGCCGAGACCGTCGTCACCTTCCTCCGCCTGCTCGACGGTCTGCGCACCAAGCCGCAGATCATCTGGCGCGCCGGAGAATGCGGTATCGATGCCGAACGCGCCGTGGCATTGCTCACGCTGGTCGACGAAGCAGGACTGCTGGACCACCCGGAGGACCGGGCCGGTCACGTGCGAACAGTGCGAGTACACGGCCTCGGGCCGCTGTCGGACGCGGTGTCGGCCGGCTTGCGGGCGCTCGGTATGCGGCCGAGCCGTTCCCGGGACTACCCCACCGGTACGGCGACGGTACGGTCCTGGGGAGCGGACCTCGTGGTGCTCGCCGACACGCTGATGCCCGACCCCCGGCTGGTGAGTGATCTAGTGCTGCACCAGATCCCGCATCTTTCACTGCGCATCCGCGACAGCAAGGGCGTCATCGGTCCCTTGGTGTTGCCCGGCGTCACCAGCTGCCTGCGCTGCGCGGACCTGATCCGCGCACAGAACGACACCGACTGGCCACACCTCGCTGCCCAACTACTCGGCCGCATCGGCCACGCCTCCCCCGCCGGAATCGCCGCCACCACGGCACTAGCCCTCGCCGAACTCGAAACGATCATCGACTGCTCACCCCGCCGAACCCCCGCCACCTTGAACGCCACGCTGGAACTGGACCTGGACTCCCACACCCTCGATCGCCGCCGATGGGACCGCCATCCCGACTGCGGGTGCGTGCACCTTTCCGCAGCGCACGGCGTCGGAATACAGCCGTGATGCCTCCGGCCCAGGAACTCGTCCGGCGACCGCGAGCACGAACCGCATCGGTCTGTACCACCGACGGCGACGTCGGTAACGGACTCCGCCCCCTCGGCGTGGCGGGCGCGTGCGGGACAAGATCATTTTCGCCGCGCTCGACTGCGGCCGGATACCTCACTGAAGCTGATCTGCCTGGATGAGCCCCGCCGGCCCGAACGCGACTCCCGAACTGAATTTGGATTCATACCTCGATCGGCGCGGACGCGACCGGTACACCGGATGCGCGTGTGCACATGTTTTCGCAGTTCATGGGCACTGCAGCCGACGGTGATCAAGATTGCCGTGGCCGACCGGCCGGTCCGTCCGCCATGATGGGTACGTGTCTGAGATCGTGCGCCGTCGCTCGTCCCGCAACGCCAAGTTGGCCAAGATTCCACTCGGCATAGCCGGGCGGGCGGCCGTGGGGTTCGGCAAGAAGCTCGCCGGAGGCGACAAGTCGGAGATCAACGCGCAGCTCAATCAGAAGGCCGCGGAGCAGCTGTTCACGGTGCTCGGCGAGCTCAAGGGCGGCGCGATGAAGTTCGGGCAGGCGCTCAGCGTGATGGAGGCCGCGGTCCCCGAGGAGTTCGGCGAGCACTATCGCGAGGCGCTCACCAAGCTGCAGGCCGCCGCGCCGCCGATGCCGGCCGCGACCGTCCACCGCGTGCTCGACCAGCAGCTCGGCACCCAGTGGCGGACCCGCTTCTGCGAGTTCGACGACGCCCCGGCCGCGTCGGCCAGCATCGGGCAGGTGCACCGGGCGGTGTGGTCGGACGGGCGCACCGTCGCGGTGAAGGTGCAGTACCCCGGCGCCGACGAGGCGCTGCGCGCCGATCTCAAGACCCTGTCTCGCATGTCCGGTCTGGTCGCTTCCGTGATCCCCGGCGCGGACGTGAAGCCGATTCTCGCCGAGATCACCGAGCGCACCGAAGAGGAACTGGACTACCGCAACGAAGCCGCCAACCAGCGCGCGTTCGCCAAGGGCTTCAACGGGCACGCCGAGATCGTGGTGCCGAAGGTGGTGGCGAGCGCGCCGAAGGTGATCGTCACCGAATGGCTCGACGGCGTCCCCGTCTCCACGATCATCAAGCAGGGCGCCGAGGATCCGGAGGGCACCCGTGCGCTGCGCAATCGCGTCGCGGGGCTGATGGGCCGGTTCCACTTCTCCTCCCCGGAGGTGGTCGGACTCCTGCACGCCGACCCGCACCCGGGCAATTTCATGATGCTGCCCGACGGCAAGTTGGCGGTCATCGATTTCGGCGCGTGCGCGCCGATGCCCGAGGGTTTTCCCCCGGTTCTGGGCCGAATGCTGGCCCTCGCGGTCGAGGAGCGCTTCGCCGAACTCACCGAACTGCTGTACGACCACGGCTGGGTGATCCCCGGCCGAGTGGTCACCCACCAGGAGATCGCCGACTACCTGCGGCCGTTCACCGACCCGATCCAGGCCGACTCGTTCCACTTCACCCGCAGGTGGATGCAGCGGGTGGCGGGCAAGGCTTCGGAGATCTCCAGCCCGGAAATGAAAACCGCACGCGCACTGCAACTTCCGGCGCAATACGTGATGATCTTCCGGGTACTCGGCGGCTCCGTCGGCATCCTGGCACAACTCGACGCCGAACTGCCGTTCATGCAATTGGTCCGCACCTGGATGCCCGGCTTCATCGAGGAACGCACCGCCTCCTGAGCAGAAACTCTCTCAACTCCCTGCGCTGAACCGCGTAACTTCAAAAGAAATATTCGCGCCCTCCCGCCCCCGTCGGGTGCGAGTCTTACGAGCACCGTTCGCGGCCCGTCTCGCGGCCGAGTGACCGAAGCGCATGCGACGCAGTCGCGAGTCTCGGTCGCTCGGACGCGAGACTCCCCGGGGCCGCGAACACGCAGCGCCGCAGGCGCCGCAAAACCAACACAGCAGTCGCGAGTCTCGGTCGCTCGGACGTGAGACTTCCCGGGGCCGCGAACACGCAGCGCCGCAGGCGCCGCAAAACCAACACAGCAGTCGCGAGTCTCGGTCGCTCGGACGCGAGACTCCCCGGGGCCGCGAACACGCAGCGCCGCAGGCGCCGCAAATCAAACACAGCCGCCCACCAGACAACGGTGGGCGGCTGGTTTGCTTTCTCGTTCGTTGGCTCGGCCCGTGCCGGGACCGACCGAATCGAGCACATCGACCGGAGGGAGGGAAGTCACTCCCCGGCTCATGCCGGGACCGCGACCTTGCGCGGACGACCACGGGGACGCTTGCGGGCGATCACGACACCCTGGTCGAAGATCTCACCGCCCCAAACACCCCACGGCTCACGACGATCCATGGCGGCGCTCAGGCAGCCTTTGCGGATCGGGCAGGTCGCGCACAGCGCCTTGGCCTGCTCCAACTGGACCGGGCTCTCGGCGAACCAGAGGTCCGGGTCTCCAGCACGGCAGGGCAGGACCTTGGTGATCTCCTGGGTCCGAGTAGGCGACGCCACGGTTCGGCATGTCACGTCAGTAGTGGCCTGCGGCCAACCCTGTGCGGTGAACACGTCGTTCTCCTTCAGCTCGTTTGCAGCGGTTCGTTTGTTGTGGCGAAACCGGTGCCGGTCGGCTGAAGGGCCGGAGAATACTGGCCACGGTTTCGCTGTCTTGCGATCCGTGGCCAGGAGGTCGGGGAGGAGTTCCCTACCTAGGTCGACATCTGTGTCGAGTCCTGTTCACGGTCGCTGGGTGTGCGGTGCGGAGGCGTGCTGCCCGCGGATCCGCCGGCTCGAAGCCGACTTCATCCGCGAAGACACCGACTGCTGCCTCGACAGCCGTCGGGTGCCAGCCCGCGCTGGGCTTGCCCTGAATCTGGGTGCGGTTCGACGCATGCATGGCAATGCGATTCACTTGCGTGCCGGACATGCCGAACGCACCGATTCCGGACAGACCGATCCCCTGCAAGGCGAGGATCCCCCGGGAGGCCGCCATGGGCGCATAGATCGCAACGCCACTGGCGCCGAAGTTCATGATGTTGTCCATTGCTCTGCCTCCCTCCTGTACTCGTGGTGTGTCGGTAACTGTGCGCGCCGAGATGCCCTCCCGGTGCGTGAAATCCACCATAGGCAAGATCGTCGAGCGGGACAACCTATTTTCTACCTGCGGTTTTGTGATGTGGATCGAAGGCGGGACGCCACGATCGCGAGCACATCGGCGCCGAACTGGTCGATCTTCTTCGCACCGATGCCCGCGATCGCGGCCAGCGCGGCGTCGTCGGCGGGCTGTTGTTCGGCGATCGCGGTGAGCGTGGTGTCGGTGAACACGACGAATTCGCGCACCCGCAGCGCCTCCGCCTTCTCCGCACGCCAGTCACGCAGTGCGGCAAGCAATTCCGCGTCCAGCTCGGCCGGGCAACGGCGGCAGCGGCCGAGCATGGTCGCGTAGGTGCCGATCAGCGGTTTCGCGCAGACCCGGCAGGTCGGGCGGACACCGTGCGGGGCCGACGGCGGTGCCGCGATCCGCGAGGCGGGCGAATCGTCCGGCACGAGACCGTTGAGGAAGCGCGAACGCCGCCTGCTGCGCCTGCCGCCCTCGTTCCTGGCCAGCGCCCAGGACAGCCGCAGATGTTCGCGCGCCCTGGTGACCCCGACGTAGAGCAGCCGCCGTTCCTCCTCGAGCGCCGCCTCGTCGGCGACCGAGCCGTCGTCGGCGAGGACGTGCGCGATCGGCATGGTTCCGTCCGACAGCCCGACGAGGAACACCGCGTCCCACTCCAAGCCCTTGGCGGCGTGCAGGGAGGCCAGCGTGACGCCCTGCACCGTGGGGGGATGCCTGGCCTCGGCGCGAGTCGCGAGCTCGCGCAGCAGCCCGGTGAGGTCGAGCCGGTCGTCGTGGCCGACGAGTTCCTCGGTCAGCCGCACCAGCGCGACCAGCGAGGTCCAACGTTCACGCGCCTGGGCGCCCGCGGGTTCCGCGGCGGTCAGGCCGAGCGGGGCGAGCACCGCGCGGACCAGCGAGACCAGGGAGTTGCCGCTGCGCGCCTGGTCGGGCAGGTCGTCGCGGGCGGCGGCTTGCCGCAGTGCCTGCACGGCCTGCCTGACCTCAGCGCGCGCGAAGAAGCCCTCGCCGCCGCGCACCTGGTAGGGGATACCGCGCTCGGTAAGTGCCTGCTCGTAGCTCTCCGAGTGGGCGTTGATCCGATAGAGCACGGCGATCTCGGCGGCCGGTGTGCCCGCCGCGACGAGCCGGCCGATCGCCTCGGCCACCGCCGCGGCCTCCGCCGGCGCGTCGTCGTATTCGGCGAACACCGGCTCGGGCCCGTCGGCGCGCTGGCCGATCAGTTGCAGCCTGGTGCCCGCGATGCGCCCGCGCGCCGCTCCGATCACCCGATTGGCCAGCGACACCACCTGCGGAGTCGACCGATAGTCGCGTTCCAGCCGGACCACGGTGGCGTCGGGAAAGCGCCGGGAGAAGTCCAGCAGGTAGCTCGGCGTGGCGCCGGTGAACGAATAGATGGTCTGGTTGGCGTCGCCGACGACGGTCAGGTCGTCGCGGTCGCCGAGCCAAGCGTCGAGCACGCGCTGTTGCAGCGGCGTGACGTCCTGGTACTCGTCGACGACGAAACTGCGGTAGCGGCCGCGGAATTCGTCGGCCACCGCCGGATAGTCCTCCAGCGCGGCGGCCGTGTGCAACAACAAGTCGTCGAAATCCAGCAGCAACCCGTCAGGCGTCGCCTTGAGCTTCTCGTAACCCGCGTAGACGTCCGCGACACGCAGTGCCTCGTAGGGCGTGTCGCGCCGCTGCTTCGCGACCGCCGCCGTGTAATCCTCCGGGGCGATGAGTGACGCTTTCGCCCACTCGATTTCGCTCAGCAGGTCGCGCACGCTGTCGGTGGCCGTGGACAGCCCGGCCCGGTGCGCCGCCTGCGCGACGATCGGGAACTTGGCATCGATCAGCCGCCACGGCACGTCACCGACGATCTGCGGCCAGAAGTACTTCAGCTGCCGCAACGCCGCCGCGTGGAACGTCCGCGCCTGCACCTGGGTCGCTTCCCCGCCGAGACCGAGGGCCCGCAGCCGGGTCCGCAGTTCCCCAGCGGCCCGAGCGGTGAACGTCACCGCGAGCACCTGATCGGCTTTGACGTGCCCCTGCGCGATCTGATGCGCGATGCGATAGGTGATGGTCCTGGTCTTTCCGGTGCCCGCGCCCGCGAGCACGCACACCGGGCCGCGCGGTGCTCGCACGGCGGCGGCCTGCTCGGGATCGAGGTCTGCGAGGTCGAGAGCGGGCACGCGATCCATCATGACAGCGCCCACCGACACTCAACCGGTCGCGGTCGGGAGCAGCCACTAGCGAGCAGACCGGCGCCGAGGCAAGGGACGGCATCGGCGCGGTAGCCCTGCGCCGCGCGCGACCACCCCGTTGCACGCCTCATCGCCGCTTCGGGCGGCCGGGCGCGTGGCGTTCAGCGCTCGCTCAGCAACCGCAGGGAACGAGCGAAGGGGGCGCTGTCTTGCGAGCCGAGCGGCGCGAAGAACTCCGCGTCGCATTCCTCCACCGCGACGATGGCCCGGTTCACCAGCGCCACGGCCGCTTCGGTGGCGACCAGGGCCTTCGCCCGGCGGTCGCTGGGGTGGTCGCGGCGTTCGATCAGGCCCTTCTGCGCCAGGGCGCGCAACACCTGAGAGGTCATCATCGGATCGGTGGCGGCGTATTCCGCCAGGTCACGCTGCCGGACCGGATCCTCGCGGCCGGCGGCGAGGTAGGTGAGCGAAGCCAGGAGCACAAATTGCACGTGGGTCAGGTCGAATGGAGCGAGCGCCGCCCGCTGTGCCGCCTGCCAGCGGTTGGTCACTTGCCACAGCAACAGGCCGGGACTTTCCTCTGCCGTGCGAAATCTGGAACGCAGTCTGCCGTCCCCCGCCTCGTGCATCGGCCTCCCTCACTCGTCGGTCATCTCCCGCGCGATCAGCGCGTAGTCGTGCGGGCTGAGTTCTATCAGGCCACGACGCAGGATCATCCCCCAGTTCGGCACGCTGGTTAGGTCCAGCTCGTCACGCAGCGCATCGATCGGCGCCTCCCGCGCTTCGGCTCGGTAGCTGACCGAACGGCGCCACGGCCGGAAGCAACCGCCGTCCTGCGGGTCGGCCTGCCAGGCCGGGTGGTCGTCGACAGTGCCGATCGCGGTGAACGAGCGCACCGGCGCTCCGGCCCGCATGCCCTCGCGCGGCGAGTAGTACACCAATCCGTCGCCCGGCCGCATGCGTTCCACCGCCGCGCGCTTGCCGTGGTTCGCCTGGGCGATGCCCAGCTCCACACCGCGCCGGACATGTTCCCTGGACACGACGGCCAGCCAGTGCTTCGCGCTCGAACCGGTAGCACTCATGCCGGGACCCCCTCGGCGACGGAGACCAGTGCGTCCAGGTCGGGCTGCACGGATTTCGCCAGGTCGGCGCCCAGGATCTTGGTCCACAACAAGCGCAGCGGTCCGTCGATCGAGACCGTGACGGTGACCGTGGTGCGGTTCTCCGCGACGGCGACCTCATGGGCGAAGGTGAGCCGCGCGCCGAACAGCTTCGAGACGTCGACGAACTCGCGATCGGTCAGACGCGCGACGACGAACCGGATCTTCGGGCCGCCTTTCGGCCGCAACGTCCCGGTGGCGCCCTCGGCGAACGGTCCGTCCAAGCGCACCCACTCGGTGTCGGTGTTCCACTCCGGCCAGGTGGCCACGTCGGCCCAGCGGGCGAAGAAGGCGGTCGGCGGCGCACTGGAGGTGGCGTGCGCGGTGGCGATGATCGTCATGCATTTAGTATGCGCGCATACTAAATGTCGCGCAAGTCGGGAATGGTTCGAGTTGGAACAGTGCGCGGACGTCCGGCGTTGCAGTGTCCGTGACTGACGCGAACCCCACCCTGACGATGTACTCGACCACCTGGTGCGGCTACTGCCGCAGGCTCAAGAAGCAGCTGGACGAGGCGGGCATCGGCTACGTCGAGATCGACATCGAGCAAGACCCGGCGTCGGCCGAATTCGTCGGCAGCGTGAACGGGGGCAACCACGTCGTGCCCACCGTGAAGTTCGCCGACGGTTCCACCGCGACGAACCCGTCGCTGGCGGCGGTCAAGCAGGTCCTCGCCGGTCTGTCCTGATCAGCCGCCGCGCGCGGGTCGCATCGGCCCGCGCGCTAGTCGATCGCGGCCCAGGATTCGATGATGGTGCGCGCGATGGAGATGGAGCCGGGCAGCAGCAACCGGGCGCCCCCGTCCCGGTTCGACCAGTCGCCCACCGCCAACGCTTCGCGCACCTGCGCGCGGGTGAACCAGTTGGCCTCGGCGATCTCACCATCGGTGAAGGTCAGCGGCTGTGTGGGATCGGCCACCGCGGCGAACCCGAGCATCAACGAGCGCGGGAACGGCCACGGCTGGCTGCCCAGGTAGGTGATCTCGCGCACGTCGAGGCCGACTTCCTCGCGCATCTCACGCTCCACGCAGCGCTCCAGCGACTCGCCCGCCTCGACGAACCCGGCCAGCAGCGAGAACAGCGACTTCGGCCAGCTGGCCTGGCGGGCGAGCAGCACCCGCTCCCCGCCGTCGTGGATCAGGCAGATCACCGCCGGATCGATGCGCGGAAACTCCTCGTAACCGCTCTCGGTGACGCGCGACCAGCCCGCCTTGGCCGACATGGTGACGGTGCCGTCCGCGCCGTGGAACCCCGCCTTGTCGTGCCAGTTCAGCAACGCGATCGCGGTCGAGAGCAACGCGGCGGTGCGGTCGTCGACGACGCCGCCGGCCAGCGCGCGCAGGTCGGTCAGCGCGCCCTCCAGCTCCGGATCACGCACCGCCCACAGATGGACGCCCTCCTCCACACCGAGGAACACCGCGTCCGGGCTCGGCTCGGCGGAGAACTCCACGGCCGGGTCCAGGATCAGGGCGCTTTCGTCGAAGCGCACCTGCCCGCGCCGGTTGATCCGCAGGAGTCTGGCCTCGGCCCAGCCCTCCTTCAGGGCCTGGGCGTCACCTCGGATGTGCTCGGCCCTGTCGAGGACAGAACGGGAGAGCAACGGAACGCTGTTGAGCTGAAATGCCGACACGGTTTCGAGACTATCGCGCCGAAGCTGTGCGCCCGGTTCGCGCCGGGGTCACTTGCCCGCTCGACGGATGTACAACAGCTTGTCACCCGCCTCGACCGCGTCGACTTCCGGCTCGCCCACGCGGTAGAGCACCCCGTTGCGCACCACGCCGAGGACGATATCGCTCAGATGCCGTGGCGAGCCGCCGATCTCGGACGGCTCCACCTCGCGTTCGGCGACGGCGAAGCCCTCCTCCGGGGTGAGCAGGTCTTCCATCATCTCCACGACCGTGGGCGTGGTGGTCGCGATGCCGAGCAACCGGCCCGCCGTCTCCGAGGACACCACCACCGAATTCGCGCCGGACTGGCGGACCAGGTGGGTGTTCTCCGCCTCCCGGATCGACACCACGATCTTGGCGGCCTTGTTCAACTCCCGGGCGGTCAGCGTGACCAGCACGGCGGTGTCGTCGCGATTGGTGGCGACCACCACCGAGTCGGCGTGCTGCACACCGGCCAGCCGCAGCACGTCGGATTGGGTCGCCGAGCCGTGCACCGTGACCAGCCCGGCGTTCGCGGCCGCCTCCAAAGCGACCACGTCGGTGTCGACCACGACGATGTCGGCGGGCTGCACCCCGTCGCCGAGCATGGCGTCGATCGCGGTCCGCCCCTTCGTGCCGTATCCGACGACCACGGTGTGATTGCGCACGGTGTGCCTCCATCGCTGAATCTTGAAAGCCTGCCGGGAACGTTCGGTCAGCACGCCCAGCGTGGTTCCGACCAGGACGATCAGGAACAGGATGCGCAGTGGGGTGATGATGACGATGTTCGCCAGCCGCGCCTCGGGCGTCACCGGGTGGATGTCGCCGTATCCGGTGGTCGACAGCGACACCGTCGCGTAATAGAACGCGTCCAGGAACGACAGTTCGTTGCCCGAGTTGTCGTGGTAGCCATCGCGTCCGAGATAGACCACCAGCGCGGCCAGGAACAGCAGCCCCGTCGCGAACAGCACCCGTCTGGTCAGCGAAATCCACGGGCTGGTCTGCACTTCCGGGATGCGCAGCAGTCCGACCAGGGCGAAATCTGGCCTGCTCGCCAAGCCCAGGCTGCGCGCACGGTCACCGAACACCGGGCACACCCGTCGTTTCGTCGCTCGTGTCGGTCATACCCGGTAATCCTTGTCCCTCCGGCACACCGGGGAGCCTACTGTGTTGGATTTGCCGCGACTGCGTCGCGGCGGGTTCGCGGCCCCTTTGTGGCTCGCGTTTGCGCGGCCGCCGCTTGCTCCTTCGTCGCCTACGCGGCGGCCGCGCAAACGCGAGCCGGGCCGCGAACGGCGCATGCTCGGTCTCGCTTCGCTCGAAAGACGGGGTTGAGGTGAGCTGGGTGCGTCGGCATCGAAGCTCGCTATCAGGTGTACGCGGTTCGTAGTGGTCGGCTACAGAATCGGCCGCGCTGCCCCTTGCTCCTTCGTCGCGGCCAATCCGACGCCAGCCCGGCCGCGGACGCCCACAAGATCGGTGTCGTTTCAGCCGACCCGGTACCTACTCATTCGAGCCCGGCTCGGTTCGCGGGCCGCGGCGGCAGACCGTCGAGTGGACCACCGGAGGCAAGCGCGGCGTGGGCGGTCGCTCGGTGCTGTGTTGGCTCCGCAGTCGCGCGGTGGGGTTCGCGGCGCATTGGCCGGCGTCCGCGCCGATCACGCTTGCTCGATCTCGGTGAGGACGAAGGACGTGCCCGAGGCGGGGGCGGCGGTTCGGAGGTGCGGACCGCCGGGGCCGCATCCAAGTGACCCGGGGTCGACGCGGAGCGGCGCGGATGTAAGGGTGCCTGCATGGCAGAAAATACGCTGACGTCCGTGTCCGACGGTGGGCGGCGGCCCGCCCTGGCCCTGGCCGCCCTGCTGTTCGGCTCCGGGGTGCTGCATTTCGTCCGGCCGAAGCCCTTCGATTCGATCGTGCCGCGCTTCCTGCCCGGACGCGCCCGCGACTACACCTACGCCTCCGGCGCGGCCGAGATCGGTGTCGCCGCCGCCCTCGCGGTCCCGCGCACCCGCGGCTTCGGCGGACGGCTGGCGGCGCTGCTGTTCATCGCGGTGTTCCCGGCCAACGTGCAGTTCGCCGCGGACATGCTCGCCAGCGAGAAGGCGCCGCGGCTGGTGAAGATCGGCTCGGCGCTGCGGCTGCCGCTGCAGATCCCGCTCGTCACTCAGTCGCTGGCGGTGAGCCGGCGGGCGCGGCGTTCCTGATCAGCTCGGCCAGTTCGTCCGGACCGGCCAGGTTCGGGGGCGCGATGGTGCGGCCGGTGCGCACGTAGTGGAATGCGGCGCCGATCCGGGGCAGCATCTCGTGCTCGGGCCGTCCCTCGCGGGCGGCCATCAACCGCGCCCAGGCCAGGCGATAGACGGCCAGCTGCATGGCGACCGCCGGTTCCTCGGCGGCGCTCGGCTCGGCGCCGGTCTTCCAGTCGACCACGACCCAGCCGCCGCCGGGTTCGGCGAATACCGCGTCCATCCGGCCGCGGATCACGGTGCCCGCGATCGAGGTCTCGAACGGGATCTCGACTTCGATCGGACTGCGGTCGGCCCAACGCGAGTTCAGGAACGCCTCCTGCATCGCGCTCAGCTCTGCGTCCCGGCCCGCGTCGGCCGCGCCGCCGTCGGCCGCGCCCGGCAGTTCGTCCAGACCGAGCAGGCGGGTGGAGCCGAACCACCGCTGCACCCAGGCGTGGAACGCGGTGCCCCGGCGGGCCAGTGGGTTCGGCGGGTAGGGCAACGGACGACGCAGGCGGGCGGCGAGCTTCGCCGGGTCGGCTCGCAGCTCGACCAGGGCGGTCGCCGCGATCTGTCCGGGTAGTTCCACCTCTTCGTCGGCGGCCGCGGCCGCGTGGTGTTCGGCGAGCAAGGCGTCGACGTCGGCGGCCCAGCCTTCCGGATCGGCGGGATCCGGCGCACGGCGGGCGTCGTGCGGGCGGTACAGGTCCTCCGGCGGGGGCGGAGCGAAGCCGGTCGCGGCGAATGCCGGTTCGTCGGCGGACAGATACTCCTCCACCGGGTCCGGCGCCGAACCGAAATAAGGCTCGATATCCGCGTAGGGATCGGCGTATTCGATGGAACCGACCTCGAAGTCCCCCGCGAAATCGTCGGGCGGGTATTCGTCGTCGGGTGGATAGTAGGCCGGTTCATCCGCCAACCCCGGCTCATCAGCAGGACGAGGAGTAGGCCGACTCATCCGCGAACCCGGCCCTTCACCGGGCCGGGTGTAGCCCGACTCATCCGCGAATCCCGGCTTATCAGCGGGCCGGGTAGTAGGTCGATTCATCCGCGAACCCGACTCATCGCCGGGCGAATAGTAAGCCGAATCGCCGGTGAGACCCGGCTCATCGCCAGGCCCGTAGTCGCCCGGCCCATGCTCGAACTCCGGCTCATCGCCGGGCCCGTAGTCGCCCGGTCGGTCCGCGAAACCCGGCTCGTCGACGTCCGGCGCGGACGGCATCTCGGCAGGGGCGGACCTGGTTCTGCGGATCGAACCAGCAGCGCCGTGCGGCTCCGAGCCGTGGTGCCCGGTGGCGGCGGGACGGGCGCGCAAATTCGCCAGGGCAGCGCGGACCAGTGCCGCGCCTTGTTCGATGGGGTCGCGGCGGGCGCCGAGGGGGTCGCGCGGCCACTCGGCGGTCGCGGGGTTGTCGGTGAACGGGTTGACGGCGTCGGCGGCGGGCGGGTCGTCCCAGCGGTCGATCGCCAAGACGTCGCAGGCCGGGCTGCCGGGGTCCTGGTACGCGTGCTTCAACTCCAGCAGGAAATCCGAGGGGCCTTTCGGGGTGCTGCCGGTCTCCGCCCAGTAGTGGGCCGAAACCAACAGCACGCGCTCGGTTCTGGTGAGCGCGACGTAGAACAGGCGCCGTTCCTCATCGATCCGGCGGCGCTCCAGCGCCTCCTTGTGCGCCTTGATCGCGCGGTCGAGGTCGGCGCGGTCGTACAAGTCGGTGAGCTCGAGCACCGGCACGCCCTCGGCCGCGTCGTCCTGCCTGCGGTCACCCCGCAGCGACGTGGGCAGCTCGGCGAGCGCGCCCAGCCACGTGCCGGTACCGACTTTGGACGGGAACACGCCCTCCACCACATGCGGGACCGCGACGATCTCCCACTCCAGGCCTTTCGCCGCGTGCACGGTCAGCACCTGCACCCGGTCTTTGGCGACCTCGACCTCGCCCGGCTCCAGCCCGTTCTCGACCTCCTCCGCGGCGGCGAGGAACGCGAGCAGTCCGCCGAGCGAGGCGCCGGTGTCCGCGGCGTACCCGGCCACCACCTCGGCGAACGCGTCCAGATGCTCGCGTCCGGCCCCGGTGCCCGCCATGGCTCGCCGGGTCTGGGTCTCCACACCGACGCCGATGGTGCGCTCGACATCGGCGACCAGTTCCGCCAACGGCTGACCGCTGCGTTCGCGCAACGCGGCCAGCTCCCGTCCCAGCGCCTCGATGCGGGCGAATCCTGCGGGTGAATACCGGTCGGGCGGACCGGGATCGGCGATCGCGTCGGCCAGCCCGGCCTGTTCGGCGGGTTCCGGCGCCACTTCGCGCAGCGCCTCCTCCAGCGCGGCCCGGTCGGCGATCTCGGTTTGCCCCTCCGATCCGGGACGCCGGATGGACAGGTCCCTGGCGCGGCGGGCGAGCGCGGCGATGTCGGCGACCCCGACGCGCCAGCGCGCGCCGGTCAGCACACGCATGGCGGCGCTGCCCGCACCCGGTTCGGCGATCAACCGCAGGGTGGCGACGACGTCGGCGACCTCCGGTGTGGCGAGCAAGCCGCCGAGTCCGACGATCTCCACGGGAAGACCTTGCGCGCGAAGGGCTTCCGCGAGCGGCGCGGCATCGGCATTGCGGCGCACCAGTACGGCGGACGTGGGCGGCTGCTGCTGGGCCGCGTGCCGGGCAGCCCACTCCGCGGCGATTCGCTCGGCCACCCACTCCCGTTCGTCGGCGACGGTGTCGGTCAGCGCCAGCGCCACCACACCCGGCCCGGCGTCGGGCTTGGCGCGCAAGGCATCGACCGTCACCCCGCCGCTCTCGGAGGCCTTGCGCCGCAATGGTTCCGCGACCAGATTCGCCAGTGCCAGCGCTTCCGGCGGATTGCGCCAGCTGGTCAGCAAGGACAACGTCGGGGCGGGCACGCCCGGCGCGCTGGGGAAGTCGGTGGCGAACCGGGGCAGGTTCGCCGCTGAAGCGCCACGCCAGCCGTAGATGGATTGCATCGGGTCGCCGACGGCGGTGACGGCTAGGCGCTGCGTTTCGCGCTGGCGCGAACGTTGGTCCGCACGCCTCGCCACGGCGCGCGGGTCGTGTGCACCGGCGAACCGCGGTTGTCCTTCGACGTCGTTCGTGTCGACGCGCGGCGACCGCGTGCCCTGCGCGGGGTCAGCGGGAAGCGCGTCGGTGGTCGATGACGACCCGGTTTCCGGCAGTGTGTCCGAACCTGCCACGACGCTCTCCTGCACACCGGGCGGCGCCGCCCTCTGCGCGACTGTGTGAACGCCCGCGGGTGACGAAGCATCGTCGCCGCGACGATCGCCCGGAGGAATGTCGGGCGGGGTCGCGGGCTGCGGTGTCTCCTCCCCCGGCGCGCCGCCGAACAAGGCGGCGAGCAGGACCCGCTGGGCGTGGCCGGTGTCCTGGTACTCGTCCAGCAGGACCAAGCGGAAACGGGCGCGTTCGGCGGCGGCGACCTCGGGGTGCTCGGCCGCCAACCGTGCGGCGAGGGACATCTGCGCGCCGAAGTCCAGTGCGCCCCGTCGGCGCAATGCCTCGGCGAGCTCGTGCACCAGCGGTAGCAGCGCTACCCGTTCCCGCTGCACCTGCACGATGTTCAGCAGGGTCTGGCTCGGCCCGCCCCGCTGCCGCGGGCCCGGGGGCAGCGTGTACACCAGCTTCGCCAGTTCGGTGTGCTCCTCGGCCAGTTCCTCCGGCTCGACCAGGTGCTCGGCCAACTGCCCGGACAGCGCGAGCACCGCCTCGGTGACCGACACCGGGGTGCGATCGGTCTCCAGATCGCCGTCCCAGGTGTGCACCACCTGGTGGGCGAGCTGCCAGAGCTGGGTCGCGGTCAGCAGGGTCGCCGACGGTTCCACCGGCAGCAGCAGGCCGTGTTCGGTGAGCAACCTGCCCGCGTACGAGTGGTAGGTGCTGATCTCCGGTTCCGCGCCGGTCAGCTGGGCGCGCAGGCGGCCGCTCGGGTCCAGTTCGCGCAGCAGCGGCGCACCGGCGAGCCGGGCCAGCCTGGTCCGGATCCGGGCGGTCAGCTGTTGGGCGGCTTTGCGTGTGAAGGTCAGCCCGAGCACTTCGTCCGGCAGCACGAGCCCGTTGGCGACCATCCACACCACCCGGGCGGCCATCGTCTCGGTCTTGCCCGCGCCCGCGCCCGCGACCACGAGGGTGGGGCCCGGCGGCGCCGCGATCACGGCGGCCTGTTCGTCGGTCGGCGGCGGCAGGCCGAGCGCCTGCGCCAGCTGGTGCGGCGCCACTCCGCCCGTCACGGCGGCGCCCCGGCGACCGGCCGCGGCGGGACCGAGAGCGCGCTCACTCGTCGGTCACCTGCCTCCCGCTGTCCTGCACGGGGCAGCTGCCCGCGACCGCGCAGTGGCGGCATCCGTCGTTGCGCATGGCGAGGTAGCTGGGGCCCTGAGTGGACGACGCGGCCTGGTGGATCGTGTCGCGCCAGTGCTCGAGCGCATCGGCGTCCAGCGGAGGCTGCATGCGCTGAGTGGCGCCCTCCGCCTTGCTCGGCTTGGCGACGTACACCAATCGCGCTCCGCCGGGTTCGCCCGCCGAGCCGGTCGCGGGTTCCGGCTCGGCCGAACCGGATTCCTCCGGTGCGTCGAGAGCGCCCGCGGCGGCGGCCACCTGGTAGGTCGCCAGCTGCGCGTGATCGACGGCGGCCTGCTTGGTGACCGGCGACTTGCCGGTCTTCACGTCGACGATGACGAAACGGCCTTGCGCGTCCCGCTCCAGCCGGTCGACGCGGCCCCGGATCCGCACGGCGCGTTCGTCTTCCGTGCGCGCCGGCAGCACACAGTCCACCGGCACCTCGACCCCGGCCTGGGTGAGTTCGCCGCGAGTGTTGCGCACCCAGGCCGAGAAGGTCTCCAGCATCGCCTCGGTGCGGCGCAATTCCTGCCGGGAATGCCAGCCGGTCCCCGGATCCACCGCTCGCCAAGCGCGATCCAACGCGGCGCGCACCTGTTCCTCTGGCACTTTGCCCGCCAGCGCCTGCACGAGCGTGTGCACCAGATTGCCCTTGACCGCGTGCGGATTGTCGCCGTCGGTGCCGCCGTTGCGTTCCAGCGCCCAGCGCAGCGGGCAGGTGCGCAGCAATTCGACGGTGGAGGGCGACAGCGCGACAGCGCCGTCGTCCTCGGTCCACAGCGGTCGCCGCGAGCTGAGTTCGGTGGTGCCGTACCAGTCGTCGGGGTGGGTGCCACGCACGCCCGCGTCCGCCAGCCGTGCGAGCTGGTGCGCGGCGCGGCGCCTGCGTTCCGGGTCGGCCTCCGGATCGCAGACCACGCCGCGCAATTCGGCGACCAGCGAGTGCATCACCAGGGCGCGGCCGGGGTCGGCCACCGGGAGCGCACCGGGCTCGCCGTCGTCGTCGTGTCCGAGCAATTCGGCGAGAAAGCGCGACGGCACCAGATCGCGTTCGCCCGCGACCGATTCCACCGCGGTGACCAGCAGCGACCGCCGGGCCCGGCTGCACGCGACGAGCAGCAACCTGCGCTCCTCGGCGAGGATCGGCGCCGCACGGCTCACCCGCTCCCCCGCATCGGACACCCCGGCGGTGAGATCGACCAGGTCCTCGGTGTGCAGGAGGGTGCCGCGAGTGCGTGGGTCGGGCCAAATCCCTTCCTGGACGGCGGCGACGGCGACCACATCCCATTCCCGTCCCGCTGCGGCGTGCGCGCTCAGCAGCGCCACCGCTTCGCCCGGCAGCGTGCGCGGCGCCGCGTCCTGTGGAATCTCCTGCTGCGTCAGATATTCCACGAACCCTTCGATGCTCGCGCGCGGCAACCGGTCGACATAGGCGGCGGCCGCGTCGAACAACGCGACCGCGGCGTCCAGATCACGATCGGCCTGCATGCCGACCGCGCCGCCGCGCTCGGACTGCGCCACCCAGCGCCGTTCCAGCCGAGAACCGGTCCACAGCGCCCACAGCACGTCCTCCAGGCCCGCCCCGCGCCCGCGCACCTTGCGCGCCCGGCGCAGCGCGTCCAGCACCCGGCGCAGCGGCGCGGCCTCGACCTCGGTGAGCCGGTCCAGGATGGCGGGATCGCCGGTCCCGATCAGCAGATCGCGCAACATCAGTGCGGAGGGGCGGTCGATGTCCGAGTCGCGGTCGGGCGGCGAATCGTCGCCCGCGTCCGATGTTTTCGCCCCGGCGCGCACCGATTCCAGCACCGCGCGCCGGATGCCGCGGCGCAACCGGCGCAAGGCGATCTGGTCGGCGCCGCCGAGCGGCCCGGACAGCAGATCGAGGGCGTCCTCCGGCTCGAAGGCCGGTTCCGCCCCCCGTTGCGCCTGCTCCCCCGCCAGGACCGCGCGCAGCGAGAGCAGCATCCAGGCCGCGCCGCGCCTGCGCGCCAGCGGCGTGTCCAGCGCGGGCTGCCGCACCGGCACGCCCGCGGCGAGGAGGGCGCGGCGCAGCGGCGCCAGCGACAGCGGCACCGAACGGACGATCACCGCCATCCGCGACCACGGCACCCCGCCGGTGAGATGCGCGCGGCGCAAGTGGTCGGCGATGAGCGCGGCCTCTTTCGCCGGCGTGGCCAGCACCCGCACGCGCACCTCGGTGCCGTCCTCCCGCGGGCCGGTGTCTTCCGGCACGGGGATGCGCTGCGGCGCACTACCCGGCAGGCGTGCGGCGATCCGGGCGACCGCCAGCTCCACCTGACCGCTGAACCGATGGTTGTCGCGCAACACGACCCGCCGCTCGGGTGGCACGTCGAGTTCGGCGACGAATCGCGCGTCGGCGCCGCGGAAGGCGAAGACGGCTTGGTCGGGATCGCCCGCGATAACCGTGGTCCTGGCGCTGTGCCCGATCGCCCGCACCAGGATCGCCGCCTGCGGGTCCAGATGCTGCGCGTCGTCGACCAGCAGGTATCGGATCCTGGCGCGTTCGGCGGCAAGCAGATTCGGGTCGGCGGCCAGCGCGTCCAGCGCCGCGCCGACGAGTTCGGCGGCGTCCAGCGCGGGCGCGGTCGCCTCCGGCGCATCGACGCCCACCGACCAGCGCAGCAGCATCGTCTGCTCGTAGCGGAGGGCGAACCTGCCCGCCGCCACCCATTCGGGCTTGGCGTGCTCACGGCCGAGGCGCACCAGGTCCTCCGGCCCGATGCCGCGTTCGGTGGCCCGGAGCATGAGATCGCGCAACTGTTCGGCGAACCCGCCGAGCGCGAGCGCGGGCCGCAGCCGCTCCGGCCACAATCCGTGCGCGCCCTCGGCCATGTCCGCCAGATCGCCGCGCAGCATCTCGCGCACGACGGCGTCCTGTTCGGCTCCGGTCAGCAGACGCGGCGGCGGGTTGCCGTGCGCCATCGCGTGCCTGCGCAGCACGGAGAAGGCATACGAGTGCAGGGTGCGCACCAAGGGTTCTCGTGTGGCGCCGGGCACACCGCCCTCCGCACCGGGGCCCGGGCCGCTCAGCCGCGTGGTGATGGCGTCTCGCACAGCGCCCGCGGCCTGTTTCGAATGGGTCAGCACCAGCACCGATTCCGGGTCGGCTCCGGCCGCGATGCGCCCGGCGGCGAGGTCGACCAGCAGGGCGGTCTTACCCGTGCCCGGCCCGCCGAGCACTTGCCAGGGCCGCCATCCCGGACGCGCGGGACCGGCCTCGGCCGCAGCGTCCAGCAGCACGCGGACGTCGGCGCCCCAGTCTCGCGGCCGGGGCGCCACCACGTTCCGGCGAACCAGTCGCACCGCGCCATCCGATCGCACCACGCGGGCTATTGCAACAGACACGACCGACACGCCGGTACACGCCTCCGCCCGACCGGCGCTGCGGCCGATCACGGCGCAGGTCAGAATGGACCGGTGTCTGCTCTGAATGTCCACCGGTTCGGTCCGACGACGGGACCGGTGGTGCTCGCCCTGCACGGTGTGACCGGTCATGGCAAACGCTGGGAGGACCTGGCGACCCGGCATCTGCCCGACGTGCGGGTGCTCGCACCGGATCTGCGCGGGCACGGTCGCTCGACCTCGCTGCCGCCGTGGAACTTCGAGACCATCGTCGCGGACCTGGTCGAATTGGTCACCGCCGAGGCGGACGGCCCGGTCGTGGTCGTCGCGCACTCCTTCGGCGGCGCGTGCGCGCTGCACCTGGCCCATCGGCATCCCGAACTGGTGCGCACACTGGTGCTGCTCGATCCGGCGATCGCGCTGGAGCCGGAATGGCTCAACGAGATCGCGCTGTCCACCCTGGTCTCGGCCGACTACGACAGCGTCGACCGCGCGCGCCAGGACAAACTCGACACCGGCTGGGGCGATGTGGAGCCGCGATTGCTGGAAGCCGAACTCGAGGAACACCTGATGCCAACCGCCGACGGGCGCTTCGGCTGGCGGATGAGCCTGCCCGCGATCAACTCCTACTGGGGGCAGTTGGCCCGCCACTGGGTGCTTCCGCCCGCCGACCTGCCGACCGTGCTGGTGCAGGCGATGAAAGTGCACCCGCCGTTCGTCACGCCGGAATTCCGCGCGGCGCTCACCGAGCACATGGGCGCGGGCCTGACCGTGCTCGAATGGAACTGCGATCACATGGTCGCCCAGGCGTATCCGGCCCAGACCGGCGAACTCGTGCGCTCGGTGCTCTGAGCCGATGCCGACCACCGACGCCCAGATCGAGCAGGTGCGCGCCCTGGTGGCGGCGGTTCCGCCCGGCCGGGTGGTCACCTACGGCGACATCGCGGCGGCCGCCGGTTTGTCCACGCCGCGCACGGTGGGCTGGATCATGCGCACCGACTCGGCCGATCTGCCCTGGCATCGGGTGCTCGGCGCGAGCGGCCGTCCCGCCGCCCACCTGGCTCGTCGCCAGCTGCGCCTGCTGGCCGAAGAGGGCGTGCCGATCCGGGACGGACGCGTCGACCTGCGCGCCGCACGCTTCTCGCTGCCCGATCTCCCCGGCCACTGAGCGCCGCTTTCCGAAATTCCTCCGTGCCGGAATGGCGGCCAGTACCGTTGATCCATGCCCACCCGCCTGGCATGTGTCGTGTTCGACGCCGACCGGCCGCGTCCGGTCGCGGATTTCTGGGCCGAACTGCTGGGCTGGAGTGTCACCCTCGACCGCCCCGACGAGGTGAACGTGGCGGCTCCCGACGCCGACGGCGGCGACCTGGCGCTCACCTTCCTGCCCGCGATGCGGGCCAAGGTCGGCAAGAATCGCCTGCACCTCGATCTGGCCACCCGCTCGCTGGACCACCAGCGCACCCAGGTGGACCGGGCGCTGGCCTTGGGTGCGCGCTCGATCAACATCGGGCAGGGCGCGGTGCCGTGGGCGGTGCTCGCCGATCCGGAGGGCAACGAGTTCTGCGTGCTCGAACCGAGGGAGGAGTACGTGGACACCGGAGCCGTCGCGGCGGTCGTGGTCGACACGCGCGATCCGCAGCGCCTGGCCGAATTCTGGTCGACCGCCACCGGCTGGCCGTCCATGCGGCGCGGCGAGCGGCTGGCCGGATTACGCGCACCGACCGGACTGGGCTCCTGGCTGGAGTTCGTGCGCACGCCCGATGCGGGGTCGGGCCGGACCAGACTGCGCCTGGATCTCACCTCGTTCCCGGCCGACGACCGGGCCGCCGAGGTGGCCCGGCTGCACGCGGCGGGCGCCACCTCCATCGACCGCGGCGCTCCGGCTCCCGACCGCGATACCGACCTCGTGCTCGCCGACCCGGAGCTCAACGAGTTCCGGCTGCTGCCACCGGCCCGCTTCTGGTCGAACGCCTGATCGACGCCGTCCGCTCCCCGGCTTCCCCACGGTGACGAATTAGCATGGCCGCCATGGTGTACCTGACTCCGGGTCGTGGCGTGTGACGACCGCCGACGCGATCGTGCTCGCGGGCGGCCGGGCCAGCCGGATGGGCGGCGTGGACAAACCGGCCATCGTCATCGGCGGCCGTTCCATGCTCGAAGTGGCGCTCGCCGCTGTCGCCTCGTGCGCGCAGACGGTGGTGGTCGGACCGCACCGCCCCGAGTTGGCGCCGGAGATCACGCAGGTTCGCGAGGTGCCGCCCGGATCGGGTCCGGTGGCGGCGATCGACACGGGGCTGCGGGCCCTCGGCTCCGCCGCCCCGCTGGTCGTGGTGCTTGCCGCCGACCTTCCGTTCCTGTCGCCGTCGGCGATCGCGGAACTCATCCGGCACGCCACCGAATCGGGGGCGGACGCGGTGTTCGCGGCCGACGAGTCGGGTCGGCCGCAATACCTGATCGGGGTGTGGCGGCGTTCCGCACTGGCGGCCGCGCTGGACGAGCTCGACGCGCTGATCAATCAGCCGATGAAGGCGCTGGTGCCCGCAGCAGCCGGGATCATCCCGCTCTCCGGCGTCGGCGACTGCGACACCGAAGAGGAGGTGCGACAGGCCAGAGCGGCGGTGGACGCGCCACGACAGCAACCGCCGCTCGAGCTCGGCGACGCACGAAACCTGCTGCGCACCAGACTTTCCCGGCTTACCGCGTATGAAGCCGACCTGGGTTCGGTGATCGGGGCCGCGCTCGCGGGCCCACTGACGGCCGCCGGGCCGCTGCCTCGCTTCGACGTCTCGGCGATGGACGGTTACGCGGTGGCGGGCGACGGGCCGTGGCGCCTGCGCCGCGACGTCGGCTTCGCGGGCGGACGGCGTCCGGTGGGGCTGCTGCCGGGCGAGGCGGTGCGCATCGCCACGGGCGCGCACGTCCCCGACGGCACCACGGGCGTGCTGCGCGACGAGTTCGTGCACGTCGCCGACGAAACGCTGTACCGCCTGCCGGACACCCCGCTGCGCGACGACATCCGCCGCCGCGGCGAGGACCGGGCGGCCGGTGATCCGGTCGCGCCGGAGGGGGCGCCGGTCACCGCGGCGCTGGTCTCCGCGGCCGCGAGCGTCGAGGTCACCGCCGCGCCGGTGCGCGGCCCGGTCCGCGCGCACGTCGTCATGACCGGTGACGAGATCCGCAGCGAAGGTCCGCTACAGGCGGGGCAGACCCGCGATTCGATCGGCCCGGTCCTGCCGGAACTGCTGGCCGGTTACGGCATTCGCACCACCGATCGGGTGCACCTGCGCGACACTCCGCACGGATTCGACGAGGTCCTGACCGTCGCGCCGGATTGCGACCTGCTGGTGATCGTCGGCGCGACCGGCGGCGGGGCGGCCGACCAGCTCCGTGCCGCCCTGACCCGCGCCGGAGCCGAGATCGTGGTGCCGCGGCTGCGGCTGCGGCCGGGCGGTTCCACCGTCGTCGCCCGACTCACCTCCGGCACCACGGTGCTCGGCCTGCCGGGCAACCCGTTCGCCGCCGTCGCGACGCTCATGGCGCTGGCACCCGCGATCGTCGAGGCCCGCACCGGCGCGCTCCCCACCCGCCCGCTGCGCGGACCGCTGCACAACGCCGCCGAGATCGCCGGGCAGGCGACGCGCATCGTTCCGGCTCGCGCCGCCGAGGAAGGCGGATGGATCGGCGACCCGGTCGTCCGGACGGCACATCTGGGCGGCCTGATCGACCGCGACGGCCTGGTGGTCGTCCCGCCCGATGCCGGGGACGGCGCGATCGTCGAATTCCTGCCGCTGCGCTGACCCCTTCGGCCTGCGGGTGCGTCGTGGACCGAACGAAATTGGTTGCGGGCCTTGGCTTCAGCGAGATCGAGTGGGCGCGCAATACGGGGGTGCGCCGATGCTCGGCCGACGTCGATCCGAAGCCTCTGCGGTGCAGCGGGTTTCGTTGTCACGGGAACCTGCACGCGCACTCCTTTGCGGCAGCGGAGTCGAATGCGATATACGTCGGCGGAGCGATCAACGAGGCAAATAAAACGAACGCCTGACCGCCGTTTTCATCCGGTCCACCCGGCATCGACCTGGCCGGAAGAAAAAGTCGAACTGAACTGGATTCATTACTGAATGCAGGGCTCAATAGCGCTTTTACCAGCGGAAACGCAACAAGAGAGCCGCTCGGAGCCATATTTTTCATTTCCTCTTCCACAGGCCATTCCCGCTCGCTATCGTGTGTTCGTTAGGCGAATATCAATCCCCCGGAAAGGACCGAGTGGAGATGACTGAAAAGTCGAAGAAAACGCCTAAGAAAATGCCGAAGCAGATGCCGAGGCAGCAGCAGCAACAGCGCCAAGAGCAGGACGTCCGCGAGGGCGCTGACATGGAAGGCCGTCGGGGCAACCGGTCCGAGATGCCCGACCGGCGCGGCGAGCAGGAGCGCCGCCGCTAGCTGATCTGCGCCACCCGCGCCGCCGGCCCCACCTCCTCCCGGGACCGGCGGCCGCGGTCGTTTTCAGGCCCTGTGCTTACCCCGGAGGTAATTGCCACCCCGCGCGAGGCGGACCTACCGTCGGTTCGACGCCATCTCCGGCGTCGTCGAACGAAGGAATCCACCCGCCATGTCCGCCTATGGCTTCGCCCACCTCCGCAGTCGCAGGCCGCATCCCGACATCCTCGAATACCTGGAGCGCATCCAGGCCACCTTGGACCCGTTCGGCGGCCGCTTCGTCATCCACGGGTCCCCTGCCGAGGTCGTGGAAGGCGACTGGCCCGGCAGCATGGTGCTGATCGAGTTCCCCGGGATGGCCGAGGCGCGGGAGTGGTATCACTCGCCCGCTTATCAGGAGATCCTGCCGCTGCGCGCCGATCACATCGACGGCGACCTGCTGCTCATCGAGGGCGTCGGCCCCGACTACGACCCGCGCGAACGCGCCGCCAAACTGCGCGCCGGGGCGGCCTGACGCGATTTCGGCTCGCCGTCCGGCGTCCGATACCGTTGACCAGGCACGACCCGGTTCGACGCGAAGGATGCGCCTGATGGACGACAGCTCACTGGTCTGGGACGACGGCACGCTCGTCACCATCGACCAGCGCGGACTGCCGCACGAGGTGCGTGAGCTGCGGCTGAGCACCGTCGACCAGGTCATCGACGCGATCAAGACGCTGGCCATTCGCGGCGCGCCCGCCATCGGCATCGCGGGCGCGTTCGGCGTCGTCCTCGCCACCGCCGCGCACACCGTAGGCGGCGTGGTGGACGAGACCGCCGCACAGGCCGAGGCGGATCGGATCGCGGCGGCGCGACCGACGGCGGTCAACCTGGCCTGGGCGGTGCGGCGGGTCCGGGCGAAGGTGGGCCGGGGCGCCGACGCGGTCCTCGCCGAGACCCTCGACATGCTGGCCGAAGACGGCCGGGTCAACCGGGCCGCCGCCACCAACGCCGCCGACCTGGTGCAGCGCCTCTGTCCGGACCGGCCGCTGCGCGTGCTCACCCATTGCAACACCGGACGGCTCGCGACCAGTGCGTTCGGCACCGCCATCGGCACGCTGCGGGTGCTGTCCGAGCGCGGCGCGATCGAGCAGGTGCTGGTGGACGAGACCCGCCCGCTGCTGCAAGGCGCCCGCCTGACCACGTGGGAACTGGCCGAGGCGGGCATCCCGCACCGGCTGACCATCGACTCGGCCGCCGCTTGGGCGATGGCGACCGGACAGGTCGACTGCGTGCTGGTCGGTGCCGACCGGGTCACCGCCAACGGCGACGTCGCCAACAAGATCGGCACCTACGGTCTCGCGCTCGCCGCCCGTCATCACGGCATCCCGTTCGTCGTGGTGGCCCCGGAGTCGACCCGCGACCTCTCGATGGCCACCGGCCGGGAGATCGTGGTGGAGGAACGCGCGGCGGCCGAGGTGACCGGATTCGGCGGTGTGGCAACGGCTCCCGCGCACACTCGGGTCTTCAACCCGGCCTTCGACGTCACGCCCGCCGATTTGGTGACCGCGGTGGTCACCGAAGAGGGTGTGGTGCACCGGTCCGATCGGTCGCCCGGCGCGGAAATCGCGGACGTCGCCCGCGAGCTGTACCGGCGCGGCTGGATGCCGGGTACGGCGGGCAATATCTCCGTGCGCACCGGCGCCACCGCCGTGGTCACCGGGAGCGGGCTGTCCAAAGGGGAGCTCACCGAGCGCGACATGGTCACCGTGCGCGTCGCGGACTCCGCGCCGGTGGCCGATCAGGGGCGCAAACCCTCCGCGGAGACGACGATCCACACCGCCGTCTACCGGGCCCGTCCGGCGCAAGCGGTCGTGCACATCCATCCGCCGTTCGCCACGGCACTGGCCACCCGCTCGGCGACGCCGGGAACGCTCGGCACGCTGCGGATCACCGACTACGAGTTGATCAAGGGACTCGGTGGCGGCGATCCGGCCGTCGCGGACATCCCGGTCTTCCCGAACTGGCCCGAGGTGCCGCGCATCGGGGCCGACATCGAGCGCTATCTCCTCGACCACCCCGACGCGCTTCCGGTCCTGGTCATCGCCGGGCACGGGATCACCGCGTGGGGCGATGACCTCGCCCGGGCGCGCGATCGCGCCGAATGCCTGGAAGCATTGTGTGAGCTGGTGTGCCGCACCGGTAGTCCGGCGGCGTTCGGCCAGCGCGACGATTTTCTCGAGATTGGACTGACATGACCCTGCTGCAGGTGATGGCCGCCGGCGACGCGGCCGACGTGCGCGTACGCACCAGCGACGACGAGACTATCGGCACCGAGCTGGCGAAGCACGGCATCACGTTCGGCCGCTGGCCGGTGGTGGAGGACGCCGCGTCGGTGCCGTCGGAGGAGTTGCTCGCGCACTACGAGACGAACGTCGCCGAACTGAACGAGACCGGGCGCTACAAGCACATCGACATCGCCCGCATCCACCCCCACGACGCCGACCCGCAGTGGCCGGAGATCGCCAAGGGCGCCCGCGGGAAGTTCCTCGACGAGCACCGCCACGCCGAAGACGAGGTGCGTTTCTTCGCCGCCGGGCGCGGTTGCTTCTACCTGCACCTGGGCGAGGAGGTTCTCGCGGTGGTCTGCGAAGGCGGCGATCTGCTCTCGGTTCCGGCGGGCACGCTGCACTGGTTCGACATGGGCGAGCGGCCCGACTTCATCGCCATCCGCTTCTTCGAGGAGGAGGACGGCTGGGTCGGCGACTTCACCGGCGACAAGATCAGCGCGGGCTTCCCCACCCTCGACGAGCTGCTCACCGCGCCGTGATCGACGCCGTCGTCGTCGATATCGAGGGCACCACCAGCCCCACCGCCGCGGTCCGCGAAGACCTGTACGGCTACACCCGCGAGCGGCTTCCGGAGTGGCTGGCCGAGAACAGCTCCGCGGCCGCGGCGCCCGTGCTGGCCGCGACCAGGCAGCTGGCCGGTCGGCCGGACGCGGACCCGGCCGAAGTCGCCGCGATCCTGCGCGGGTGGCTCGACACCGACGTCAAGGCCGAGCCTTTGAAGACCGCGCAGGGTGTGGTCTGCGCGGAGGGTTTCCGCAGCGGCGCACTGCACGGCGAGTTCTTCCCCGACGTGCCACCGGCCCTGGCCGCGTGGCACGCCGCGGGTCTCGCGCTGTACGTGTACTCCTCGGGATCGATTCGCAATCAGCAGGATTGGTTCGCCTTCGCGCGCGGAGGCAGCCTGTCCGGCCTGATCAGCGGGTACTTCGATCTGTCGACGGCGGGCGGAAAACGCGAGTCATCCTCCTACGACAAGATCGCGGGTGCGATCGGCACACCGGCCGAGCGGATCTTGTTCCTGTCCGATCACCCGGACGAGCTGGACGCCGCCCTCGCCGCCGGATGGCGAGTCGTCGGGCTGGCCCGTCCCGGCGAGCCCAATCCACCACGACCGCCGCACCGCTGGGTCGACACGTTCGCCGACATCGACCCCGCCGAACAGGTCTGATTGCGCAGACAACCTCCTCGGAACCGCGACCACTTTCGGCCGGATCGACCCGCCGCGCGTCGGTCCGTATGCCGACGTCGATTCCGCCCAACGTGGGCCCCGTTGCGAGAGGACGGCGTACCGCGAGTCGGCAGCCGTTCCACCACCGCACGGCCGATCCGTCGTCCACCGCCGGTTGTCACGAGCGACAGTGTCATCCGGCGGATGGTAGCCGGACCGGCGACGCCACCCTGACCCGGCCGAGGCGACGGCGGACCGGACGGAGCCTGGAGCACAGTGCAATTGATCGACGACGGGCGAATTTTCAGCGAATTGTGATTGCGATGACAATATATTGTCACCGAGCCGCGAGCGAAACTCGCCGGGACACTTGAAAAATGCCCCACGGAAGATCGATCCAATGTGTTAACAAATGTAAAGCACTGGAGAACCCGCCGTTTCCAAAGCATCACCGACATGCGTGCGGACGGACTCCCCGGATCCGATTTTGTCCAGTTCAGAGCCGTTTGCCCCTGGTCGGCCCACCGGATGCCGCCCGATAGCACCGCGCTACCGTGACCGTGACGTTGCGCCGATCTCACAACTCACCACCCTGCCGAATTGGCTGTGAGAAAGACGTTTGGTCAGCCGTGCGTGCCTCTTTACAGTCGGAACATCAACCCGACCGCACAGCTCGAAGGGGACGTCGTGGTTAATTCGCGTACCCAGGGTCATACACCCTCCGCCCCGGCCACCGACGCCGGGGACGCGCTCCTGCGGCTGGGGAAATATTTCCACCGGGGCGAGATATCGTCCGATCGGCGGACGCTGCACAAGGTCGGCGGTCGCAGCGCCGACGAGTTCTACCGGGATCGCTGGTCGCACGACAAGGTGGTGCGTTCCACGCACGGCGTGAACTGCACCGGGTCCTGTTCGTGGAAGATCTACGTCAAAGACGGTGTGATCACCTGGGAGTCGCAGCAGACCGACTACCCCTCCGTGGGCTCGGACAAGCCGGAGTACGAGCCGCGCGGCTGCCCGCGCGGCGCGTCGTTCTCCTGGTACACCTATTCGCCCGCCCGGGTGCGCTACCCGTACGTGCGCGGCACGTTGCTGGAGCTGTACCGGGAAGCCAAGTCCCGGCTCAAGGACCCGGTGCTGGCCTGGGGCGAGATCGTCGAAGACCCCGCGAAGGCGCGCAGCTACAAGGCCGCGCGGGGCAAGGGCGGGTTCGTCCGCGCCGAGTGGTGGGAAGCAGCCGAGATCGCCGCTGCCGCACACGTTTACACGATCAAACAGTACGGCCCGGACCGGGTGGCCGGGTTCTCGCCGATCCCCGCCATGTCGATGGTCAGCCATGCCGTCGGCGCCCGCTTCATCTCTTTGCTCGGCGGCTCCATGCTGTCGTTCTACGACTGGTACGCCGACTTGCCGGTGGCCTCGCCACAGGTGTTCGGCGACCAGACCGACGTGCCGGAGTCCGCGGACTGGTTCGACGCGGGCTATCTGATCATGTGGGGCTCGAACGTGCCGGTCACCCGGACGCCGGACGCGCACTACATGACCGAGGCCCGCTACCGGGGCCAGAAGGTGGTCGTGGTCTCCCCCGACTACGCCGACAACACCAAATTCGCCGACGAGTGGGTGCCCGCGCGTCCCGGCACCGACGCCGCGCTGGCCATGGCGATGGGCCACGTGGTGCTGAAGGAGTTCTTCGTCGAGAAGTCGACGCCGCGATTCCTCGACTACATCAAGCGCTACACCGATCTGCCGTACCTGATCACGCTGGACGAGCGCGACGGGGCCTACCTGCCCGGCAAGTTCCTCACCGCCGCCGACCTGGGCCGCACCGGCGAGGGCGTGGAGTTCCAGACGGTGCTGCTGGACGCGCAGGCGCAGCCGGTGGTGCCGAACGGGTCGCTCGGTCATCGGTTCGGCGAAGCGGGAACCGGGCGGTGGAATCTCGATCTCGGGGACGTCGATCCCCTCTTGAGTCTGTACGGCCGCACCGACGATGCTGCGGCTGTACAGATTCCCCGCTTCGACAGCGACGTTCCCGGCGTGCTCGTGCGCGGCGTGCCGACCACCACCGTCGCGGGCAAGCGGGTCACCACGGTCTTCGATCTGCTGCTCGCCCAGTACGGCGTCGGCCGCGACGGACTGCCCGGCACGTGGCCCAGCGGCTACGACGACGCTACCGAGCCCTACACCCCGGCCTGGCAGGAAGCCATCACCGGCGTGCCCGCGGTGCAGGCCCAGCGCATCGCGCGGGAGTTCGCCGACAACGCCGACCGTTCCGGCGGCCGCTCGATGATCCTGATGGGCGCGGGCACCAATCACTGGTTCCACTCCGATCAGATCTACCGCGCGTTCTTCACCCTCACCCTGCTGACCGGCTGCCAGGGCGTGAACGGCGGCGGCTGGGCGCATTACGTCGGGCAGGAGAAATGCCGCCCGGTCACCGGCTGGTCCACCTTGGCCTTCGGCCTGGACTGGCAGCGCCCGCCGCGGCAGATGCAGGGCACCGTGTTCTGGTACCTGACCAACGACCAGTGGCGCTACGACCCGTTCACCGCCGAGTCGTTCGCCTCTCCGCTCGGCACGGGCAAGTTCGCCGGGCGCACGGCCGCCGACAACATCGCGCTGGCCAGCCGGCTGGGCTGGATGCCGAGCTACCCCACCTTCGACCGCAACCCGCTCGACCTGGTCGACGAGGCCGAGGCCGCGGGCAAGACCGCGCCGGAGCACGTGGTGGACGGGTTGCAGTCCGGCGACCTGAAATTCGCCTGCGAGGACCCGGACGCGCCGGAGAACTTCCCACGCTGCCTGACCGTGTGGCGGGCGAACCTGCTCGGTTCCTCCGGCAAGGGCAACGAGTACTTCCAGCGCCACCTGCTCGGCGCCGACTCCAACCTACAGGGCGCCGAAGCCACCGGCGTGCGGCCGCAGGAGCTGAACTGGCGGGAGACCGCCGCCACCGGCAAGCTCGATCTGCTGCTGTCGCTGGACTTCCGGATGACCAGCACCACGCTGTTCTCCGACATCGTGCTGCCCGCCGCCACCTGGTACGAGAAGCACGACCTGTCCTCCACCGACATGCACCCGTTCGTGCACGCGTTCTCCCCGGCCATCTCGCCGCCCTGGGAGGCCAAGACCGACTTCGACGCCTTCCACCGGATCGCGCGCGGCTTCTCCTGGATGGCCGAGAAGCACTTGGGCAAGCGCAAGGACATCGTCGCCGTTCCGTTGCAGCACGACTCGCCGGACGCGACGGCGCAGGCGGGCGGCCGCGTGCTGGACTGGAAAGCCGGTGAGTGCGAGCCGATTCCGGGCAAGACCATGCCGAAGCTGGTCGTGGTCGAACGCGATTACCCGAAGATCGCGGAGAAGATGGCCGCGCTCGGGCCGCTGGTCGACACGCTCGGCGTCACCACCAAGGGCGTCACCACCTATCCCGACCAGGAGGTCGAGTACCTAGCCGGGGTGAACGGCACGGTCGTGTCCGGTGTCGCGCAGGGCCGCCCGTCGCTGGCCAAGGACACGCACGCGGCCGAGGCGATCCTCGCGCTGTCGGGCACCACCAACGGCAGGCTCGCGGTGGAGGGCTTCCACGCGCTGGAACGCCGCACCGGAACGAAACTGGCCGACCTGGCCGCCGAGCACGAGGGCAAGCGGATCACCTTCGCCGACACCCAGGCGCGCCCGGTGCCGGTGATCACCTCGCCGGAGTGGTCGGGCAGCGAGACCGGCGGACGCCGGTACTCGCCGTTCACCATCAACACCGAGCGGCTCAAGCCCTGGCACACGCTCACCGGGCGGCAACACTTCTACCTCGACCACGACTGGATGATCGAGCTCGGCGAGCAGCTGCCGATCTTCCGTCCGCCGCTGGACATGACCGCGCTGTTCCACGAGCCCTCGATCGGCGAGGTCGGCGAGAGGGGCGTCACGGTGCGTTACCTGACGCCGCACTCGAAATGGTCGATTCACTCCGCCTACCAGGACAATTTGCACATGCTCACGCTCTCGCGCGGCGGTCAGACGATCTGGATGTCCGATCGCGACGCGGCGAAGATCGGCGTGGCCGACAACGACTGGATCGAGGCGATCAACCGCAACGGCATCGTGGTGGCTCGCGCCATCGTCAGCCATCGGATGCCGGAGGGCACGGTGTTCATGTACCACGCCCAGGACCGCGCGGTGGACGTGCCGCGTATCGAGGGCCTCGGCGAGGACACCAAGGGCCGGGGCAAGCGCGGCGGCATCCACAACGCGCTCACCCGCATCATGATCAAGCCCTCGCATCTCATCGGCGGCTACGCGCAGCAGTCCTTCGCGCTGAACTACCACGGCCCCACCGGAAATCAACGCGACGAGGTGACCACGATTCGCAGGCGCTCGCAGGAAGTGGAGTACTGACATGGGTGAGTGCGGCACGCGGGCACCATCCACCGACGCGAGAAAGCGGTACTGACATGCGCGTCATGGCACAGCTGGCCATGGTGATGAACCTGGACAAATGCATCGGCTGCCACACCTGCTCGGTCACCTGCAAGCAGGCGTGGACCAACCGCGGCGGCACCGAGTACGTCTGGTTCAACAACGTGGAAACCCGCCCCGGGCAAGGCTATCCGCGGCAGTACCAGGATCAGGAGAAGTGGAAGGGCGGGTGGACGCTGAACAAGCGCGGCAAGCTCACCCTGAAGTCCGGCTCCCGGCTGAAGCGGCTGCTGAATATCTTCGCCAACCCGGATCTGCCCACGGTCGAGGACTACTACGAGCCGTGGAGCTACGACTACGACAACCTGCTGTCCTCGCCGCCGGTCGACACGACGCCCGTCGCGCGGCCCAAATCGCTGATCACCGGCCAGGACACGCAGGTCACCTGGGGCGCGAACTGGGACGACGACCTCGGCTCCGGCCCCGAGCAGGTCGGCAAGGACCCGCTGCTGGCCAAGCTGTCGGAGCAGGTGAAACTGGAGTTCGAAGAGACCTTCATGTTCTACCTGCCCCGCATCTGCGAGCACTGCCTGAACCCCTCCTGCGCGGCGTCCTGCCCCTCCGGCGCGATCTACAAGCGCGCAGAGGACGGCATCGTGCTGGTGGATCAGGACAAGTGCCGCGGCTGGCGGCAGTGCGTGTCGGGCTGCCCGTACAAGAAGATCTACTTCAACCACAAGACGGGCAAGGCGGAGAAGTGCACCTTCTGCTACCCGCGCGTGGAGGTCGGCATCCCGACGGTGTGCTCGGAGACCTGCGTCGGGCGGCTGCGCTACATCGGCGTCATGCTCTACGACGCCGACGCGGTGCTCGAGGCCGCGTCGGTCACCGACGACAAGGATCTGTATCCGTCCCAGTTGGGGGTGTTCCTCAATCCCCATGACCCGCGGGTGATCGCGGAGGCGGAGCGGGCCGGGATCTCGCCGGAATGGATTCAGGCCGCCCAGGATTCGCCGGTCTACAAACTGATCGTGGACTACCAGATCGCGCTGCCGCTGCATCCGGAGTACCGCACCATGCCGATGGTCTGGTACGTGCCGCCGCTGTCGCCCGTGGTCGACGTGCTCAGCGAGACCGGCCACGACGGCGAGAACGTGTCCAACCTGTTCGGCGCGATCGACGCGCTGCGCATTCCGGTGGAGTACCTGGCCGAGCTGTTCACCGCGGGCGAAGTAGGGCCGGTGCGCGCCGCCTTGCAACGCCTGGCGGCCATGCGTTCGTTCATGCGGTCGGTCAACCTCGGTGAGGAGCCCGATCCCTCGATCGCACCGTCGGTGCGGCTGGAGCCCGAGGAGATCGAGGCGATGTACCGGCTGCTGGCCATCGCCAAGTACGAGCACCGCTACGTCATCCCGAGCGGCGCGGGAGCCCGTGCGCACGAACTGGATTCGCTCGCCACCGGGTGCAGCCTGGACACCGAAGGCGGTCCTGGCATGACGGCGTTCGATCAGATGGTGGAGAAGTTCCACCTCACCGACGCCAACGACGCCGCGCCGGAGCAGAAGTCGTCCCGGATCAACCTGCTGAACTGGGACGGCAAGAGCACCGAGGGCCTGGTGCCGAGCGACGGCAACGGCAACGGCAACGGATCGAGTAACGGCCACGCGAACGGTGCGGGCAACGGGCACGCGAACGGTGCGGGCAACGGGCACGGTCCGGACAGCGCCGTCTCCGGTGATCCGGCCTCCGCGCCGAGTGGAGCAGGGCGATGAGCCTACTGAAGCTGCGCCGCCGCCCGGAAGCGGTGGTCGAACTCGCGCAGCGCGACCGTCAACTGGTATGGCGAATCGCCGCGCTGCTACTGGACTACCCCACCGCGCAGACACTGGCCTTGATCGACCAATTGACCAGCGCCGCAGCTGATCTGCCCGACGAGGTACGCGCACACCTGAGCGAATGCCTCGACTACCTGCGGACCACCCCGCCGCTGGAACTCGCGGCCACCTACGTCGCGACCTTCGACATGCGCCGCCGCGCCAGCCTGCACCTGACCTTCTACGCCTACGGCGACACCCGCAAGCGCGGAATGGCGTTGCTGCGGTTCAAACACGCCTATCGGCACGCCGGTGTCGAACTCGGAGACGAGGAACTGCCCGACCATCTGCCGGTGCTGCTGGAGTTCGCCGCCACCGTCGACCCGATCGGCGGCGAACGGCTGCTCGGCGAGCACGTTCCGGTACTCGAGCTGCTGCGACTCTCGCTGTCGGACAACAACTCTCCCTACGCGGGAGTGCTCGCCGCGATCGGGGCGACGCTGCCGCCGCCCACCACGGCCGACCGCAGGCGCATCGCCGAACTCGCCGCCCAAGGCCCGCCCGAGGAGGAAGTCGGCCTGGAGCCCTTCGCGATGGATCCCTCCCTGTTCGACGGATCGGAAGGCCGACGATGAACGCATCCCCGCATCTGCCGGTCTCGCTGTGGTCGATCCTGCCGTACGTCGCGTTCACCTCCTTCGCGCTCGGGCACCTGTGGCGCTACCGCAACGACCAGTTCGGCTGGACCACCCGTTCCTCGCAGATCTACGAGAGCCGCCTGCTGCGGCTGGGCAGTCCGCTGTTCCACTTCGGCATGCTCGGGGTGTTCGGCGGGCACGTGCTCGGCGTGCTCATCCCGGAGTCGTGGACCTCGGCGGTCGGGATCTCCGAGCACGTCTATCACGTGGTCGCCGTCGCGGCGGGGTCGCTGGCCGGGCTGGCCGTGCTGGCCGGTGTCGGCATCCTGCTCTACCGGCGATTCACCGTTCCCGCCGTCCGCAAGGCGACCACGGGCAACGACAAGCTGATGTACGGGCTGCTGACCGCCGCACTGGTCACCGGCCTGCTCAACACCTGGGGCAGCAACCTGCTGTGGGGCACCTACAACTATCGCGAGACTGTCTCGCCCTGGTTCCGCAGTCTGTTCACGCTCACCCCGCGACCCGAGCTCATGGTGGACACCCCGTGGACCTTCCAACTGCACGGGCTGGTCGTGCTCGCCCTGATCGGGCTGTGGCCCTACACCCGGCTCGTGCACATGTTCAGTGCGCCGGTCGGCTACCTGGTGCGGCCGTATGTGGTCTACCGCAGCAAGGAATACGACGCCCCTGACAAGCGTCGCTACGCCCGCGCGTGGGACGCGGCCGTGACCCCCGAACGCTGGCGCTGACGACGCCGTCGCGCGAGACCCCGCCCTGACAACGGCGTCCGGGCGGGGTCTTCGGCGTTCGCCGCGGGTCGGTCCGATCAGGCGTTGTCGTAGGCGTCCTGGAGAGCCGCGAGATCGAGCTTGGACATCGACCGCAAGGCGGTGCCGACGGCGATCGTCTTGGCCGGATCGTCACCGCTCATCAGCTTCGGCAGCGCCGAGGGCACCACCTGCCAGGACAGGCCGTAGCGGTCTTTCAGCCAGCCGCACGGGCCGGGTTCGCCACCGTCGGCGGTCAGTGCCTCCCACAGCCGGTCGACCTCCTTTTGGGTGTCGACGACCACCTGCAGCGACGCGGCGTCCGTTTGCGGGTGGCCGGGCCCGCCGTTCATCAGCGTGACCGCCTGACCGTCCAGGTCCAGCGAGACGATGAACGCCGAGCCGTCGGAGTTGCGAGAGACCTCGACCACCCGCGAGTTGGGAATCACCGCCGCGTAGCGCGCGGCGGCCTCCTCGGCGGCGTTGTCGAACCAGAGGAACGTGTTGACGGACATGATGTGCTCCTGTGCTGTGGTGTGACCTGCTGTCACCTACCGGTCGGAGCCGCCCGCTCGCCTTCGACATACTTCGCGAAGTTTCTCGAAATTTTTTTCGACCTCTACCGCCCAGTGATCGCTGAAACAGGTTCGCCAGCCTGCGAGTTCCCCGCTTTCCGCAGGCAGAACCCATCGACCCATCAGGTAACCAGGCATACGCTGAAGTTTGGCCGCTGCCATGTGGTCTATCCCACTTCTGGGGACGTCAAAGTCTCGGCGCCCCGGCTTCGCGAAGCCGCGGCGGCGGAGATGAGCAAGGAGTGAGCAATGAAAGGTGGAGCAAGAATTGCGTTAGGGGTGGGCCTCGGGTACCTGCTCGGCCGCACGAAGAAAATGCGCTTTGCGATGACGCTGGCGGGAGCCGCGATGGCGAGGCGATCCGCGGGAACACCCGCCGAACTGCTCGAGCGCGGCACGGAGCTGCTCAAATCGACGCCGGAGCTGACCAAGATCACCGACACCGTGCGCGGCGAACTGCTCGGCGCGGTGCGTTCGGCCGCCGTCACCGCGGCGAGCAACCGCATGGACGCGCTCAGCAACCGGTTACAGCAGGGGACGACGCTCTTGGCGGGCGAAGAACAACGCGGCTCACAGGCGGCGGATGAGGAGGACGAAGAGCAAGAGCAACAGCCTGAGGACGAGTACGAGGACGAAGAGCAAGAGGACGAGTACGAGGACCAGGAGCAGGCGCCCGAGGACGAGTACGAGGACCAGGACGAGGACGAGGACGAAGATCGAACGCCCGAGGACGAGTACGAAGAGGAAGAACAAGAGCCCGAGGACGAAGACGATTCCGAGCGGGGCGAGGAAGAGGACGACACCGAGCGGCCTGCCGCGCGGACGCGCACTCGCCGGTCGAGCACCACCGCCAAGCGCGGAGCGAGCTCGCGGACCGCCGACCGTTCGTCCGACTCCGCGGATCGTAAGCCGTCCGGGACTTCCGGCCGCGGCCGTACTCGCGCCGAGGCCGGCCAGGCCCCCGTGCGCCGCACAAGGAGGTGACCGGCGATGGCGAAGATTTTGCGTGAGGCGACGGAAGGAGTCGGCAAGGTGGCCGCCGATACGGCGGGCCGGGCCGCCAAAGCCGCGACCGGGGCGGGATCGTCCGCGAAGAAGGCGGGAGGATCCGCCAAGAAGGCCGGATCTTCCGCCGAGAAGAACGCGCCGCCCACGCCGACCGGCATTTTGCAGCAGTCGCTGCAGAACCTCACCGGAGCGCTGACCGAACGCGCGGTGACCGGGCTCACGAACCAGGTGTCGAAGACCGCGGGCCGGTTGAACGAGTACGCCGAGGGCGGCGGCGGGGGGAACCTGCTGGCAGCGCTGACCGGCGTGCAGAAGCTCGCCGGTGGCTCTTCGCCGTTGAGCACGGCCATGAGCATGGGCAAAACCAAGCTCGGTCACTCACTGCGGGAGCAGTTCGAGAACGTGAAGGAATCGCTCACCGGCGGCAAGGGCAAGGGCGGCAGCAAGAAGCTCAAGCTGACGAACATCGTCGAGGACGTCGACGTCGGCGTTCCGATCGACCTGGCCTACGACCAGTGGACCCAGTTCGCGGATTTCCCGAAGTACACCAAGAAGGTCGAGCAAGTGGAACAGGTCTCCGACGAGAAGCTCAGCTGGACCGGCAAAGTGTTCTGGTCGCGGCGCACCTGGGAATCCACGATTATCGAGCAGGTGCCGTTCGAGCGGATCATCTGGCGTTCCAAGGGGCACAAGGGCTACATCGACGGCGCGGTCACCTTCCACAAGATAACGCCGCAGTACACCCGCATCCTCGTGGTGCTGGAGTACCACCCCCAGGGAGTCTTCGAGAAGACCGCCAACATCTGGCGCGCGACCGGCCGCCGATGCCGACTCGAACTGAAGCACTTCCGGCGGCACGTGATGACCGAGGCCGTGTTGCACCCCGACGACATCGTCGGCTGGCACGGCGTAATCCATGACAGCAAGGTCGTCAAGGACGACGAGACCGCGCGCCGCGAGGAAGAGGAGAAGTCCGAAGAAGATCAGGGAGAAGAGGAAACGGAACGAGAGCCGGACGAGCAGGAGCCGGACGAGGAAGAACAAGAGACCGACGAACAAGAGACGGACGAGCAAGACGAGGACGAGCAAGACGAAGATCGGCGTCCTCGCCGTCGACCCGCTGCCCGCCGCCGCAGCGCGGCGCCTCGCCGGTCGCGTGAGAAGCGAGGAGCAAACGCATGACCATCGAACCCGCAGGCGGCGGCGGTGGTGGCGGAGCGGGCACGATGGCACGCCCGAATTCCTCCAGCCTGGCCGACGTGATCGACACGATTTTGGACAAAGGCCTGGTCATCGACGCGTTCGTGCGCGTGTCGCTGGTCGGCATCGAGCTGGTGACCATCGACGCCCGCGTCGTGGTGGCCAGTGTGGACACCTATCTGCGCTTCGCCGAAGCCGTCAACCGGCTGGAGATCTCCACCAGCGAACCGAAAGGGCTGACCGACATCGTCGGTGACGTCACTCAGGGAGCGGCGAAGCACAAGACGCAGGGCGCTCTGGAAGCCGCGGGCGAGAAGGTAAAGGACTTTCTCGGCGACGTGCAGGACAAGCGCCAGACGGCGAGCAGGCCCAAACGCAGGGAGGGCTGATGACTACCGCTACAACATCGGTCTACGTCTACGGCATCGTGCCCGCCGATGTGGAACCCGAGCCGCACGCCACCGGCGTCGGCGATGGCGAGGTCGGGGTGGTGCGGCACGGCGAGATCGCCGCGCTGATCAGCAGGATCCAGCCGGACCGGCCGCTGGGCACGCCCGACGACCTCACCGCGCACGCCGAACTGCTGGACGGATCGGCCGCCGTCGCTCCGGTGCTGCCGCTGCGCTTCGGCGCGGTCATGACCGACACCGAGGCGGTGGAGAACGAACTACTCGGAGCGAACGAGGACGAATTCCGCTCCGCTCTGGAGCAGCTCGAGGGCCGTGCGCAGTTCGTGGTCCGAGGCCGTTACGTCGAGAACACCATCCTCCGGGAGCTGCTCGACGAGAACGCCGAGGCCGCCCGGCTGGCCGGGGAGATCCGCGACAAACCGGAGGACGCCACCCGTAACGAGCGAATCGCGCTCGGCGAGATGATCAATCAGGCCATCGAGTCCAAGCGGGCCGAGGACACTCGCAAGGTGGTCGCCGAGCTCGAGGAGTTCGAACCGCTCGTCAACCAGCGCGAGCCCACGCATGAGGAGGATGCCGTCCACATCGCGGTGCTGGTCGAACTGGACCGGCAGAAAGACCTGGAGGACACGCTGCGCAGGCTCGGCGAGGACTGGGACGGCCGCGTGGAGTTGAACCTGCTCGGTCCGATGGCGGCCTACGACTTCGTCATGAAGCGCGCACCCGAGGGGTAAGGCATGTTCGGTGTGATCACATCAATCCTGACGTTGCCCGTAGCCCCGGTACGCGGCGTGATCTGGCTGGGCGAGTTGATCCAGGATCAGGTAGAGCAGAAGATGCGGGATCCCACCGTCATGCGTCGGGAACTCGAGGAGATCGACGCGGCCGCGGCAGCCGGTCAGCTGTCCGAAGAGGAGCGCAGACAAGCGCAGCAGGCGGTCCTGGACCGCATGACCGGTCGCCGCGCGTGATCCGGAAGGAGTGACCGCGCGTGGCACGCAAGACCGCTTCCGAGGACGTCGACTCGGCTTCCGACGAGCCCCCTCCCAGCCCGGCGCAGGCCGCCGCGATGGCGGTGGAGAACCTGGTGGAACTGACGTCGAAAGAGGTGCAGGGGGTCACTTCGATGGAGCCGACGGAGGACGGCTGGCTGGTGGAGATCGAGGTGCTCGAGGACCGCCGCATCCCGTCCTCGGCGGACATCCTCGCGCTCTACGAGGTCGAGATCGATCTCGACGGGAACCTGCTGGCCTATCGCAGAACCAGACGCTACGCCCGCGGCAGCACCGACATCGGAAGGGCTCGGTCATGACGGTGGTGCCCGGCGGATCGTCCGCACCGCAGCCGTACGGAGGCGGGCATTCGTCGACCAATCTCGCCGACATCCTCGAGCGAGTGCTCGACAAAGGCTTGGTCATCGCGGGCGACATCCAGGTGAACCTGCTCGACATCGAACTGCTCACGATCAAGCTGCGGTTGGTGATCGCGTCCTTGGAGACGGCCAAGTCGGTGGGCATCGATTGGTGGGAGACCGATCCCTGGCTCAACAGCAAGGCCCGCACGCTGGAGCGGCAGGATCACGATCTCGAACTCGAGAATCAGAAGCTGCGCGACCGGATCGCGGAACTGGAGGCTGCCAAGGAACCACCGCAACGCATCGAACGTCGCCGCCAACCGAGGGAAGAGCGGTCGTGACGGAGGATCTCGGGGTCTGGCTGTACGCGGTGACGCCCGGCTGCGGCGGCGAGGAGCTGGGCGAGCTGACCGGAGTCGCGGGCGAGCCGGTCCGCACGGTGGTCGTGGACGGGCTGACGGCGATCGTCGGCTCGGTGCCGCTCGAGGTGTTCGGAGAGCAGCCGCTGCGGGCGCATCTGGAGGACCTCGACTGGCTGGAAGGGACGGCCCGTGCGCACGACGCCGTCGTATCGAGCCTGGTGCGACGAGGTCCGACCGTCCCGCTGCGGCTGGCCACCGTCTTCCTCGACGACGACCGCGTGCGCGACCTGCTGACCGAGCGGCGAGCGGACTTCGCCGCCGCGCTGGAGCTGGTGAGCGGCCGCACCGAGTGGGGCGTGAAGGTCTACGGCGACCGCGCCGCCCTGACCGCCGCCGTGGCCGAGTCCCGCACCGCGAGCGAAGGCAAGGGCGCGGGAGCCGCGTATCTGGCCCGGCGCCGGGCGCAACTGTCCGCGCGGGAAACCATCGAACGCGACGCGGCCCAGCGCGCCGAAGAGATCCACACCCGCCTGCTCCAGCACGCGGCGGCGGGGCGGCGTCAGGCGCTGACCGACCCGGCGCTGAGTGGCCGTCGTGATTGGTTGGTGCTCAACGGGACCTACCTCGTGGACGACGACCGCACCGACGACTTCGCCACCACCGTCACGGTGCTCGGCGACGAATTCCCAGGTATCCGCCTCGAACTCACCGGCCCGTGGCCGCCGTATTCGTTCGCGGGCGTGGAACGAGAATTGGCATGAGCCGGGCCACACGGGAGGTCGACGACGAGCGCCGGGTCTCGCTGGTCGATCTGCTGGATCGGGTGCTGGCCGGCGGCGTGGTGATCTCCGGCGACATCAAGCTCGCCATCGCGGACGTCGACCTGGTCCAGATCTCGCTGCGGGCGCTGATCTCCTCGATCAGCACCCTCTCCGGACCGCTGCACGCGCTGGAGGCACCCGGCGATGACTGAATTCGGCGGCATCCCACCGCGTATCGACACCGACCCCGAATCCGTCGAGCGCGGCCTGGTCAGCCTCGTCCTCACCTTGGTCGAGCTCCTCCGCCAACTCATGGAACGCCAAGCACTCCGCCGCGTAGACGCGGGCGACCTCACCGACACCCAGATAGAACGCATCGGCACCACCCTCATGCTCCTCGAACAACGCATGGAAGAACTCCGCGACCACTTCGGCCTCACCCCCGAAGACCTCAACATCGACCTGGGCCCCCTAGGCACCCTCCTCCCCCGCGACCCACCCTGAACATCAAGATCAACGGCACATGAGCGAGAGGTCTTCTCGGCAAACGCCACAGCCATGTGCCGTTGATCTTGAAGTGTCAGATGCCAGCGGTGAAGGCGTCCCAGGCGGCGGGTGTGAACACCAACGCTGGGCCGGTCGGGTTCTTGGAGTCTCGGACGCCGACCATGCCTCCTGCCAGATGGGCGACCTCTACGCATTCCTTGCCCCCACCGCTGCGGCTGCTCTTGAACCACTTCGCCCCGGACAAGTCAGCGTTCACTGTCGTACTCCCTCGCCACCTGTCGCAGCAGGCTCTTACTCGTCGGCACATCCAGGGCGGACTGCTGGATGACGTTGTACGCCTGACGATACCTCCCGACATCTTTTGCACGTTCGAGGTACATGTCCCCCGCATAAGACTCCACGTAGACCACGCTGGGAGCAGCTTCGCGCCCTTTTGTGTCGAGACCGAAGTCCAGGATGACGAAAGGCCCGGGAGCGATACCGAGAGGGAAGCCCGATGAGAACGGTTGGATACGGATTGCCACGTTAGGCGGCATATTTGCGAGATGCCGTGCTTGACCTCCCATGACCTTGGGGCCGCCCACAACGTAACGAATGGCCGCCTCGTTCAGGATGACTGTGGCGCTGGCAGGTTGGGTCTTGCGGTGAATCAGGGCTTGCCGCTTGAGTCGCAACTGCGCTCGTCGTTCGAGATCTTCTACCGGCTCGTCCGGGAAGTACGCGCGATCGAGCACGCGCGCATAGTCCGGAGTCTGAAGAATGCCGGGCACGATGTCAGGCCTGTATAAGGCCAGTTGGTGCGCACTGGACTCGAGGCCGACATACAGATTGAAATTTCCTTCGATCAAGTCGTCGAACGCGTGCCACCACGACTTGGCCGTCGCCTGCTGCGCCAGCCCTTTGAGGGCAGCCGTCAGGTCCGGGGCAACATCGTAGATGCGGCATAGGGCCTCGACATCAAGTTCCCGAACCTTCGGCGACTGCCCCTTCTCAACACGCTGAAGCTTGCTTGTCGACCACTGCATCATCGGCCCGACCTGTTCGAGCGTCAGATTCGCCGCCTGCCGAGCCTCCCGCAAGTACCGGCCGAGCTGACGTCTGGGCAGTGTCGTCTCGATGTCGTCGGACACGCTTCCTCTCTTTCCATTGCGCCCGTGACTGGTTCCTGTGATGAGAAAAGTCTCGGGCACTCACGACAAACTGTCTGGCAGTTTGCGAAAACTCTCCATGAAAACCCATGGAGCACTTGCAGAGAACGGATGGACAGCGGTTCCCTTGGGTGAGCGCCTGGTCGGACGTAGTTCGAAGCGCTCCGACGTTCCTTCCGCCGTCCGCATAGCGGTTTGGCCGGGACAGAGTCGCAACTTCCAGCAACAGATCTGAGGGGAGCGCAGATGGCGATGCAATCATTCGGGGACACACCGCGATCCAGGTGCGACTACTACCGGCGCGAGTGCGATCTACCCGCTGTGATCGACCCGCCCGAGTTGGGGCGGATCATCCTGCGTGCCGGGTACGTGTGCGGGGTGACGATGCCCACGCGTTTGGGGCAAGCAACGAAAGCCCACATGCAGAGCCGGGGCGAACTGCTCGGACCCGTTGTCGCACATTCACGTTCGGACCGCTGGACGTTCCTCATCGTGGCGGACCTGCCGGACGACGACCGGCTGTTCGCGGAGTTGTTCCGGCTGGACGTGAGCGTGGCCCGGTCCGGAGCGACGATCGCACTCCCCTCGCCCACCGCCGCTTCCGGCGCGATCCGCCAGTGGATAGTGCCGCCGCGCGGACCGTATCGACCTTCGGGGCGCGTTGTGCTGGAGACCATTCGAGCGTGGGCTGATCAGATGCCGAACCGCCATCGGGGATTCCGGGTGGTGTCCCGTGCCCGATGACGGTCTCGTGGGGCTCTTCCCTAACGACGCCAACGGCCGACCGCATTCACTGCGGACCCGATTCGCCCACGACAACCCACACTGGCCGGTATCCGGCCGCAAGAACGCGCTCCGAGCCCTCGACCTGCATCGCGCCTGCGACTACCTCACCTGCTCCACGTTCGTCGCCGCCGTGATCGTGAGCCGTGACGACTTCCGCTACTTCCGCGACCGCGAACCGGAGCAGCTGTGACATCCCCACGGCCCGATGAACCCGACGTCCGCCTGTCGATATTCCTGCACGGCATGCGTTTCGACTTCGTCGCCTGCCTCACCGCCGCCCTGCTGTTCGTCCAGGAACACCAGACCCGGCGCTACACCGATGCCGTAACCGTGGCCATGGCCGACACCAGCGGCCTACGTCGCCTACCGAACGAACGCCTGTACCTGGAACCCGACTCCGGCGGCCGCAGACAACCTCGATACGAGTGCCCGGCCGGCTCGAGGCAGGATTGCGGGCAGCATGACGGACAACGACGGATCCTTCCCCACCGGTCGACGGCGGCATATTGTGCGGCTGTCGCTGTTCGTGGTGTTCCTGGTCGGGATGTTCTATCTGGTCGCCGTCGCGGGAGTGATCGACATCGGGGGCGTGCGCGATGCGATCGCGGCGACCGGTCCTGCGGCCCCCTTCGCCTACCTGGTGGCTTCGGCGGTGCTCGGCGCGATCTTCGTGCCCGGCCCGATGCTGGCCGCCGGGAGCGGTCTGCTGTTCGGGCCGCTGGTCGGGACGTTCGTGACGCTGGGCTCGGCGGTGGGCACGGCGACCATCACCAGTTTCCTCGGGCGGCGGGCAGGCCGCGAAAGCGCGCGCGGGTTGCTCGGCCCGGAGCGTGCCGAGCGCATCGACGCGCAGATCGAGCGGCGCGGCCTGTGGGCCGTCGTCGGCCAGCGCTTCGTCCCTGGCATCTCGGATGCACTGGCGTCGTACGTATTCGGCGCGTTCGGAGTCCCGTTGTGGCAGATGGCCGTGGGCGCCTTCATCGGCTCGGCTCCACGGGCATTCGTCTACACCGCTCTCGGCGCATCGATCGGCGACCTGTCGGCCCCGCTCGCCTACACCGCCATCGCGGTATGGTGCGCCACCGCGATCATCGGAGCCTTCGCCGCGCATCGCGGATATCGCAGCTGGCGGAGCGGCGAAAACCGCGAGTCCGAAGCCGCGCCGGAAGGCCGCCCGAAGCCGGGCGAATGAGTCCGCGGCCACCAGCGAGCACTCTCCGGCGGGCGCGGCGAGCCGCTATCGGGATCGGTTCGAGGTCAGGTCCCAAACGCCGATATGGAGCCGTTCTTCGGTGACGTCGACGGGGTGTCCGTGAAACGTTTACCGCGCAATACGTTTCGCACGAATTCGCCTACGACGGGCGGCTGAGCGTCGAGGTCCGCCCCCGACCACCGTTTCCGGATGGACCCGATCGGGGCTCACAGGACGAGACGGCGTCGCCCATACGACCGAGGCGCTACGCGCAGGCCGGGGCGGGTGCGTCGACGAACAGCGGCTCGCCGGCGGGTGGGGCGTAGACGACGTCGAGGACGAGCGGTTCGGTGCCGCGGTTCAGGCCGACGTGCACGTTCCATTCGCCCGCGGGCTCGTAGATGAACTCGCCGGTGCGGAAGACCGGAGCGTCGCAGTCGGGGCCGGGATGGGTGAGCGTGCCCGACCGCACGAAGCCGAAGACCGGACCGAGGTGGTAGTGCCAACCGGTGGAGCCGCCGGGGCCGATGGTGATCTCGCGAACGACCAGATCGGTGCCCGCGACGAACGGCACCAGCCCGGCGGGAATCTGCGCCTGACCGAGGGTGACGGCGGTGATGTCGCTACCGGGCGTCGCCTCGGCGTGCGCCGCACCCACCAGGGCGCCGGCGAGCACCACGGGCGCCACCGCGACGCGGAGAAAGAGCGTCATCCTGGCAGCTTAGCGACGGCGGCGGCGCACCGGAACAGTCGGTCGCCGCCCTTCGCTGACCGGCATCCCGCCGCCGTGGTGACGAGTGTCCGCGCTCGGATCCTGGATTACCGTACGTACGTGGCCCGGACAGAAAAAGATTCGACGGCGAAGATCATCGACGCCGTCGTGTCGATGCTCGAATCGGACGGCTACGACGCGGTCCAACTGCGCGCGGTCGCCCGCAACGCGCACGTCTCGCTGGCCACGGTCTACAAGCGGTACCCCACCCGCGACGATCTGATGCTCGCCGCCGTCGAGCGATGGATGGCGACCAACACCTACGCCGCCCCTGCCCCGTCCATCGCAGGCGAGAGGCTGGCCGACGGCCTGGTGCGGTTGATGCGTTACGTGTTCGAGCCGTGGGAACGGAATCCCCGGATGCTCGAGGCCTACTATCGCGCGCGGTCCGGCCCCGGCGGCCGACGACTCGACGCGCAAGGCTTCGACGCCGTGCTGCCCGCCGCGAGCGCCCTGCTGGCCGATGTCGATCCCGACTACGCCGCCGACGTCGCGCTCGTGCTGACCAACATGATCTACGCGCTGATCGGCCGTTTCGCGAACGCCGATCTCGATATCGCCGAGATCCTGCCCGCCATGGAGCGCACTGTCCGCAGGCTGACCGGCAACAACGAACCGCTGGCGGCCGCCGCCGGGTCCGCGCGGCCGGGTGCGCCGGGGTGCCCGTGGAGCGCTTCGCTGGTCTCCCCGTTCTCCCCCGGCACTTCCACGGAGCCAGAACAGTCGTCGGACGCGACGGATCGGCCACCGGCGTAGACGGGTCGGCCGCGGCCCGGCCGCTGGGCGCGGCCCGTTGGCCATCGACCATCCGACTCGGTAACCCAGGCCGGTCACCGGTGAAATACGTTCTGGCATCACGCATTCAGCGCATTTCCGACAAATAGAACAAACCTGAACGGCGAAACCGACTGTTCACGAGGTATTCCCGCGTGCGGTGCGATGTCGAGTTGCTCCGTGCGCCGTGCCGGTACAGCATCTGCGGTATGCCGTCCACACCGCTGAATCCAGCAGGCGACATTCCGGACACCGGAATTCCCGGCCATCTCGCTGCCCACATGACCATGCCCGAGCAGCACGAATGGCACCGCGCCTACCTGCGCCGTCGCCCGGTGTCGCGGCGCAACGTGCTGCGCGGCGCCGCTGCGGCGGCAGCGGTGGCCGTGGTCGGCACGACGCCGTTCGGCAGGCGCGCCTACGCCGACGAGGCCCAGCTCGCGGTGGGTGGACGGCGCGTCGCCTTCGGGCCGGACGCGGCCAGCCAGTTGCGTTTCGCGGCGCAGCTCTCGCGGCGTCCGGCGGGCGCCACGGTGTATCTCGACCACGGACCGACACCGGCGTTGGGCGCGACGGTCCAAGCCGAGGTGCGCAACCTGCTCACCCAGCTGCCCACCGCCGACGGCGGCGTGCTCGCGGCCGAACAGTTCTACGTCCACGCACCGGTGGACGGCCTGCCCGGACGGGTCCCGCACTTCTACCGGTGGCGGACCTCCGACGGATTCGTCGGCGACATCCGCGCCGCCGCACCCGCGATGCCCAGCGCACGCCCCGCGGTCCTTCCGTTCCGGTTCACCATGATGGGCGATCAGGGCACCGACGAAACGCCCGCGCTGCCGGAGGGCGTCGCTCCCGGCGACTACGACGACAAGTACTACAAGGCCGACAACGATCCGGCCGCGCCGCACGCGAGCAACGTGCTGCGCCAGATCGCCGCCGCCCGGCCGGACTTCCACATCCTCGCAGGCGACATCGCCTACGCCGACCCGTCCGGCGCGGGCAAGCCGGGGCAGTTCGCGGCGCACGGAGCGCAGCAGGCGAGCGGTTTCGACAAGTACAACCCCTACGTCTGGGACGTCTACTTCAACGCCATCGAGCCCAGCGCCGCCCAGACACCGTGGATGTTCGCCACCGGCAACCACGACATGGAGGCGACCTACGGCGACCACGGCTACGGCGGGCATCTGGCGCGCCTGGACTTCCCCGGCAACGGTCCGGCGGGCTGCCCGTCCGCGTACACGTTCACCTACGGCAATGTCGCGGTGCTCTCGCTGGACGCCAACGACGTCACCTACGAGATCCGGGCGAACAGCGGCTACTCCGGCTGGGCACAGACGAGTTGGGTGGAACGCACCCTGGCCGCCCACCGCGCCGACCCCGACATCGATTTCATCGTCTGCTTCTTCCACCACTGCGCGTATTCGACCACCGAATCGCATGCCAGCGACGGCGGTGTGCGTGACGCGTGGGTCGGGCTTTTCGACCGCTACCAAGTCGACCTGGTGTTGCAGGGGCACAATCACGTCTACGAGCGCACCGATCCGCTGCGCGGCGGGCAGGCGACGAAGGTCGCGGGCGACAACTCGATCGTCTACCCGGAGACCGACGGCACCGTCTACTACACCGTGGGCGGCGGCGGACGCCCACGCTACGAGTTCCAGCCCGGGTCGCGGGAAACCTTCCGCGGCAACGAGCTGGCCGACACCACGGTGCCGAACAGCTACGTGTGGACCCCGGGCGGCGGCAAGCAGGACGAAGCCGCGCCGTGGTCGCGGGTCCGCTTCCGGAATTACTCGTTCCTGCGCGTCGACGTCCGGCCGGGCGTGTTCGCCAGCGAAATGGACGTGGTCGCGGTCGACGAGTACGGACGCGAATTCGACCGTGTGCTGTTCCGGCGGCAGGTCAGGGCCTGAGCGGGGGCTACTTCTTCGTTTTGGGTGGGAGGGTCCGGGCGTAGGCGACGCCGCGCTCGACCCATTCCCGCAGCACTTCGTCGTCGTCGACGGCGGTGACCCGCAGCCAGCCTGCCATTTCGCGCCCGCCCATGACCATGGGCCCCACCGTGTCACCGAGGAGCCGCTCGCCCTCGTCGGGATCGACCCGCACCAGCAGACCGCCCTGCCCGCTGGCGGCCACCGCCATATTGCCGCCGATCAAGAAGGCCAGGCCGCCGAACATCTTCCTCTCGGTGAGTTCGGGGCCGGGTGCGATCAGTTCCCGGATTCGCTCGGCCAGCTCCTCGTCGTATGCCATGACGGCATTGTTCACCTGGTGTACGACAAGTCGGGCGATCAACGACCGCGTGTCCTCCCCCGGTCGCCGTCCAGGTCGAGTACCGCGACACCGGTGACGTGCGCTGCACCGAAGGCGGCCAGTCGCGCTGAAACGCTCTGTATACCAGTCGATTTGGCGCACTTCGTAAGTAGACGGCCGAGGTGCGTACGTACACTCCCGAGCCGCCTGAATGTCATTGGACGTTCAGGCGGATGTTTCCGTCCCTGTCTGTAATACAGGACGTGAGACGGAGGCGAGATGCCATTGACGCTCGCGTGCAACCCGTTTCGGAATTCGCAGTCGACTGCGCCCCCACAGACGGGACGAAGGACTCTTTCGTGCACATCTGCCCCCAGGCGGTGCGATCACGCACTGTCCGCCTCAGTTCGACCGAGCGGCATTCGATCGGAGTCCCCCGCGAGTTCCCCACAGCCGTGACCGCGTTGCTCGCCGGTGCGCCGAACTGGTGGCCCGGTTCTTGGACGGGCACATGGCGGCGGGCGATCTGGACCGCCCTCACTCTCTTCGCACTCTTCGTGTTCCCGGGCTTCCTCGGTGCGCTGGCCGTCGCCCAAGACGCGGCGGGCAGCACTTCTGGAACCTCCGGCATCGACGGGCTCAGCTGGATGAACATTCACGACTCGTCGGGCATCCCGCTGTCGGACTACCGATTCGCGACCGGCGACGAGAGCCTGTTCAAGCCGCGCGCCACCATTCTGTGGGCCGTGCTTGGCCTGGAGTTCATCGGCTACATCGCCATCGTGACGACGGCGATCTGGTTGATCGGTTACGCGTTGAGCTTCCGGTGGCTGGACATGTTCAGTGCGGCGTTGCGCGGCGTGGCCGACGCTCTCACCGGTCAGATCGCGACGCCGATCATGCTGGGCACCGCGGCGACCATCGGCGCGGTCTGCGTGGCATGGTTCATCGCGCGCGGCTACCACGCGAAGGCCACCATGCAGGTGGTGACGATGGTGGGCGTCGCGCTGCTGGGTCCGTTGTTCCTCGCCGAGCCTCTCGCGGATGTGCTGTCCTCGCACGGGTTGCTGGCCCAGGGCCGCGATCTCGGGATCTCGGTGGCCGCCGGTCTGAACGGGAACGCCGACCCGAATCCGACCCAGTTGGTGGCGACGATGCAGAGCGACCTGGCCGACAATTTCGCCCGGCAGCCGCTACAGGTGTGGAATTTCGGGCACACAGTGGACCAGCGGCCCGCCTGCCGATCGGCGTGGTCGTCGGGGGTGGCGGCAGGTGACGACTCCCGGGTGATCAACGGCCTGAAGTCCTGCGGAGACAGCGCCGCGCGCGCGAAGGCCGAGAATCCCTCCATGGGGCAGGTCGCCACGGGCCTGATGCTGTTGGTCTGCGGCGGCATCCTGCTGGCCTTCGCGATGTACCTCGGTATGAAGGTCATCAAGGCCGCGCTGGACACGATCTATCACGGGTTCATGTCGATATTCGGCTTCGCGGCGGGCGGATTCGTGTACGGCCCGACGCAAACGTTCCTGGTACGCAATGTCGTCGACAGTTTCGTCGCGGCGGCACGAATGACGGCGTACACCATATTCCTCGGGGTCTACGTCTTGTTCATGGGCAATCTGTTCGCGCAGGCGCGCGGACAGGTCATGGCGGTGATCATCATCGCGGGCACCGTGGAGATCGTCGCCGTCTTCCAGCTCAAACGCCTCAGCAGCGGTTTCAGCCGGGGCAACGACTGGATCGCCAACCGATTCGCGCTCGCGATGCAGGGCAGCGGGAGCAAGTCCGGGAGCAGCGCCGGCACCGCCCTCGGCATGGGCGGCGGTGGCGGCGGCGGTGGGAAGTCCGCGCCCGGTATGGGATGGGTGACTCCACTCTCCACGCTCAACACCATCAACTCCTCGCCGGTAACGGCCTGGCTGGCGGGCGGGCGGGTCAATCCGTTCAATCCGCTCTCCAGCACCCGACGGACGATCGAACGATCCACCAGAAGGATCCTGGCCAGCCGCGAAGCGGGGTACGTCGAGCATCAGCTGTCCCGCACCAACTGGCGTGGTGTGGCGGTCGACGCGGCCCAGCAGGTCGGGGGCATACACACCCAAATCGGCGTGTCGCGGGCTTTGAAAGTATTGCGCGACAACAAGGTTCCCGATTCGCGCATCCATGCTGTCCTGCTGTCCTCCGGCGCGAGTCACGAGCGGGTCACCAATGCGCTGACCGCATACTCCGTCCAGGAGTCGACGGCATCGCAGAACCCGTACAGCTTCGCGCCGTTGCAGAAGGCGATCGCGGCGGCGTGGGCGGTGGACAACCACGTCGGCCACGAGGCGCACGATGCCTTCGCCGCCCAGGCGGTGATCGCCGCGGACAGCTTCGTCCGGCACTCCAACGCGCCCGCCCCCAACGCGAACATCGATCAGGCGTTCGTGCAGCGGGTCGAGCAGAATTGGCATTCGGACCGGGCGCTGCGCGCGGCGATCACCCCGGACGAGTGGGACGGCGCGGGCCGTGACACCCGGTGGGCGATCGGCCACCGGGTCGCGACCATGCACCAGGAAGCGGCCAGGGAGTACTACGCGAACCCGAACGACATCAACCGCGAAGCCCTCATGCGATCGGCCAGGCGCGTCGCCAACCTCGATCACCTGGATCCCGACGGTGGACTCGACCCCTGGAATCCGTAGCGAGCCGGGCTCGGCGCGCGGCCATTTTCACGCGGTGCACGACCACGGCGCCGCCTACGACACGATCGTCGACACCAGTACGGGCACCCCGGCCGAACTGGCCAGGATTGTCCTGCGACGACAGCAGTTCGCGGGGAAGGCGATGCCTTCCTGACCGATGTCCGCGCGAGCGCCGGCGCGGGTCCTCACCTGTCGGCGAAGATCTCGACCTCACCGCACCGCCACGATGTGCGGTCCCAGCACGGCGTGGTCCCGGATCACCCTCGAGCCGGGTGCACCACCTGCGCGAACACCTCGTCGGGGTCGGATGCCTTCAGGCCGAAGGTGTCGCGGATGGCCGAGTCGTCGACCGTGAAGGCCGCGTGCGACATGTGGTAGGTCTCGAACAACTCCGGCCAGAACGGGTCGGTGAGGCCGAGCAGCGTCAGTTCGCGATCGCTCATGACCGCCAGCCGCGGCTCGGGCGCCCCGGCCGCCGCGGCGAATCGTCCGGCCAGCTCCCGCGCGGTCGCGGTGATGCTCGGCGCATGCCACGGCCTGCCCCACGCGCGCTCGTCGCGGGCGACGGCGACCGCTGCCGCCGCCGCGTCGCCGACCGCGGTGTAGGCGTGCGGCAGGTCGAGTTCCTGCGGCAGCAGCGCCAACTGCCCCGCCGAGATCTTCGGCTGGGCGAGGAGCGAGAACACCGATATCGCGCCGGGACCGATGAATTGCGACGCACGTACCTCGGTGACGCGCACCCGGCCCGCCCGGTGCGCCTCTTCCGCTTCTCGCCACATGCGGGCGCGAACCCGCCCTTTCGGCCCGGTGGCCACGAGCGGTGACTGCTCGGTGACCGGCCCGTCGGCGGGACCGTAGCCGTACAGGTTGCCGAGCATCACGTAATTCGCACCGGACCGCTCGGCGGCGGAGCGAATGGACCCGAACAACGGCGGGATGGTCTCCGGCCAGGTGTGATACGCGGGCATGGCCATGTTGAACAGGGTTTCGGCGCCTTCGGCAACAGCGGTCAGCGCGTCCGCGTCCAGGGCGTCGAGGGCGATTCGTTCGATGTTCGGGTGCTCGGGCCCCGCGCCGCTGCGGCTGACCATGCGTACCCGGTCGCCGGACCCGGCCAGTAGCGCCGCGGTGGCCGAAGCGGTGGCGCCACGTCCGACGATGACATGCGAAGGCATGCGTATTCCTCTCTGCGACAAGTGTTTCCACACGACCTGCGGCACTCGGGATGCCGTTCGCCGGTCGTGCGCTACTCAGCCTGCCGGTGCGGCGGCGGGTAAGCTACTGGCTGGATTGCCAACTATCCCAAGGATCAGGCCATGCAGACTGTCGCCGTCGTCGCGGTTCCTCCGGTGAAAGCTTTCGACCTGGCTATGCCCGAAACGGTGCTGGGCGCGGCGATGGTCGACGGTGAGCCCGGCTACCGCATCGTGGTGTGCACCGCCGTGCCCGGCGTGCTGCCCGCAGGGTTGGGTGGATTCGACGTGGTCGTCTCCCGGGGCTTGGCGGCGATCGATGAGGCGGACATCGTCATCGTGCCGAGCACCGGAAGCCGCGCCGACGCGGACGCCGCCACGCTGACCGCCCTGCGTCGCGCGGTGGCCGCGGGCAAGCGCGTCACCTCGATTTGCAGCGGCGCCTTCGTGCTGGCGCAGGCCGGTCTGCTGTCCGGCCGCACCGCCACCACACACTGGGCTCTCGCCGACGAACTGGCGGCGAACCACCCGGACGTGTCCGTCCGCAGTGACGCGCTGTTCATCGAAGACGGCCCGATCACCACCGCCGCGGGCGCGGCGGCCGGAATCGACCTGTGCCTGCATCTCATCCGCGCCGACTACGGCGCGACCGTCGCGAACGCCGCCGCGCGCGCGGCCGTCGTCACCCCGGTGCGACCCGGCGGCCAAGCCCAGTTCGTGGACGCGCCCTTGCCCGCGGAGAACGGCGTGACGCTCGCCGACACCCGCGCCTGGGCGCTGCGACGGCTGGACCTACCGCTATCGCTGGACGATCTGGCCGCCCACGCCCGCACCAGCGTGCGCACGCTCACCCGCCGCTTCCACGAGGAGACCGGCCTCAGCCCGCAGAAATGGCTGCTGCACCAGCGCCTGCAACGCGCCAGGGAGCTACTGGAATCCACGACGCTGCCGATGGACCAGGTGGCCAGGCACAGCGGCATCGGCTCGGCGGAGTCGCTGCGCCAGCACATGATCCGGCACGTCGGAGTGCCACCGAGCAGCTATCGGGCGTCGTTCACCCGGTCGCCGGCACACCCGGACTTCGCGGACAGCGCGGTCGGCACCGGAAGACCGACTAGCCCATGAAGGGGCCGTCACGCCGACTGAGCAAAACGCCGGCGGCAGTCGAACGCGCCCTACGGGCAGCGGGCTTGCGCGGGACGCGCAACTCCCATCAAGGCGTGCCATTCGGCGCCGGTGAGATCCGGACCAGCATGCGCACAAGCGGCCCGGATCAGGCCGTCCGGTGAGATGTCCCGTTCGATCAGCGCTCCATCGACGCCGCCGGAGAACGCGGGACCGGGATTCACCGTCACGAGATACCGTCCATCAGCGGACAAGGCGACGGCGGATGGGACGTGCCAAACGGAATCAGGCTCGAGTTCACCCAGATTCGTGCCGTCGGCGGCGAAAACAGTCAGATAGCCTGCCTCGTCTTTCGCGACGACCACGTTCGCGTCCGCAGCGGCGGCGAGCTGCGCGGCCGAGTTCCGAGTACTGCGGAACGGGATCGTCCGCTCTCGATGCGAGCCGGTCCGATCCCAGATCTCGATGCTGTCCTTCCGGCGGATCAGCAGATGCCGTCCGGCGAACAACACCGACTGCGCGTCGTTGCCGTCGATATCGTGCGCGTTTTGCTCTCGCGCCAAGTCATAGACCGATATGTGGTCGGCATCGCGCATGACCAGGAACTCTCCGGCCGCGTCGATTCCCGCTTCGACGACATGGTCTGTGTCGACCGCGCCGCCCAGCGGGAGGAATTCCGAATTGATGCCGCCGGTGGCCAGATCGTGCAGATACGCCCGTCCCCTGCTGTCGAGAGAAACAGCGGTCGGTGATACGGGCGACACACCGGCCGCCTCGACGCTGACCTGCGGTGGTGGCGAGGACAGGACCGTGACCTCGAACGGAGCCTCCACCTGGGGTTTGTGCGCGGATACACGTCGCTCGTAGCCGGATGCCGGATTCGCGGCGATTGCCAGCATGGTGCCATCCGCGCGCCAGGCGAGTTTCCCGGATAGTCCCGGTATGGAGAGCTGCCGGGAGGCGTCCGGCCCGAGCTGTTGAATGATCACCACGTCACTGTTGAGCGCCGATTCTCCCGGATCTTTGTCCTGGCCGGTGATTACCGCGGTGCGCCCGTCCGGGGACAGCGACAAGCTGGGCGGACAAGAATTGCATCCTTTGACGATCGGCACCGCAAAAGATTTCGCCAGCCGGTCGCGCTGCGCGAGATTCCACAGGGTGATCAGTCGCCCGGACGCCGAAACCAGCTGCGTTTCGGAGGTCCCGAGGAAACGCAGTAGCTTCCGGTCGGAATCTACGGCGGTACCGGCGATCAGCGGTGGCGGCTCCGGAGGCCTCGGCTCGCCGGTGACGGGCCCGACATAGAACCCGGCGTCGGCACTGGGCACCGCTGCTGTCCGCGCCGAGTGGCTGAGCACGGCGGGAGCCGATCGCCTCGGCATCGCGACGCCCACATATCCGGGCTCTGGGCGCACAGCGCTCGGAGTCGGACGCAGCCGGAAAACCGGCGCCGGAATACCGGGCAAGACGGCGCAGGTGAACGAGGACCCGTCGGGCGACAAGTCCCCGACATCTTGGCCGTCGCCGCAGGCGTTGCCGGTGTCGAGAGGTGAAAGATCCCGGTCGGCGCCGCCGTGAAGCGAGATCTGCCATGCCTTGCCGTCGGTTTCGAGCAGACGCAACGCCGTGTCGTCGGTGAACACCATGCTCGTCACCGCTCGGTCGATCGGATGTGACGAGAGGACCCGTCCGGCGGCATTGTCGATGATGTCGACCGTCCCCGGGGTGCCTTCCGCCGCCTTGGTCTGCCTGCGATGGACCGCACCGAACTTCCCGGACGCGGATACGGCGACGACATCGACTTCGCTCGCGTCGGGCACGCCGAAGTCCGGCCGACCGGAGTTGCCGCCCCACAGTGTGATCGAGGCGCCATCCGTGGCGAGAACCGTCCGGCCGTCCGCGGCGACGGCCAGCGAGCGGATCTCGCCGGGCAAACGCGCGACCGAGGTCGTCACCGAGCCTCCCGGCGCCCATGTCACGACTTGTCCATCGGCGAGCCCGGCAACGACGGTTCGACCGTCGGCGCTGCTCTGCAAGGCCGTGACCTCCGCAGGTGCCGCAACGTAACGAGCGACTTTCGGACTGGCGAGATTCGCGCGCAGCAGGGCGGCTTGGTGACGTGGACTCGGGTCGAGACGGTACGCCGCCACGGCCAGCAGCAGGGCCGCGCGGACATCCGTGGCCATCCTGGTGTCGGCGACGGAGGCCATGAGCCGCGCCGTGGCGATCCTGGCCTGCTCCTCGGCGCGATTGCTCTGCACCCGAGCCACGACCGCCGCGATCAGCGCCACGACGAGCAAGATGACCAACGCGCCGATGGCGGTTCTCGCCCAGCGCAAGTTCCGCTTGGTCTGCTGGTAACCCTCGGATTTGACGTCGGCCTCGGAGACGCCGCGAATCACCGCGGCGATGCCGACCGCGATGGCGTCGATGTCCGGACGCGGGACTCCGTTCGCATCCGCACGCCATTTGAGCGTTTTGTATACGGGTTCGGACGCGAAAACACCGAACAGGCGTGGCGGTAGCGCGGTCGAGCGCGCCCGGTCCCAATCCCCGGCTTCTTCGTCCCAGAACAGGGACCCGGCACTGAGGACCAGCAATATCGTCTCGGGAGACCGATTCGCCAGCCACCACTCGATTTCGCGGTCCACCCATTTGGAGCCGGCAGCCTCGGGTGAGGCCACCACGACGAGCCACTCGGAACGCGACAGGCCCGCGACAATCTTGTCCCACAGTTTCGGGCCGATCGGGACACCGCTGTAGTCGAGGAAGACGCGCATGCGCGGGAAGCGGTACCACGGTCGTGGCAGCTTTTCGATCGCGTTCTGGACCAGCGGAAGCACCGCACGGTCCCGGTCGCCGCTGTAGGACAGGAACGCGCCGTATCCGGTGTCCGCACGTGTGGTGCGACGCCTCAGCGCCGGACGCACAACCGCTCCTCGCGTCCTACCGCGTTCGCGCCACCACGAGCCATGCCTCCCACCGGCATCAGGTCCCCTCTCCCGATCGTAGCGGCTCCTGCACTCGCCTCGACATCGATTCAACCACCGCGTCAGCGTTCGGAACTCGATACCAGAAGATCAGTCCTGCAATCGTTTTCGCCGATATGAGACGAGGACCGGCGATTCGGCGTTCGGCCAGCACGTCATGCCGCGAACGTCTTGGGCGACGCACCGTGTGGCGACGGCCTCGCGCGTTCCCGCGGACTTCGGCGGTAGAAGTGGTCCATGACCACGTCGGTGGAGGCGTTCATACCCGCGATCAGGATGCCGGTGTGGGTGACCGACCCGCGTTCACGAACGCAGTGACTGCCTCACCCGCGCTGCCTCGCGGGTGAGGTGGTCGCGTTCGGGCGCGGTGGTGGCTGCTCGGGATGCCTCGGCGTACAGGTCGGCGGCCTGCTCGAGGTCGCCGGCGCGTTCGAGGAGATAGGCGCGAACGGCGGTGTACCGGGGCAGATCGGAATCCACCTTGCTCAGCTCTGCCAACCCGGCTTGCGGTCCGTCGGCCTCGCCGACGGCGACCGCGCGGTTGAGTCGCACCACCGGGCTACCCGTGAGGTGCAGTAGTTCGTCGTACCACTCCACGATCTGCACCCAGTCCGTCTCGGCGGCGCTCGGCGCATCCGCGTGCAGGGCGGCGATCGCGGCCTGCGCTTGGTATTCGCCCAAGCGGTCGCGAGCCAGCGCGGCTTGCAGAATCGTCACTCCTTCGGCGATCAGGCCGGTGTCCCAACGGGATCGGTCCTGTGCGCCGAGCGGCACCAGGCGACCGCCAGGGCCGAGGCGAGACGCGCGGCGGGCATGGTGCAGCAACATGAGCGCCAACAGGCCCGCGACCTCGGGCTCGTCGGTGGAGCCTGCCAGCTGACGGGTGAGGCGGATCGCTTCGGCTGCCAGATCGACGTCCCCGCCGTAACCCTCGTTGAAGACGAGGTAGAGGACGCGCAGCACCGTCGCCAGATCGCCGGGTCGATCGAGCGGCAGCCCCGCGATACGCCGCTTGGCCCGGCTGATCCGTTGTGCCATGGTCGCTTCGGGCACCAGGTAGGCCGTCGCGATCTGCCGCGTCGTCAGGCCGCCGACCGCGCGCAGCGTCAACGCGACGGCCGAGCCGGGCGACAGCGACGGGTGCGCGCACAGGAAGTAGAGCCACAGTGTGTCGTCCGTGCCCGGCACCGGGCCGGTCGGCGGCTCGACCTCCACGGCGAGTTCCCGCCCGCGCCGCGAGGTTTCGGCCCGGGCGACATCGAGAAACCTGTTCCAGGCGGCCGCGACGAGCCAGGCTTTCGCATCGCGCGGTGGATCGTCCGGCCAGCTTCGCAGCGCGCGGATCAGCGCCTCCTGCACGGCATCCTCGGCCGACGCGAAGTCGGCTCCGCGCCGGACGAGGACACCGATCACCGCGGGCACGAGTTCCCGCAGCAGCGACTCGTTCACTCGCTGACCGTGGGCAGCGCGGTGAGGAACGGCCGCACCTCGAGCCACTCCTGGACCGGCTTCCCGCACGCACCGGGTGCCGCGGACAGCTCTGCGGCCAGCTCGAGTGCGCGCTCGTAGGTCTCGACGTCGATCACCATCCAGCCGGCGATCAGGTCCTTCGTCTCGGCGAACGGTCCATCGGTGACCGGCGGGCGGCCCTCGCCGTCCGAGCGGACGAACGTGCCCTGCGGGGAGAGCGCTTGACTGTCGACGAACTCGCCGGTGGCCTCGAGCCGCGCGGCGAAGTCCTGCATGTACTGGACGTGGGCCGCGAGTTCCTCCGGGGTCCACTGGTCCATCCGCACGTCGTTGACCGGTGCCGGTGCGCCTCGGTAGTGCTTGAGCAGCAGATACTTGGCCATCATCTTCTCCTTGGATCGGTAGTGCCCATTCTTGCCGCGTCGCTCTCAGGCGTGCTGACGTTCGGCCCGTTGCCGGATCAACTCCTCGACTGGGCTCGGCAGGGTGGTTTCGAAGTCGATGAGTTTCGCCCAAGTCGGGGTGACGACGATCCGGACCATGCCGTCGTAGAGCGAGCGGACCTCGGCCTCCCACTCGACGCGCTGCTCGGGTGTCATCTCGTAGCTGCCGTTCATCTGGAGATACTCCTGCGGGATGCCGTCGACGACGTCCAGATCGGCGCGCCCGCGGACGAGCAGCATCTTGGGCGGGTGGACCTCGGTGTCGATGGTCAGGGCAACCATCGGGTTCTTGCGCAGTGCGAATAATTTCGGAGCGTTCTTACTGGTGCACAGCACGATCTCCGAGCCGTTCCAAGTGAAGGCGATCGGGATACTGCGCGGTGTGCCGTCCGTGGCGACATAGGCCAGGCGGGTCAGGTCGCGGGCCAGCAGCTCCTGGCTGATCGGGCGGTTCAGGATCTCGGTGATCTCGGTCGGTCGCATGGTGATCGCTCCTACGTCGGGGTCGTCGAGCGACATGTCCGTAGCCGCTCGTATCCCTGGGACGGAGCCGACCGGACGTTCTCGACATCCGGAGCGCACCAATTCTGAAAATTTCTGGGCTCGATCGCCACGACACCCTACAACTAGGCTTGACCTCCGCGATCGCCATCCGCAGCCGCGCCCACCCTATGCGCTCGCCGCGGAACAGAGTGCCGATCCGCTCGCCCGGGATCTGCGGATCGGTTGAGGAGAGCAGCAGCAACTGCCGGTTCACGCGGCGGCCCATCGTGGCGAGGAACGGTTGGCAGCGCGTTCAGCTCGCCGCATCGCTTCGGCGTGACCTTGTGCGCCGACGGTCACGGGTTCCTGCTGGGCATGGGTGTGCGACCTGGCGCACCACCGTCTCCGGCCTCGGCCGGATCACCCGCACCACGCTCGGGTACTCACACGCCAGCCGGAACAGAAACGTCGGCGAACCGCCCGCGCCAGCAGGAAACGTCCAGTTCCGCGAACTCCAGCTGGCCCGACCCAACGAATCGCCCGCTACCAGGAGATAGGCCGAACATCGCTATTTTTCGGCGCGGCAACTACCGGTACTCGAATCGATCGAACGGCATCGATCGCGCCAGCTCGCGTCCTCGCGCCACCGATTCCGCGGCGGTGGAAGGCCGATGCTCAGCGAACCCGCGCCCGCACCGACTCGCCAGCGGCGACCCGGTAACGCTCGGCGATCAACCGGACCACCGCCGGGTGCACGCCGATGGGTTCGGCGACGCCGTCCGCGCCAGCCTCGTGCAGACGCTGCTGGAACAGCCCGTGCGCGAGCAGATAGGAGGCGACGAACACCCGGCCCGCCCCCGCAACGCGCAGTTCCGCGACGACGTCCGGCACCCGCGGCGCACCGGTCGCGACGTAGCCGATACGGACCGGAACGCCGAGGCGTTCGGCCAGCAGCGCGGCCGCGCGCCGGACATCCTGGCGGGCCCGGGCGTCCGAGGAGCCCGCGGCGGCGAAGACCACCGCGTCACCCTGGCGCCAACCTGCGGCACGCAGACGCATCGCCATGATCCGCGCGAGCGCCGGATCCGGCCCCATGGCGGGCGTGACCGTCACCGCGGGATGGTCGCTCTCGGCGACCTCTCGCGGCACGTCCTGGTAGACGTGATAACCCGAGGCCAGGAACGCCGGAACCACTACGGCGGGTACGGATTCCCCGGCCGGGGTCACCAGATCGCGCAGCACCTCCGAAGGCGAAGGGCCGAGCACGTCCACGAAAGCCGTACGCACCCGAGGCGTCTCGGTGCCGGGCCCCGAAATCCCGGCACCGAGCTCCTTCGTCACGGCCTCGGCGAGCGCCGCGATCATCTGCACGCCCTTGGCGCTGCGGGTCCCGTGGGCCACGAGCACCAGGGCGGGCGCGGTCACCAGCTCCCCGCAGTCTGGATGTACCGAGGTGCCCGGGTCGGAATTCCGACTCCGGGCACCTGTGGTCCTCCTGTCGCGGTGGGCCGTGGGTTGTTGTCGATACATTCCGCCGGGTCCAGCGCGAGCCGATACCCACGTTTGACCACGGTCTGGATCGCTTTCGGCGTGCCGAGTCCGGCGCGCAGCCTGGCGATGGCGGTCTCCACCGCGTGCGTGTCGTCCCCGCCGCCGGGCAGCGCGGCCAACAGGTCCTCGCGCGAGACGACCCGGCCGGGCTGGCGGGCCAGCGAGCGCATCAACGCCATCGGCGCGGGCGCCAGCTGACGCACCTCACCGTCGACCACTACGCACGCGCCGCGCACGCTGATGATGTGGCCTGCGGCGTGAATCCGGTTGGCCCGCCTGGGCAGTTCCTCGGCGACGTGGCGGGCCAGCGCGCCCAGCCGGGCCCGGCCCGGCATCGAGGTGGGCACCCCGAGTTCCTCCAGCGGCGCGGCCGTGATCGGGCCGACGCAGGCGGGCAGCACCCGGCCGCGCAGCGCGTACAGCAGCCCTTCCAGCAACCCGGTCTCCTTGGCGCGCATCAACATCGACGCCACGGCGGGGGCGCTGGTGAAGGTGACGCAGTCCATGCCCGAGGTGACGATGGCCTCGATCAGGTGGTCCATCGGCCCCTGGTCGTCCGGCGGCACCCAGCGATACACCGGCACCGGCACGACATCCGCTCCCGCGCAACGCAGTACCTCGCAGAAGTCGGGCACCGGCTCCCACTCGGTGGTGGCCCCGTGCAACTGCACGGCGATCCGAACCCCTTCCACGCCCTCGGCGAGCAGGTGATCGAGCACTTCGGCGGACGATTCGGAGGCCGGCGACCACTCTTCGCGCAGTTCCGCGGCGCGGATGGCGCCCTTGGCCTTCGGGCCGCGGGCGAGCATCCGGGTGGTCCCCAGGGTCACGCGCAGGTCCTCGGCGAGGCCCCAGCCCTCGGCGGCCTCCATCCAGCCGCGGAAGCCGATTCCCGTGGTGGCCACGGTGATCTGCGGTGGATCGGCGACCAGCTGCCGGGTCACCCGCTCCAGCTCGTTGTCGTCGGCGAGCGGGATGATGCGGATTGCCGGTGCGGAAACGATGTTCGCGCCCCGGCGTTCCAGCAGTGTGGCGAATTCCTCCGCCCGACGGGCCGCCGTGATGCCCACCGTGAATCCGGCCAGGCTCGCACCCGTGTCAACTGTTGTCATTGGGTTCATCCATCCGAGGACGCGAGCGCGGTGGCCACCGGCTCGTTGGAAATCGAGACGATGCCGTCGTCCACGCGCACCGCGTACACCGGCAGCATCGCCGATTCGTCGTCCAGGCAATGCCCGTCGACCAGGGAGAAAGCCTGCTTCAGCAGCGGCGAGGCCACGACGGGCGCCCCGCCGCGATCGCCGACGATCCCGCGCGACATGACCGCCGCCCGGCCGATCGGATCGATATTGCCGACGGCATACAGCATGCCGTTCTCCAGCAGGAAAAGTGCGGCCTGTCGGCCGCCTTTGAGCAACACCGCGACGCCGCGGCCGGGAATCAGGTAGTCGAGACGGCAGGCCTGCGTCCACCCAGTGGTGGTTGCTGCGGCGATGCCGGGGGTATCGATCACGGTCATCGGTGTCATCCTCCAAACGCCTTACTCATTGGTACCGACGTTCTGTTTCCATGCGGTTAAGCGGTCATTTCCCCTGCGTGGCGACCGGAACTTCCGGCAGTCCGAGCAGGACGGGAACTTTCCGCTCCCCGGATTCGTCGAAGGAAATCGTCGGATCGGATTCCTCCGGCGCGTTGACGAACGACACGAAGCGTGACAGCTTCTCGTCGTCTTCCAACACCGCGGCCCATTCGTCGCGGTAGCCGGCGACGTGCTGAGCCATCGCCGCCTCCAAATCCTCGGCGATGCCGAGGCTGTCCTCGCAGATCACCTGCTCGAGGTAATCGATGCCGCCTTCCAGCGCCTCCTGCCACGGAGCGGTGCGCTGCAAACGATCAGCGGTGCGGATGTAGAACATCAGGTACCGGTCGATGTACTTGATCAGCGTCTCGTCGTCGAGTTCACCGGCCAGCAGGACGGCGTGCTTCGGGGTGAGACCGCCGTTGCCGCCGACGTAGAGGTTCCAGCCGTTCTCCGTGGCGATCACGCCGACGTCCTTGCCGCGTGCCTCGGCGCATTCGCGGGCGCAACCGGAGACCGCGAGCTTCAGCTTGTGCGGCGAACGCAGCCCGCGGTAACGCTTCTCCAGCAGCACGGCCATGCCGACCGAGTCCTGCTGACCGTAGCGGCACCACGTGGAACCGACGCAGCTCTTCACCGTGCGCAGCGACTTGCCGTACGCGTGACCGGATTCCATGCCCGCGTCGACCAGCCGCTTCCAGATCAGCGGCAACTGCTCGACGCGCGCGCCGAACAGGTCGATGCGCTGACCGCCGGTGACCTTCACGTACAGGCCGAATTCCTTGGCCACCTCGCCGATGGTGATCAGCTGTTCGGCGGTGACCTCGCCGCCGGGCATCCTGGGCACCACCGAGTAGGTGCCGTTCTTCTGCAGGTTGGCCAGGAAGTGGTCGTTGGTGTCCTGCAGCGCGGCCTGCTCGCCGTCGAGGATGTGGTCGCTCGAGGTGGAGGCGAGGATGGACGCCACGGTCGGCTTGCAGATGTCGCAGCCGGTTCCCTTGCCGTACTTGGTGATCAGGCCGGAGAAGGTGCGGATGCCGGTGACCTGGACGATCTGGAACAACTCCGCACGCGACTGCTCGAAGTGCTCACACAGCGCCTTGGACATCTCCACGCCGGACTGCTCGAGCAGCTTCTTGAGCATGGGAACGCAACCGCCGCAGGAGGTTCCGGCGCTGGTGCAGCTCTTGATCCCGGGGATGTCGCAGGCGCCTTCGGCGATCGCCCCGCAGATCGCGCCCTTCGACACGTTGTTGCAGGAGCAGATCTGCGCGTCGTCCGGCAGCGCGTCGGCCCCGAGTTCGGCGCCCGCGGGCGAGATCAGCGCGGCCGGTTCGGCGGGCAGCGGGCGGCCGACCAGCGGACGCAGCGCCGAATAGGCGGTGGCGTCGCCGACCAGGATGCCGCCGAGCAGGGTCTTCGCGTCATCGGAGACGACCAGCTTGGCGTAGGTGCCCTTGGCCGCGTCGTGCAGCACCACCGACAGCGCGCCCTCGGTGACGCCGTGCGCGTCACCGAAACTGGCCACGTCGACACCGAGCAGCTTGAGCTTGGTCGACATGTCCGCACCGGGGAACTCGCCCGCGCCGCCCAACAGGCGGTCGGCCACGATCTCCGCGGTGGTGTAGCCCGGCGCGACCAGGCCGTAGCACACGCCCTCCACCGCGGCGCATTCGCCGATGGCCCAGATGTTCGGGTCGGAGGTCTGCAGGCCCAGGTCGGTGACGATGCCGCCGCGGGGACCGACCTCCAGGCCCGCGTCCCGGGCGATCTGGTCGCGCGGGCGGACACCGGCGGAGAACACGACCAGCCCGGCGTCGATCACGGTCTCGTCCGAGAGCGTCACCTGCACGCCCTGGTCGGCGGCCTCGATCGCGGAGGTGCCCACGCCGGTGTGCACGTACAGTCCGAGGTCGGTGACCAGGCGCTCCAGGATGGCGCCGCCGCCCTCGTCGACCTGAGCCGGCATCAGCCGGGTGTTGTACTCCACCACGTGCGGGGTGAGCCCGAGCAGGCGCAGCGCGTTCGCGGCTTCCAGGCCGAGCAGGCCGCCGCCGACCACCACACCCGTCGCGCCGGGACCGGCGGCTTCGGCGGCCGCGCGAATGCCGTCGAGGTCATCGATGGTGCGGTAGACGAAGCACTCCGGCCGGTCGTGGCCGGGCACAGGCGGCACGAACGGGTAGGAACCGGTGGCCAGCACGAGCGCGTCGTAGGCGAGGATGTCGCCCGAGGACGTGGTCACCTTGCGCGCGGCCCGGTCGATGGACTCGGCGCTCTGGCCCAGCCGCAGCTCGACCAGTTCGTCACCGGCGTACTCGTTGCCGGGCAGCGCGAGCGCGCTCGGGTCCCAGGCGCCGACGTAGGACGACAGGCCGACGCGGTCGTAGGCGGGCAGCCGCTCCTCGCTGAGGATGATCACCTGCCACTGGCCTTCGGTATCGCGCGAGCGCAGCGCCTCGACGAACCGGTGCCCGACCATCCCGTGGCCGACGACCACCGCGGTCTTGCGAGCGACTGTGGGGTTCATCTGTGGGTCCTCCTGGACTGGATCGGGTGTCAGGCGCGGGCCGAGCCGGCGGACGGGGACTGGGACTGAGCGGCCTCGGCCTCGAGGACGAAGGTCTCGGCTTCGGTCACGACCTCGGAATCGACGGGCAGGCCGCGCAGGCTGGGGCGGCGCAGGAACACCGCCCAGACGACCAGGGCGCAGACCACGTAGAAGGCCATGAACACCCAGAACGCGGTGGTCGCGGACTTGGTGGACGCGTAGGAGGTGCGCAGCACCAGGTTGATGCCCACGCCGCCGAGTGCGCCGATGGCGCCGACGAAACCGATGAGCGCGCCGGAGGTGTTCTGCGACCAGGCCGCCTGTGCGGCGGGCGTGGCGTCCAGGCTCCTGGATTTCGCCTCGAACACCGACGGGATGATCTTGGTGACCGACCCGTTGCCGATGCCGGAGAGCACGAACAGGGTGATGAAGCCGACGACCAGGGCGGTCATCACGCCGCCGCCCGCCACGCCGTTGTTGTTGTCGGCCAGCGTGCTGGCCACGGTGACCAGCACGGCCGCCGCCATCATGGCGGTGAACGTCAAAAACGTTACTTTGCCACCGCCGATGCGGTCGGCCCACTTGCCGCCGTAGGGCCGGGCCAGCGAGCCGAGCAGCGGACCGATGAACGCGATCTGCGCGGCGTGCAGCGTGGCCTGCGCGACGGTGTCGCCGCCCGCGCGGAAGCTGATCTGCAGGATCTGGCCGAAGGCGAAGCTGTAGCCGATGAACGAACCGAAGGTGCCGATGTAGAGGAACGCGATGGCCCAGGACTGCGGCACCTTCAGCGCCGTCAGCATGTAGGACAGGTCGGCCTTCTGGTTGGGCAGGTTGTCCATGAACAGCGCGGCGCCCAGGCCTGCGATCGCGATGAGCACCAGGTAGACCGCGCAGACCAGCGAGGCGTAGCCATTGCCGAGGGTCGCGATGACGAGCAGGCCGATCAGCTGGATCACCGGAACGCCGATATTGCCGCCACCCGCGTTCAGGCCCAGCGCCCAGCCCTTGAGCCGCTGCGGGTAGAACGCGTTGATGTTGGTCATCGAGGAGGCGAAGTTGCCGCCACCGAAGCCGGCGAACGCGGCGATCACGAGGAACGTCGTGTACGAGGTGCCGGGCTGGTTGACGAAGTACAGCGTGAGCAGCGTCGGGATCAGCAGCATCGCCGCGCTGAAGACCGTCCAGTTGCGTCCACCGAAGCGCGCGGTCGCCACGGTGTAGGGAATCCGCAGGAACGCGCCGACCAGGGTCGGCATGGCGACCAGGAAGAACTTGCCCGCCGGGTCGATGCCGAACTTGTCGGTCGGCATGAACAGCACCATCACCGACCAGATCGACCAGACCGAGAAGCCGACGTGCTCGGCGAAGACCGACCAGATCAGGTTGCGCCGGGCGATGTCCTTGCCGCCCGCTTCCCAAGCGGCGACGTCCTCCGCATCCCAGTGCTCGAGATGCGGCCTGCGGATCTTCGTCCGTCCCAGCGCTTCCAGACGGTTACGCGTCAGCGTGTTCAACGGGGCCTCCCAAAGTCGGTTGGCCCCACGGTAGGAAATGGGTATTGCCGAAATGCTGCGCGAAATGACCGTCAAATCAACGGTTGCTCACGATTACCGGTTCCGGGAGGTGAGTTTCGACCAATGTTTCCGGCATGTGACGCAACGGTTTCCGTGCGTCACGAAAAGGCTTATCTCGAATTCGTCGACCGGTGAGGTGTGACGCGGGCTACGCCGTGCAATTCGAATGCGCCCATCCTGACCCTGTTCGCACAGCCGCGCAACCCGAACTGTGAGATTTCCGGCCGACGGCCGCGCGCGTCAATTCCAGGTGTCCTCGAGCACGCGCGGCTTGCAGGCCTGCCACGCACCGGCGAGCAGCACGAGCACGGCGACGCCGAGCATCGTGAACGGAGCCAGCCAGCCGCCTGTGGCCGTGTGCAGCACGCCGAACAACAGCGGACCCACGCAGGCCACCGCGTAGCCGACGCCCTGGGTGAAGCCGGACAGCGCGGCCGATCCGGCAGGCGTGCGGGTGCGCAGATTGATCAGCGTCAGCGCCATCGGGAAGGTGCTCGGACCGAGGCCGAGCACGACCACCCAGAGGATCGGCGCGGCCATCGGCGCGATCAGCAGCCCGGCGAACGCGATGAAGAACAGCGCCGCGCAACCCACTACCACGGGGAACGGATTGCGGAACCGGGCCACCACGGTCGGCGCGCTGAGCGCGGCGACCAGGCCGACCACGGCGAACAGACCGACCATGGCTCCGCCGTACGCCGCGCTCGCACCCGCCTCGCTCAGGATCTTCGGCAACCAGGCGAACATCGCGTAGGTGGTGAGCGAGGTCATGCCGAACATGCCCGCCATGCCCCAGGCGATCGGCGAACGCCACACCCGCCCGCTGTGCGGCTCCCGCACCGGCACGGCCGTGCGGTCCGCGCCGTCGTGCCCGCGACGGCCGCGCAGCACCGCCACCCACGGCACCGCCGCGGCGAAGCCGAGCAGGCCCCACACGCCGAGGGAGACGCGCCAGCCGTGCGCGTCCGCCACCGGGACCGCGGTGACGGCGGGCACGACCGTGCCGAGTTGCACCATCACTATGTACAGCGAGCTGATCCCGGCCAGGCGATCCGGGAAGTACCGCTTCACCAGCGGCGGGATCACCACGTTGCCGATACCCATGCCCGCGAGGGCGAGCGCGGAGAACACCAGCAGTTCGGCGGTGCCCGACATCAGCACCCGGATCGACATGCCCGCGCCCGCCATCAGCATGGCCGTCAGCGCGGTGCGCTCCAGCCCGAGCCGCACCGCCATGACCGGGGTGAGCAGCCCGGACAGCGCGAACATGGCGGTGGGGAGCATCCCGAAGAGGCCGACAACGGCGGTGCCGTAACCGATTTCGGCGCCGATCCGCTCGGCGAGCGGGCTGAACGCGGTGACCGCGACTCGTAGGGTGAGCGCCGACATCACGATGGCCGCCAGGACCAGCGCCCGGCCCTCGATCAGCGCACGTCGACGGCGCTCGACCAAGACGGATTCCTGGCGAGCCTCGGTTTCGGGAAGGGTCACAGACACCGAGAAATCATAGGATGACCGGATGAAGGGCGGCAATGATTTGTGATGGGCGGTACTCTGTCGAGGTGCAACCCGTCCGGCGCACCAGCCTCATCGCCCAGGTCACCGAGCAGCTGCGTGCCGAAATCCGTTCCGGCCGTTGGCCGATCGGCTCCCGCATCCCCACGGAGCCGGAGCTCACCGAGCTCACCGGCACCGGCCGCAACACGGTGCGCGAGGCCGTCCAGGCCCTCGTGCACGCCGGCATGCTGGAGCGTCGCCAAGGTTCCGGAACGTACGTGATCGCCGCATCGGACCTCGGCGGAACTCTCGGCAAATATTTCGCCGACGCCGAGGAACGCGACGTGCTGGAGCTGCGCCTCGCGCTGGACGTCACCGCCGCGGGCCTGGCCGCGCGCCGCCGCGACGACTCCGACATCGCGAACCTGCTGCGCCTGCTGGCCGAACGCGACAAGAAATGGGAAGACGACCCCGCCTCCGCGATCGAGGCGGACGTCCAGTTGCACCGCGCGATCGTCGTCGCCAGCCACAACGCGGTGTATCTCGAGTTCTACGATTCGCTGCTGCCCATCATCGAACAGGTCATCCGCGCGCGGACCGCCAAATCGGATGACTCCTATACCGACGAACACGCCGCGCTCGTGCACGCCGTGATCGACGGCGATCCCGATCGGGCCGCCTCAGCGACACGCTGCTTCCTCAACTCTCTCATCGCGGAATATCCGGACGCGCGATAAACGGTGTCAGGTAACCAAGTGGTCACCATTCCCGGCCGCGCAATGTGAGTCGGATTTGCCGGGAACGTCATCGAGGGCCACGGGGACGCAACAAGCGGCTCATACCTTTGTCTCGACCGTAGCTAGGCACTCGACAGCCGCCGGCGGCACTGCGCCGCGATGAGGGCCGGTCGAGCCGAATCGAGAGGAAGCCGATGACCGCCGTAGCAGCCACCGGCCAGCAGTCGCAGCCAACGACTTTCGAATATCAGAAACGTGGCCGGTGGCTCGACCACTGGGATCCCGACAATCCGGCGTTCTGGGCATCCGGCGGTGCGAAAACCGCGCGCAAGAATCTCATCTTCTCCGTGTTCGCCGAGAATCTCGGCTTCAGCATCTGGGTCATCTGGGGCACCGTGGTGACCAGCATGGGCGCCGCCGGATTCGACTTCCTCGCCGGGCTCGGCAAGGGCAACCCCACCGCGGTGAGCAACGCGCTGCTGCTGACCTCCACCCCGACCCTGGTCGGCGCCGCGCTGCGCATCCCGTACACGTTCGCCGTTCCCCGGTTCGGCGGCCGGGCGTTCACCGTGTTCAGTGCGGGGATGCTGCTGCTTCCCACACTCGGCCTCGCCTACTTCGTCAACCAGCCGGGCACGCCGATGTGGGTGTTCCTGCTGCTCGCGGCGCTCGCGGGCGTCGGAGGCGGCAACTTCTCCTCCTCGATGGCCAACATCAACTTCTTCTTCCCCGAGGGCAAGAAGGGTGCGGCGCTGGGCATCAACGCGGCGGGCGGCAACCTGGGCGTCGCCCAGACCCAGCTGGTGCTGCCGTTGCTGATCACCCTGGGCACGCACATAATGGCCAAGGATCCGGGTGGCTATCGCTTCGGCATCACGCTGTCGGTGCTGGTCTGGGTGCCGTTCATCCTGGCCGCCGCGTTCGGCGCGCTGCGTTACATGGACAGCATCGGCACCGCCAAGTCCGATGGGAAGTCCTACCGGCGCGCGCTCACCAACCGGCACACCTGGGTGATGGCGATCCTCTACATCGGCACCTTCGGCTCGTTCATCGGTTTCTCCTTCGCCTTCCCGACCCTGATCAAGGCCAACTTCCCGGACCTGGCGAAGATCGGATGGATCACGACGCTCGGTAACCTCGCGTTCCTCGGCGCACTGGTCGGATCGTTCAGCCGTCCGTTCGGCGGCTGGGTGTCGGACAAGGTCGGCGGCGCGAAGATCACCCTGTACGTCTTCGGCGGCATGGCGGTCGCGGTCGCGGTCGCGCTGATCATGGCCGGGCTGGAACTGAAGAGCTTCCCGTTGTACCTGATCGCGTTCCTGCTGCTGTTCGTGCTCACCGGCATCGGCAACGGCTCGACCTACCGGATGATCCCGACCATCTTCAGCGCGGAGTCCAAGAAGTACGCCGCCGAGCACGGCCTCGACCTCACCGAAGCCGCGGCCTCGGCCAAACGTCAGGCGGGCGCGGCGGTCGGCGTCATCGGCGCGGTCGGCGCCTCCGGTGGCTGGCTGTTGCAGCAGGCGCTGCGGTTGTCCAACACCCACCTGCACAGCATGGCCCCCGCGTTCTGGGCCTACGCCGGTGCGTTCCTGGTGATGGCGGCCATCACCTGGTGGTTCTACCTGCGGTCCTCGTTCGCCATCCAGCGCGTCCCCTCACTGGCCTACGCGAACGTCTGACCGCTCAGCCTGTCCCGCGGTCCGGACCCCGCGGGACACGGGCGCAGGCACCGCCGTCCCCCTCCGGCGGCCCGTGCCCCAACACCGAACGTCCGCCCGTCACCCGGCGCAAGATCCCGGGTCCGGCAACGGGTCCCGGCCTGCACCGGGACGACGCGCGGGCGTTCGGTTATGTCCGAGAAGAGTTCGGGTCAGTACGGTAAATGGACCCCGTCGCGCACTTCCTTGACCGTTCTGCTGATCATTTGCTGCAAGGTGGCGGCGATGCGCTCGGCGGTGGTGGGTTTGATCGTCAGCAGATCCGCGCCGAACGTGACGTAGCGACCGTCGTTTTCGACGTCGTTCAGCTGGAAATCCTTGCGGCCGTAGGTATGCCGATTGTCGACGCTGCCCATCGCGTAAACGCCGACGTGACCGATCAACGTCATTGCCCGGGTGAAGAACCGCTCGAACTCCTCCCGCGGCGTCGGTCGCCACGCGTCGCGGACCGGCGGCCTCGGCCGCGCCAACTCCTCTGCGGAAGCCTGCAACTGTTTCCCCTGCCCCGGGCCGCAGACGGGGAAAACGTCGACCACGGCTCGCGCCACCGCACCGGCGGGTAACAGCGTCAGCACCACGTCACCGCCGTGTTCGGGGTCCGGGCCCGGTTCCTGCACCGCGACCGCGCCGTGCTCGTAGTGCACCCCCGCATGGGCGCGCAGCCTGCGGTTGCGACGCTTACCGGCGAAACCGGCCACTTCCACCCGGGCCTCCGGCGCCAGCAGCACTTCCACCGCACGCAACAACTCGTCATCGATGCGCGGGCGCAGCGACTGCGCCGCCGCCTGCCGCAACCGCAGACTCTCCGACCGGAATTCCGTCATGTACTGGTGCTGCAAGGGATACGGCAGCACATCACGGCCGGTGGACTCCCACAGTGTCCGGAATTCGAGCGCGGTGAACCGCCAGTTCTGCACCTCGGGCATCAGCGACGTCCCTATCGCGGGTTGTCCCCGATGACCGGCGGCACCGTCCCGGGCAACTCGTCCAACCCTGTGAGCTCATTGCCGTGCTCCTGAGTGATCAGGTAATCCGGAATGCCCTTGGTGGATTCCTCATCGGACTTGCCTCCGCGCGCACCGGGAGCCATTCCGCCCATTCCGCTCGTACCGGCGCGGCCGGGAGAGGTGCCGGTTCGCGCGGCAGCCGGAACCGCGTTGGTGCTGTTCGGTGTGCCTTTGGACGGCACCGAGACACCGGGCGCACCCGGACCGGTCGGACTTCCCGGACTGCCTGGCGTGCTCAGATGCGGGCTGCCAGGAGTGGTCGGCGATGCGCTCGGGGTAGGAGTCGTCGAGGCGGGTGTTGTCGAAGAGGACGTGGTGGAAGCCGGTGTGGTCGAGTCCTGCTTAGTCGACGCCGGGTCGGCACTGGTCGACTCCGATGTTTTCGAGGCGTCGTCCGAGGGTTGGTTGCTCGACTGACTCGTCGGGTCCTCGGTGGAGTCCGTACCGGAGCGATCCGAACTGGGCGACGAAGTTCCCGACGGGTTACCGGTGCCATTGTTCGTGCCTCGCGGGCTGCTGCCGTCGCCGATGCCACCTGGGTTCGTGGCGGAAGCCGGACGCGGGATCACGGGCACGTTGGTATCCGACTCCATGACCACCGGGGCGTACACGGTTCGAAGCACACGCAAGGCTTCGGTCTTCGCGTTGTACTCGGCGACATCGTCGTTGCGCCAATCCCTACCGGCGACGAAGGCGCGCATGTTGTCCCATCCGCTGCGATGTTCCGGCGCGTGCGGGACCAATTGCTTGGTCGGCTCCAACCCGGTCAGCAGTTCCGCCAACTTGTTTCCGGTCAACCGGGCGGCGTTCGAGACCTGTGCACCTTGGGTGGCGTAGTCTCTGACCGCGCTCGCTGCGGCATTACGCGCCTCACCCCGCCATACGCTGTCATCGGTGGCCCGCTCCATCGCCGTCTTGAAGGTCTCCAGTGAGGTCCGGTGCCGGTCCGCGATGGTGTTCCACGCGGTCACCAGATCTGTCACCGCCTTCAAGTCGATCTGGTCGACCTTCTGACGCAACGTAGCGACATCGTGCCGCTCGAACTCGTCCGCGTCGAGAACTTCTCTCGGCCGGAAGTCACCTTGGAACCCGACGTCCGAGGCCCGGCTCCGCACACCGTCACGCTGCCGGTTGTACTTGTCCTGCACTCCGGCCACATCGGCATCGGGCTGCAACTCCTCGCCCGCGATCCAATTGGTGAGACTGCGCCACATAGCCGAGCCCAGCCCCTGATCCAGCTGGAATTGCGGCATACCACCGTACGGATTCCCCATCAGCGCACCTGCTCAGTGGTACCCGCGATCTGTGTCGCGTTCTCGATGTCCTGCCCGGTGATGCGCTTGAACGAGATCGCCATGACCTCGCGCATGTTCTTCACAGTCTCGATGTGCTCGAGGATGACGTGGTCAACTGAATGGTCCTCGCCCGTGGCCTGCTTCAGGAACTTCTTGACCAGATCGTTGGCCATCTCGAAGTCACCGAAGCCAGCCACGTTCTGGACATCTTGCGTGATGATCGCCAGATCTTGAAGATCTTTGATGCGCTGATCACACGCTCTTGCGCATGCAAGCGCGACTTCCTGGTTGTCGAGGTAAAGCTCCCCCGTCCCAGCCGCTCCAGCTAGTTGACTCCACAGTCTCGCGCTGTCCTCGCTCATCTTCCCCTCCCCGCTCAAGCCGGCAGAACCGGCACTATCGACTCGCCAACTCGATACAGTGTCGTGCAGGGCTCCTCGAGGTTGTCCAGCCCCGCCAGGTTCGACACTCGCAATTGAATGACACCTTGCGGTACGGCGAACAAGACATCGCAGAGAAGATTTTTCGAAGCCCCTTCGACTCTGAATTGCCGACCCGATCGACCCGCCACCGTGACATCTCGAAATTCGACGTTTCCGTGCTTCTTTTCGAACTCGGCAACAGTCCGCCCCGTCGAAAACACAGTCATCGAGTAGCGACTGCCCTTCCATCGACAGATTTCCCAGCCCGACTGGTCTACTCCCGCGACACCTTTCTCCTCCGTTGCCGGATCAACGCCTGCCGCGCGAAGCGCCTCATCGGGAATTCCCGTGCATGGGTTGAACAGAGCCGGCGTCGCAGTGGTGCTGGGACCCGCCGTCGGCGACTCGCTCGTAGGGTCTTCACATCCCAGAGTTCCGGTCGCCAGCGCTCCGATGAGCAGTGCCAACAGGATTCGACGACTCATCCCCACCCTCTCGACCCGTGTCGACTCAAGTGCGCCAACACTAGCAGACGAGCAGCCAGTCGAACCTTCCTGCGCTGGTCCAGGGATATGCTGAGTGTGTGGGGCGGCCCAGACGAAAGCGTTCCGACCCGAGCGCGCCGGGTATGACGCGGCCGACCCCAGCCCCGCGTGAACGCTTATTCGCCGTCGCCGCCACCCCGTGACGCACCGAACGGTCGTGACGGCTTAACACATTGCTCGAACACGGCGAGAAGGGAAAAGATGAGCGCCAGATAGAGCGTAGCTGCCCATATCTCCCAGTTCTCGACCTGGCCCATCAAGCCCCGCATCACCGCCGCCGCTCCCGTTACCGCCACCGCCGCGTACGCACTGACGAAAAAACCGCGGACCACCGCCCGCATCCGCCCCTCAGGTGGCTGCCGTCGACTGACCGCAATCCCGAACACCTGCACCGCCAACGCGAATATGATTGCTCCGCGCTGCGCGGCCCCGACGCCCACCCATTCGCCCACGAACGTAGAGGTGAGCGCCCATCCGATTACGGTGGGAGTAACGGCTGCCACGATGAGGCCGAACAAGCGGACCCCAAGTTCCCACCTCTCGATCCGTCTACGCCTGCGCTCGCCCTCGTTCAGCTCAGCTGCCACTTGGATTCGCCATCCCCCTCCACCGAGGCGTCGGCGAATGTCGACGCCTGCGAATCCGGCCACCCTCCAGGGAAGGTACTGTTATCGGACAGTGCAGCATTCAGCTCGCTGAAAGCTTTGGCTTGCAGTCCGACGAAAGTGGTCACCAGCGTGACCGCAGCCCATAGTTGACCCGCGGACAATCCTGATGTCGCAGCGATGTCAGCGATACTGATCGGTGCGCCGATGCCACTCATCAACTCTCCCAGCGCCCTGGCAAGGCCGCCCAGGAAACTCGCGCAGATGACCAGAATCCCGCTATAGAAGGTCAGGCCTCCGACGGCACATTCCATCATCGCACTCCTGGCCTTATCGGAGACATCTCCCATCTTCCCGGAAGCAGCGCTCTGCGACGTACTCGTCTTGAGGTACGAAAGCTGCGCCGCACCTTTCCATGTCCGATTGGCCTGCAGATTATTGGGGTCGATCTCGCCCTGGATGCTTGTCACAACATTGCGTACTGCCGCCCAGTCGCCGCTGCGCAAGTACATATCGTACGGCGCGCGAATCCCCTGTACGATCTCGTAGATCTTCTCCCACATCCACTTGCAGACCTCGACGATTTTGTCGGCACACACCTTGACCGCCCGCTGGACCGACGGAATCAGACGAACATACGGAAAGTCAAGAGCGGTGCTCTCAGCATAGGGCACATCGACCTTGATCGTTTCGTCGATCTTCGTCAAAAATTCCTCGAGCTCATGTACCACCGAATCGTACGATGCGACGTCAAAAGTCATTACGGGACCTCCCCTACCAGACGTTGTCGATGCGATGCTTACCCGCAGCATCCTCGGCCTCGTATGTGTCAGCACAGAAGCGGAGGGTATCGGCTACCTCGGCGAACCGCCGAGACGCCACGGCTGATCGGTCGGACATCTTGCTGACGAGTTCGTCATTGGCGTCGACGATGAACTGAAACAATCCGGCTTGAAGACGGTTGAATCTCAATGCATCCAACCTTCCCCCCAGATCCGACATCGCGGCCGACTCACGAGCCCAGACACTCGCGTCTGCGCGCAATGAGTCGAGCGCGACTTCGAATTTTCCGGGACTCACAATTTCCCCTTCGGCGATTGGTTCTGCAGCGATGCCAGGGCCTGGATGGCATCGTTCATCAAGGTTCTCAATGTGTCGGTGGATGCATCGGTCACAGTGGCCAGCAGACGATGCGCTTCGTCATAGGCCTGTTTGACAGCCCAGGCGATCGTGCTGCCTCCGACATCCATTCCCCACGGGATACGGACGACGCAGTCGATGATGCCGCTGCGACTCAGGGTGACCGACGTATAGAGATCATCTTCCGTTTCGACTGTTCCAACGGATTGCTCGCGCTTTGCGTCGGTGCGGCTGCTCATGGCTTGAAGGGTCTCTTCTACCAGCTGCGGGGTGCCGACCATAGGGCCTCGCGGTGGTGCTGGTGGATCGAATCTCGTCGGGATGACATCGTTCATGTCGAGTGCTTCGAGCCGATCGATGGCTCCGTTGTCGACTGCGGCGGTCATCGTTGACGTGAAACGTTGCTGCTCGGCATCTTTGACCGCGTCGATCACAGCTCGGCCGATCTCACCTCGGTCGACGTGCCGCGCCCAGTTGTCGGAGATGACGATGTCGATCAGCTCGCCCGTCTCGGCGAGGGTAGCCTCGACCACTCCCGTGTGGTCACGACCGGTGGTCCGGGGCGGCGCGGCGGCGAAAACCTCCTGCATCAGACCAGAGATCGCCTTGGTATACGCGTGGAATCGAGCGATTTCATCAAGTAGTTCGTCGTTCATGATCACCCCCAGTGACTTCTGATAGAAATTTGGACCCCGAGAAGCCTCCGCTGCTGGCAGCGGCTACTCATCAGCCCACTTGATCGGTTGCGTTCGCGAACTGCGTCGCGTTCTCGATGTCCTGCCCGGTGATGCGCTTGAACGAGATCGCCATGACCTCACGCATGTTCTTCACGGTCTCGATGTGTTCGAGGATGATCTGGTCGATCGAATTCGGGTCACCCGCTGCCTGCTTCAGAAATTTCTTGACCAGGTCTTCCGCCATTCTGAAATCACCGAAGCCCGAGACATTTTGAGCGTTCCCCGCCAAGCTGCGCAAAGATTCCAGTTCGGCTAATCGCGAGTCGCATGCTTGCGCACAGAGAAGTGCGGCGTTCTGGTCGTCAAGGTACAGTTCTCCGGCTTTGGCTTGGCCAGCAAGCTGGCTCCAGACAGATGCGTTGTCCTCACTCATGCGTTCCCTCCCCATCAACGCGGTAACGTGGGCACAATCGACTCGCCGACGCGATAGAGGACCTTGCACGGATCCTCGAGATCATCCCGGCTTGCCCGGCCCTGTACCCGCAATTGCACGACTCCCTGGGCCGCCGGGAACAAAACATCGCAATCAAGATTCTTGGACGCGCCCTCGACCCTGAATTGCCGCCCCTGACGACCTGCGACCGTGACGTCCTCGAAGTCGACGTTCCCGGGCTTCCGCTCGAACTCCGACACGGTGCGACCTGTCGAGAACACCGTGACGAAGTACCTGGGTCCGTCCCACCTGCAGATCTCCCAGCCTGACTGGTGCACACCAGCGATGCCGGACTCCTCGGTTTTCGGATCGACGCCTGCAGCTCGCAAAGCATCATCGGGAATCCCCGTGCAGGGATTGAACAGAGCCTGTGCCGCAGTGGTGCTGGAACCCGTCGTGGGCGATCCGCTCGTGGTTTCCCCGCAACCCACGGCTCCGGTCGCCAGCGCTCCGATAAGCAGTGCCAACAGGATTCGACGACTCATCCCCACCCTCTCGACCCGTGACGACTCAAGTGCGCCAACAGTAGCAGACGGCCCGCCTGCCCCTCCCTGCTTGCACTGGTCACGAAGGTTTCCTGCGTGTGGCCGAGTGACGCGGCAGTGGGCCGGATCTAGAGAGCCTTTCCACATTAGGACACAGGGAGTTCGGAGCCGGATCTATGGTGGCAGGGCAGTAACGAGATGGACGAAAGCTAGGACGTAGGACTGAGTTCGACGAGTATTCGAAGGGGTTGGAATCATGAAGTTCGGCAAGATCGCGGCCGGGTTTGCGCTGGCCGCCGCCGCAGTCTCTATCGCTCCCGCCGTCGCCTCCGCTGACGATCCGGAATTTCCGCGCAACGGTGTTATCCCGCCTGGTACCTATCACATCGGGCGGGGTCCCTCCAATGTAATCGGGTCGCCGATCGAGAACTGCGATCTGCAAGTCTTTGTGGATGGCAGGACGGTGGAGTTGGCCTGTGGCGGGTCCAGCCGGGGAGGGCATCAGACGCCGGTCGGCCCTGACGAGACGTACGTTTCGTTCGACTTCGTGCCCCTTGGGCTCGATCTGCATGACATCGATCCCCGGCAAGGGCTTTGGAGCGGAACGGTGAATATCGCCGGGACTCCGATTGTTGCCCCGTACCCGCTGGCAGCAATCTGGCTCAGCCGCCGTTGAACCGGACGCACCGATAGCGCTTGACTTGCGTCAGTGTCCGTGACGGATACGGCCCGGACGTCGGCTACGGGGCCGAGGTCCGGGCTGTCTGTTGTCTACGCCGATTCACAGATCAGAGTGCCAGTCGTAACGCACGTGGTGAATGAGTCCCACTGGCCCGGCGCGAAGATCAGCACCGGACCGGTCGGGTTCTTCGAATCACGGACGCCGACGTGACCAGCCTCGAGCCACGCGACTTCGACGCACGCATCAGCCTCACCACTGTGGACAGACTTGAACCACTCCGCTCCGGATAGGTCGATGATCATTGTTCGCATCTCCTGGCCATAGTCCTGAGCAGGTCTCTCGATCCTTGCTCTTCGAGTGCCGCACCACTGAGAGCTTCGTGGATCACCCGGAAGCGGTTCACCTCGTCCGCATCCTCGAAAATCATTGTCCCTATCGCGCCTTCGGTGTAGACAACGGACGGCTCGCCATGAGGGAAGTCGATAATGATGAACGGTGGCACCGCCAATCCTCCTGGGAAGCCAGCAGTAAAGGGAACAACACGGATCGAAACGTTCTCTCGCGTACCCATGTCAGCAAGGTGACGGTATTGCGAAGACATGATTCGCATAGAACCGACAACAGTACGCAGAGCCGACTCATGCACCAGGAATTCGGCCCGCATCGGTTTGTGCCTGCGGGTAAGAATCGCTGATCGTTGGATTCTCCGTTCCACGAGCCAGTCAGCATCTGCGGAGGAGCCCATCGACGCAGATGATCGCACACTGCGGGCGTAGTCGGGAGTCTGCAACAAACCCGGTATGATGAGCGCTTGGAAGAAGTGCAATTCTGTTGCCGCGGCCTCCAATTGCAGATACGTGTTGAAGCCTGGGCGTACCAGATTCCGGTAGTCCTCCCACCACGGTTTCACACGCGCCTGCTCGGCAAGCAATTTCAGATACTCCGTGCGCTCCTCCGGCAGCCCGTAGTACTGGCAGATGTACTCGACATCCCGAACCTTGATCTTCTCGTTCTGCCCCAGTTCCAGCCGTCCGAGCGCGGATCGGCTGATCTCCAGGACCTCGGCTACCTGCTCGAGGGTGTAGCCGTTGGCCTGACGTGCGTCGCGCAGTGCGCGGCCCAACTGGCGACGCGGCAGCGTCGTCCGGCTGACGTCCGACTTGGTACCGACCATTTCCGCTGTGTCCTCCCCTGCTGTCCCACGGTGTGACCTGCTTTTTCCCACGGCGAGAATCGAAGTGCGCCGACTCGGGAACCGTTCGGCGCGTATACGCCGATTGCCGGGCACCGGCCGATTCGAGCTCCCCGTCGTGAGCACGTTCGCAGCATATGCACATGGCCGAAGAACACGGAACAGAACTCGATGCAGTCACGAATTCCCGCGCATCGCAGCCGACTACGCGCGACAGCGGGCCCACGGGTCACGGCACCGAGTCGCGCCTACGCGGCGGTCGCAGGGCACCGGATGCCCTGCTGATTCCGCCCGATATCTGCCGCCATGCCGACGTGCAGTCGGCGCACGAGCAGATGCGGGCGCACCTGACCTGCCGGATCGACCGGTGTGCGTGGAAGGCAGCGGCGTACCGCACGCTGGTTCTCGCGGGACGGTTGATACCGCAGGCGGTGAGCCATCGGGAACGCGCCGCCGCACGAGGGATCGGCTTTCCGTCATATGCCGAGACCTGCGACGCCGACCGCATACTCGAGGTGCACTCCATTCAGGCGGTGTTGGAACGATTGTCGGCGTTGGCGGCCCCACCGGAATCCTTCCGGGGGTGAGTCGATTGCATCGGACCACAACGGGAACCGCACAGGCCGGCTGGCGGGTGGTGGGCAGTCGCATCGAAATCGTGTTCTTGCGTGACCAAGCCGATCCCACACCCGCCTACCGGCTGCGCAACAACGGCGACACCGTGCCGATCCCGCTGGCCGAGAGCGGATTCGTCGCCTTCGATGAGCGCGCACTGCCGGATCTGGCGCAGGTCCGCGAGTGGTTCCCGCGCCACTTCTGGCTGTGGGACGCGGTACGCATCGAGTTCTGGGACATTCTGCTGCCCGCACACGGAGCACGCACCACAGATCACCGGACCACCCAGCCGGGTGAGTTCGCCTGACCGATTCCACGCCCCTACAGAGAGCGAAAATGCCCGATCGAAGAAATCGACCACAGGACAATTCGCGCAAGCCGACGAGTTCCTCGATCCGATACCCACCCAGCGCCACGATCGATTCACTACTCGCGGCCATGCTGGCCGAGCGTCGCGCAGACGCCGCCGACAGCGACACGGTGCACTTCTGGGGATTCGCCCGCACCGGAAGCCCCACCGCGCACGACGCTGCCCACACTCCGATCGTCCTCGATCCCGACGCCGAACGCTCCCCCGTCCTGGATTCGGCCGAATGGCTGATCCGAAGATTCACCGGGCGCATGTGGGCGTTCGGGCTCGCCTACCTGACGATGGGCGAGATGTTCACCGGCCCGCATGAGGCGATACAAGCCGCGACCGCAGGCCGATCGAGCGAACGCGCCACCGCCGATCCCATGTGCGCGGCAACGATATTCGACGCCCGCGGCCGCACCCACACGTCGCTGACGTACACCCACCTGCCCGAACTCGGACCGACGCCCACCTCGGTGGGCGACACCCGCCAGTGCACCGACACCTGGATCACCCTCTTCGACCAGCGTGCCGTAGCCGCGCACGTGTGGGCGGCGGCCATAACGCTCGATCCGTCCGCGAACCGCGCCGCCACAGCCCGCCTACGGGGTCACTGAAAATCGTGTTGGCCGCGCCTGCACTCATTGTTATGGTGTGGTCGTGAATTCCCCGGAGTCGTCCAGACGGTAGCCGCCCGGCATATGCGCTGGGCGGCGTTGTGAATGCGAAACCGCTGGTCGTAGCGCGACCGAGTGTTTATTTCGCAACGCCGGACGAAGCTGGTTTTCCGCGGCGGGTGACGGTTCACCCGATTCCGCGACCATCTCGGGCGCTTTGTCGCGCCCTGTATCCGGGGAGTTCCCTTTATGCCCATTGTGGTGTTCGTGCTGGCTGTCGCGGTTTTCGCGCAGGGCACGTCCGAGTTCATGGTGTCGGGGTTGCTGGAGGCGATCGCCGCCGATGTCGGGGTCTCGCTCGGCACCGCCGGTCTGTTGACCTCACTGTTCGCGGCGGGCATGGTGCTCGGCGCGCCGGTGATGGCGATGGCGGCGGGCAGGTTGCCGGTCCGGCACTCGATAGCGGCGTTCTTGGCGGTGTTCTGCGCTGCTCATGTCCTCGGTGCCGTGACCAGCGAGTTCACGGTACTGCTGGTGACGCGGGTCGTCGCCGCCGTCGCCAACGCGGGATTCCTGGCAGTCGCGCTGGCCGCTCTGCCGCACTTGGTCGGCTCGGCGATGGTGGGGCGCGCGACCTCGGTGGTGGTGTCCGGGGTGACCGTGGCGTGTATCGCGGGGGTACCGGCCGGCACTGTGCTGGGGCAGATCTGGGATTGGCGTATCGCGTTCTGGGCTGTCGCGATCGTCAGCGGGGCAATGGTGATTCCAGTGTGGGCGATGGTGCCCCATACGGCTCGCACCGGTGATCGCCCGGCCACAGCTGAGTCCTCTTTGCTGCGGGAGTGGGCGGTACTCGGCCAACGGCCGGTACTCATCTCGGTCCTGGTCGCGGTGCTGGTCAACGCGGCGACGTTCGCGGGGTTCACGTTCCTCGGTTCGATCACCGCCGGGCTCTCCGCAGCAGACAGCCGCTGGGTTCCGATCGTGCTGGCCTTGTTCGGGATCGGCTCGTTCGTCGGTGTGACGGTCTGCGGCCGCCACAGCGACCGTCATCGCGAGCGGATCGTCACTGTGGGAACGAGTGGGCTCGTCGGAGTGTGGTTGCTGGCCGCGCTGACCGCGCACGCACTGCCCGGCGTCGCGATCATGGCGACAGTGTCCGGGGCGGTCGCGTTCGGAGTGGGATCGACACTGATCACGACGATCGTGCAGACCGCGGCACCCGCCGCGCCGCGGATCGCGGGCGCGCTGGCCACCACCGCGTTCAATATCTGCGCCGTGCTCGGTCCCCTCACCGCCGCCGTGGTCGTCGACCACACCGATCAGCCCGCGAAGGCGTTGTGGTGCGGCACGGTTCTCACACTCGTCGCGGCCACCGTCGTCCGGGCGGCGAGGCAACCGGCGGCGACCGCCGCGGCACGAGACCCGCTCGAGTAATGCTGGCGAATTACCGCTAATAGACTTGACGAACGGAGGATCGAGATGTCACTATAAATATGGGAAGATACAGGAAATGGCGTGTCTTCTTTCTTGTCGCCTCTCGACATCGGTCGAAATCGGGTGTAATTTAGGGCTTCGCGCCGGGTCGCGTGCTGTCCAACTCTCGAAATACGAATTGACCGTGGAAAGTGGCACAGTCTGCGTGCCACCTTCTACCCGTTGTTGTCGAGTCATGTTCGGACACGGTCCAGCACGGTGCGCCATGTGAATTACCGCCCACAGGACAAGCAGATACCGTGACGCCCACGCGAACGTATGGGCGTCATGAGGTGCTGGAAGGACGCATCTTGACAGTCTCGAGTCAGACCGACGTCTATGCCGCAACGCCCGCCGATTCCGGAGCCTCCCCCTCGCCGAAGCGGCTCTCGTTCGCGAAGATCCGTGAGCCCCTCGAAGTTCCGGGCTTGCTGGAAGTCCAGACCGATTCGTTCGAATGGTTGATCGGCGCGCCCGCCTGGCGGGAACGGGCCACCGCGCGCGGCGAATCCGGCGCCGGTGGATTGGCGGAGGTGCTCGCGGAGATCAGCCCGATCGAGGACTTCTCCGGCTCCATGGCGCTGACGCTCTCCGATCCGCGCTTCGAAGAGGTCAAGGCCTCGATCGATGAGTGCAAGGACAAGGACATGACGTATGCGGCTCCGTTGTTCGTGACGGCGGAG
>NZ_JBSGCA010000023.1:0-118570 GCF_053601535.1 Nocardia sp. NPDC004718
CCGTCGGGTTCGCTCGCGGCGCCCCCGATCCGGACACTGCCGACGGCGACGGCGATCCGCCTGCCCCGACCGGGGTCGGTGGCCGGTTGCGGCCGGTCGGCGCCGCGCGGCGCCGACCGCTCCGGTTCCGCTGGGTCGCCCATCACCCGGCGAGTTCGGCCACCCGCGCGCGGACCGCGGTCAGGCCGGCCGGAATACCGGACGGGTCCGAGCCCGCGCCCTGCGCCATCTCCGGCTTGCCGCCGCCTCGTCCCGCGATACTCGGGCCGAAGCTACCGACCAGATCGCCCGCCTTGATGCCCAGCTCCTGAGCGGGCTTGTTCACCGCGACCACGAACGGTACCTTGCCGTCGGCGTTGCCGAGCAGTACCACCACGGCGGGCTCGCTGCCGAACCGGCCGCGGATGTCGGTGGCCAGCGTGCGCAGATCGCCCGCGGACACACCCTCCGGCGCGGCCACGGCGACCAGCAGCAGCCGGCCGATCCGCTCGGCCTTCTCGACGAATTCGCCCACCGACGACAGCACGGCGGCCATCTTCGTGCGCTCGAGCTCCTTCTCGGCCACCTTGAGCCGCTCCACCAGCTGCTCGACGCGAGCGGGCACCTCCTCGGAGGGCACCTTGAGCGCGGAGGCGACACCGGCCAGCAGCGCGCGCTCCTTGGCCAGGTACGCGTAGGAGTCCAAGCCGACGAACGCCTCCACGCGACGAACGCCGGAGCCGACCGACGACTCGCCGAGCACCGTGATCGGGCCGATCTGCGAGGAATGCTGCACGTGCGTGCCGCCGCACAGCTCCATCGAGAACGGGCCGCCGATCTCCACCACGCGCACTTCGTTGCCGTAGTTCTCGCCGAACAAGGCCAGCGCGCCCATCTGCTTGGCCTTCGGCAGATCGGTGACGAAGGTGTTCACCGGGAAGTCGGCGCCGACCGCGTCGTTGGAGACGGCCTCGATGTCGGCTTTCTGCTGGTCGGACAGCTGGCCCTGCCAGTTGAAGTCGAAACGCAGGTAGCCCGGCTTGTTCAGCGAACCGGCCTGCACGGCGTTGGGGCCGAGCACCTGCCGGAGGGCTGCATGCACCATGTGGGTGCCGGAATGACCCTGCGTGGCACCCCGACGCCAGGACGGGTCGGCCTGGGCCAGCACGACGTCGCCCTCGGTGATCTGGCCGTGCTCCACCGTGGTCTTGTGCACCCACAGCTTCTTGGCGATCTTCTGCACGTCGTTCACGCGCAGCCTCAATCCCGACGAGGCGGTGATGGAGCCGCGGTCGGCGATCTGGCCGCCCGCCTCGGCGTAGAGCGGGCTGCGGTCCAGGATGACCTCGACGTCCTGCCCCACGGTCGCCGTCGGCACCCGCACGCCGTCGGCGATCAGGGCGAGCACGGTGGCCTCGGAGGTGAGCTCGTCGAAGCCGGTGAACTCGGTGGCGCCGCGGTCGACCAGTTCCCTGTAGATCGTGAGGTCGGCGTGGGCGTGCTTGCGCGCCTGCGCGTCCTCCTTGGCCCGCTGACGCTGCTCGGCCATGAGCGAGCGGAAGCCCTCTTCGTCGACCGACAGCCCGGCCTCCGCGGCCATCTCCAGCGTCAGATCGATCGGGAAGCCGTAGGTGTCGTGCAGGGTGAACGCGTCCGACCCGGCGATCGTGCTGCCGCCGTGGGCCTTCACCGCGGCGGCGGTGTTGTCGAACAGGGTGGAGCCCGTGTTCAGCGTCTTCAGGAACGCCGTCTCCTCGCCGACCGCGACGGTCTCGATGCGGCGGAGGTCGGTGGCCAGCTCCGGATAGGACGGGGCCATCAGGTCGCTGACGACCTTCATGAACTCGCTCATCACCGGCTTCTCGGCGCCGAGCAGGCGGGCCGAGCGCACGATGCGGCGCAGCAGGCGGCGCAGCACGTACCCGCGGCCGTCGTTGCCCGGGTTCACTCCGTCGGCGATCAGCATGGCGGCGGTGCGAGCATGGTCGGCGATCACGCGGAAGCGGACGTCGTCCTCGTGCTGGACGCCGTAGGAGCGTCCGGTCAGTTCCTCGGCCTTGTCGATGATCGGGCGCAGCAGGTCGGTCTCGTAGACGTTGTCCACGCCCTGCAGCAGCAGCGCGATGCGCTCGACGCCCATGCCGGTGTCGATGTTCTTCTTCGGCAGCGACCCGACCGGCGGGTGCCCGAGCTTGGGGCTCAGCTCACCACGGATGTCCTGCATGAACACGAGGTTCCAGATCTCGAGGTAGCGATCCTCGTCGGCGACCGGTCCGCCGTCGCGGCCGTACTCGGGGCCGCGGTCGTAGTAGATCTCCGAGCAGGGTCCGCCGGGGCCGGGCACGCCCATGTCCCAGTAGTTGTCCTTGCCGTCGCGGAACTGGATGCGCTCCTCGGGGATGCCCGCGACCCGCTTCCAGATCTCGGCGGCCTCCGGGTCGTCCTGGTACACGGTCACCCAGATCCGCTCGGGATCGAACCCGTAACCGCCGTCGTCCTGCGGCTTGGAGATCAGCTCCCAGGCGAGGGTGATCGCCCCCTCCTTGAAGTAGTCACCGAAGGAGAAGTTGCCCGCCATCTGGAAGAAGGTGTTGTGCCGGGTGGTGACGCCGACCTCTTCGATATCGCCGGTTCGCACGCATTTCTGCACGCTGGTCGCCCGCGGGTAGGGCGGCGCCTCCTGACCCAGGAAGTACGGCTTGAACTGGACCATGCCCGCGTTGACGAACAGCAGGTTCGGGTCGGCCAGGATCAGCGAGGCACTCGGCACCTCGGTATGGCCGGCACGGAGGAAATGGTCCAGGAAACGCCGTCGAATCTCGTGGGTCTGCACGAATACCCAGCTTACCGGTGCCGCGCACGCGATTATTCATCGACCGGGCTCCCGTCGCGCCCCCGCCGTCCGGTCAGTGAACCCAGCCCCGCAGCGGCTCGCCGCCACGGAAACCTCCAGTTCCTTCCGCCCCTTGCCGGATGCACCGATACCGACACAGTGCGCCGGCTACCGGGCGGTCAGCCTCGGACGATGCGGCGCAGCTTGTCGACCCTGGGGCCGATCTCGCGTTCGTGGCCGTGGTCGGTGGGGTGGTAGTAGTCGACGCCGACCAGCTCGTCGGGCGGGTACTGCTGGCCGAGCACGCCGTCCTTGTCGTCGTGCGGGTACTTGTAGCCCTGCGCGTTGCCGAGCGCCGCCGCGCCGGGGTAGTGGCCGTCGCGCAGATGGGGCGGAACCGGGCCCGCCTTGCCCGCCGCGACGTCAGCCATGGCGGCGCCGATCGCGGCCACGACGGCGCCGGACTTCGGGGCCGTGGCCAGGTGGATGGTGGCTTGGGCGAGCGCGAGGCGGCCTTCGGGCAGACCGACCAGCTGCACCACCTGCGCGGCGGCGGTCGCCGTCTGCAACGCCATTGGGTCGGCCATGCCGATGTCCTCGCTCGCGTGGATCATCAGCCGCCGGGCGATGAAGCGCGGGTCCTCCCCCGCGCTCAGCATGCGCGCCAGGTAGTGCAGCGCGGCGTCGACGTCCGAACCGCGGATGGACTTGATGAACGCGCTGATCACGTCGTAGTGCTGGTCGCCGGCGCGGTCGTAGCGGACGGCGGCCTTGTCCACGCTGGCTTCGACCAGGTCCACGTCGACGGTGCCGTCGAGCGAGGACTCCGCCGACGCTTCCAGAGCGGTCAACGCGCGGCGGGCGTCACCGCCCGCGATCCGGACGATGTGGTCGAGCGCCGCCTCGGTCACCGTGTACGCGCCGTCGAGGCCGCGTGGATCGGTGATCGCGCGGGCGAGCACCTCGCGGATGTCGGTTTCCGTGAGCGACCGCAGTTGCAGCACCAGTGAGCGCGACAGCAGCGGCGACACCACCGAGAACGACGGGTTCTCGGTGGTCGCGCCGACCAGCAGGACGATGCGGTTCTCCACCGCGGCGAGCAGGGCGTCCTGCTGGGTCTTGGAGAAGCGGTGGACCTCGTCGATGAACAGCACGGTCTGCTCGCCCGCAGCCAGCCTGCGCCGCGCCACGTCGATGACCGCGCGCACCTCTTTGACCCCGGCCGAGAGCGCCGACAACGCTTCGAACCGGCGGCCGGTGGCCTGGGACAGGAGCGAGGCGAGCGTGGTCTTGCCGGTGCCGGGCGGGCCGTACAGCAATACCGACGCGGCGCCCGAACCCTCGATCAGCCTGCGCAGCGGCGAACCGGGACCGAGCAGATGTTGCTGTCCGACCACTTCCTCCAGCGTGGCCGGGCGCATGCGCACGGCCAGCGGCGCACCCGCGTCCCGGCGCACCACGGTGTCGATCGAATGCTCCGGAGGCACCGCGACTCCGGGCACGTCGAACAAACCATCGCTCACGACAAGAAACGTTACCGAGGCGCACCGACAGCACGACATGCCGTTCCCGGATGAGTCTCGGCGCGGCCGCGCGGTCGACAGGCGCGGCGACAGACGGAGTTGCGTGTCGCCGGTACTTCGGATGGGATCGGTACCCGTGCCTGAAAACGTATCCGTTTCAGATCCCTCGTCCACCGCGCGCTTCGCTCGGCGGACTCTTTTCAAGGGCAGCGCGGCCGCCGCCACCGCCACCGCGGTGCTGGGCGCCGGTGACGCGGAAGCCGCGACACCGGTGTTCCGGCACGGCGTGGCCTCGGGGGACCCGCTTGCCGACGGCGTGATCGTCTGGACCCGCGTGACCGTCTCCGACGACGCGACGCCCGGCTCGGGCCTGGGCGACCCGGCGACCGTGCGGTGGGAGATCGCGGCGGACGAGCGGTTCGCCTCGGTCGCCGCGTCCGGCGTCGTGACGACCTCGGCGGACTCCGACCATACGGTCAAGGTCGATGTATCCGGCCTGGCTCCCGGTGTCGAGTACTTCTATCGGTTCACCGCCCTGGGCCAGACCTCTCCGGTGGGCCGCACCAAGACCGCGCCCGCCACGGCGGACGCACCGGATCGCCTTCGGTTCGGCGTGGTGTCGTGCTCGAACTGGGAGGCGGGCTACTTCGGCGCCTACCGTCACCTGACCGCCCGCACCGACCTGGACGCGATCGTGCACTTGGGCGACTACATCTACGAGTACGGCCGCGGCAAGTACGGGGGCCGCAACGGCGCCGTACGCCCGCACGATCCGGCCAACGAGATCGTCAGCCTGGCGGACTACCGCATCCGCCACGCCCAGTACAAGACCGACCCGGATCTGCTCGGCCTGCACGCCACCTTGCCGTTCATCTGCACCTGGGACGACCACGAATCCGCGGACAACTCCTGGTCCGGCGGCGCGAACAATCACGATCCCGCCACCGAGGGCAGCTGGGCCGACCGGCGCGCCGCTTCCGCGCAGGCCTATCTGGAGTGGATGCCGGTCCGGGCCTCCGGCTCCGGCGCCGACGTGCGGATCTACCGCAGGCTGCGCTTCGGCACCCTGGCCGAGCTCACCATGCTGGATCTGCGCAGCTACCGCGACCAGGAGGCGAAGCCGGGCGCGAAGTGGCGCGAGGCCGACGACCCGGCGCGCACCATCACCGGCAAGGCGCAGATGGAATGGCTGACCGCGGGCTTGGCCACCGCGCCGGTGCGGTGGAAGCTGGTCGGCAACTCGGTCATGATCGCCCCGCTGGTCTTCCCACCGCTCGAGCCCGCCACCACGGCGGCGATCACCAGCACCATGGGCGTCCCGCAGTCCGGTCCGTCGCTGAACGGCGACCAGTGGGACGGCTACACCGCCGACCGCACCAGGCTGTTTCGCGCCATCATCGATCAGCAGATTTCCGACGTACTGTTCCTGACCGGGGACATCCACTCCTCATGGGCCGCCGATCTCCCCGTGGACGCGGCGAGCTACCCGGGCGGCGTGACGGCGGGCGCCGAGTTCGTGGTGCCGTCGGTGACCTCGACCAGCATCGGCGACATGGTCCACGCGAATTCCGCTCCGATCGCCGAAGCGATCAAGACGGTCAACCGCCATCTGCGTTATGTGGAGTTGGACTCGCACGGCTACGGCGTGCTGGAGATCACCCCCGACCACGCGCAGATGGACTGGTACTACCTGCTGGACGTGACGGACCCGAATTCCGATGTGCGCTATGGCGCTTCGTTCGCGGTGCGCAGCGGGGGCCGGATCGAGCCGCGGCAGGTCCCGCTCGGCTAGAGCGCGGCGGCCGCGCGCCGTCTCCGGGGGCGGCAGCCCCGGGTGCGCGGCCTAGTCGCCCCAGCGTTCTTCCAGCATCGCCGATACGTCCTCGGCGAAATCTCCCACGATGTCGTCCCCTGTGCACCGCGCGTCTTCGGCGAGCGCGGCCCAGCGGTTGATCAGCGCCGCCGAGCGCGGCACCGACAGCCCGTGCTCCCTGGCAGCCGCGATACGGGTGTGATCGGCGGGCAGGAACCAGTAAGTGGACAGCCAGACCCAGATCAGCCGAGCTTCCAGGATGCGTTCGGCCAGCTGGTCGTCATCGGCCAGCGCGGGCCACACGCCCACGACCTCGGCGCGCCAGGCCTCGACCATCTGCCGCGCGCGCTCCCGGGAGAGCTCGACATCGCACAGGCAGCCAGGGAAGGACACCAGCGCGTAGGCGATGTCCAAAGTGGCGTCGCGGAACCCGCCCCACTCGTAGTCGAGGAAGCGAGCACCCTCCTCGTTCAAGATCACGTTGTCCGGGCAGAGGTCCGACGGGCTGAACGCGCGGAAACGGCCCGCGGAGTACAGCCGGTTGCCGCGCACGATGCGCTCGGCGATCTCGCCGGGCACCTCGATGCCCAGTTCGCGCTGGAGCAGACCGGGCACCTCGGCGATCGCCGACTCGGCCTGCTGGGCGATGCCGTCCACCCGGTGCACCACGTCCACTCGGCGCAGCAGCGCGACGAAGTCCGCCTCGCGCCCGACGGTGGCGGCATGCATCCGGCCCAGCGCCTGAGCGAACGCCATCAGGGCGTTGCGGCCCGCGGGCTCGGCCCCGGAGCGGAGCACGGCGGTGAGCAGGGAGTTCTCACCCAGGTCACTGAGGATCAGCAGACGGTCGGGAAGGCTGTGCGCGACCAGGTACGCGCCCGGCCGGTGCTCCCGGCTCAACGCGGTGGTGAACTGATAGGACACCGTCTCGCGGAGGAACGCGGAATCGACGCTGGCCACCCCGGGCGCCAAGCCGCCGGTCCGGCGATCCTGTGCCGCGCCGCGGACCTGCTTGATGATCAGGGTTCGCGGCAATGAAAAGGCGTTCTCCGCTACACGCACGCGTAGGACCGTCGTCCTACCACTACCGCTGAGTTCGATCGGATCGCTCAGCTTTACCGGAGCACCCATTCGCTTTGTGAGCAACTGTTGCGCTGCGGACACGACTTCGGCGGCGCGTTCGGCCAATAGTGCGGTCATCGCCTCTCAAAGTACTCGCATGGGGTCACTTCTAGCGAGCGGTTACACAACCTTTCCGCGTCGCTCGGCGTGTCTCCGGCATGGCCGGACGGCGGCCGCAGGTCGCTTGACACCTCCGCACCCGTCGGGTTTTCTCATCGTCAACTGCCCTGCGCCACACCGCAAACCAGTTGAGTGGAAAGGTCTACGCATGACCGAGATCCCGCCCTCCGCACCCAAACAATCAGGTGGCGGCGCTCCCTCGCCGAACGACGACGAACGCTTCGCGGCCCGGCCCGGGCAGCACGAGAGCCCGAATCCGCAGGCTCCCGGCCCCGGGACCGGCCACGCCCGCCACGAGATGGCGGGTCCGGCCGGATATCCGCAGTTCGAAGGCCCTGGCGCGGCGCACTACGGCAACGAACCGCTGGAGCCGCCGCCGCCTGTGGGCGCGGGGCACCCCAGCTACGGACCGCAAGGCACCGGGCCGGGCTGGGCGCCGTCCGGCCCCGCGCCCGCGCAAGAGCCGATCTACGGCTACCAGCAGGTCTCCACCGGTCCCGGCAGACTGGACGTGGGCCGGGCACTCAGTTACGGCTGGGCGCGACTCTGGGCCAATCCGGGGCCGTGGTTCGGGGTGACCGCGGTGGGCCTTGTCATCTACTTGGCGTTCGTGATCGTCGTCCAGCTCACCGACCCGACGTCGATGCTGCCGCTGCTGCTGATCTTCTTGGCGGTCATGGCAGGCGTGTGGCTGCTGCAGGCGGCGATGGTGCGCGGCGCGCTGTACGAAACCGACGGCACTCCACCGCCTTTCGGCGCATACTTCCGATTCGTGAACGCGGGCAACGTATTGCTCACCGCGTTGCTGGCATTCACGCTGACCTTCCTCGGCTCGGCGCTCTGCTTGCTTCCCGGACTGATCGCCGGATGGCTGTGCATGTTCTCGTTGCACTTCGTCGTCGATCAGGACCAGGGTCCGTTCGAGGCGCTGAAGTCCAGTTTCACGCTGGTGGTCGCCAACGCCTGGCAGGTGCTGCTGCTCGCGCTGGCCGTGCTGGTGATCACGTTCCTGGGCACGCTGCTGTGCGGTCTCGGCCTGCTGATCGCGGGCCCGGTCTCCGTGATCGCGGTGACCTATGCCTACCGGGTGCTCACCGGAGGAACCGTCGCCGCCGCGTGAGGCCCGCTCACTTCTCGACCGGTGCGCGCATGCCGATCCAGCGCCGCAACCGTTCCACCGGACCGGCCTCGCTACCCGCGCGCGGCCAGAGCTGGAGCACGATGATCCCGGCCACGATGATGCCCGCCATGTTCACCGCCAGCTGGCCCGCGGACAGGAACGCCACCCGCCACTCCCCCAGGGTCGCCGCGACCACGGCGAATCCGGCCGCGGGCACGGTGGTCACCGAGATGAACACGCCGACCAGCGCGGCCGACTTCGCGGTCACGAGCGAGAGCATGCCGGCCGCGCCCGCCAATAGCGCGACGACCAGGGAGAACGGGCCCACCTGATAGATGAAGTCGACCTGCTCGACGCCGCTCACCCCGTCCATGGTGATCCAGCCGACCTGTTCCCACACCACCGTGGCCACCAGCGTGACCACCATCGCCACCGGAAACCCCACCGCGAGCGCCAGGGCCGAGCGGCGGGCGAGGCCGAAGTCCCTGCGCACCAACGCGACCGCGAAAGCGGCGAGCGGACCGAACTCCGGGCCGACGACCATCGCGCCGACGATCGTCACCGGCGAATCGGTCGCGACGCCCACGGCCGCGAGCAGGCAGGCGATCGTCAGGAACGCGAGAAAAGTCGCGTTGAGGCTCGACTCCTCGTGCGTCTGCGCGAGCAGTTCCTCCCACACCACCGCGTCGCTCGGATCACCGGGCGCCTCGTGTACCGCGCGCTCGCCCGCCTCCGACAGGACCGTCTCGACCGGCGTGAGCGTCATCCCGCCGGACCGGCAGACGCCCAGCGCGGTCAAGTCGTCGAGCACGTCGTTGGCGGCCTCACGAGCCACGTCCGCCTGGACGAGATCGCCCTTCGGCTCCAGCGCGGCACCGCGGGCCAGGGTCACGTGCGTGACCCCGGGATCGGCGGCGAGTACCGCGAGCACCTCGTCGGTGAGATCCGGCGGGCTGATCAGGCGCAAGTGCAGCAACGGGTTTCCTCGCGGTCGGGCAGGTGCAGCTGACCAGAAGGTACCGTTCGCGCGAGCGCCCGCTACGAGGCGGTCTCGGCGTGCTCGCCCTTCTTCTGCTCCGGCTTGACGTCCAGACCCGCCTCTTTGCGCTGCAGCTCGCTGATCGGCGCGGGCGCGTCGGTCAGCGGGTCGACGCCGCCGCCGGTCTTCGGGAACGCGATGACCTCGCGGATCGAGTCCTCCCCCGCCAGCAGTGCGGTGACCCGGTCCCAGCCGAAGGCGATGCCGCCGTGCGGCGGCGCGCCGAAGGCGAAAGCGTCCAGCAGGAAGCCGAACTGCTCCTGCGCCTCCTCCGGGGTGATGCCCATCACCTCGAAGACGCGTTCCTGCACGTCACGACGGTGGATACGAATCGAGCCGCCGCCGATCTCGTTGCCGTTGCAGACGATGTCGTAGGCGTAGGCCAGCGCCGAGCCCGGATCGGTGTCGAAGGTGTCCAGCGACTCCGGCTTCGGCGAGGTGAAGGCGTGGTGCACCGCGGTCCAGGCGGAATGGCCCACTGCCACGTCACCGCTTGCGGTCGCCTCGACGGTCGGCTCGAACAGCGGCGCGTCCACGATCCACACGAACGACCAGGCGTCCTCATCGATCAGACCGACCTTGCGGGCGATCTCGACCCGCGCCGCGCCGAGCAGCGCGCGCTGCGCCTTGGCGGCGCCCGCGGCGAAGAACACGCAGTCACCCGGAACCGCGCCGACGTGCTTGGCCAAGCCGTCGCGCTCGGCCTCGGTGAGGTTCTTCGCGACCGGGCCGCCCAGTGTGCCGTCCTCGTTCACCAGCACGTACGCCAGACCCTTGGCGCCGCGCTGCTTGGCCCATTCCTGCCAGGCGTCGAGCTGGCGTCGCGGCTGGCTCGCACCGCCCGGCATGACCACCGCGCCGACATAAGGCGCCTGGAACACCCGGAACGGGGTGTCCTTGAAGTAGTCGGTGCACTCGGTGATCTCCACGCCGAAACGCAGATCGGGCTTGTCGCTACCGAACCGGCGCATGGCCTCCGCGTAGGTCATGTGCGGGATCGGGGTCTGGATCTCGTAGCCGATCAGCTTCCACAGCGCGACCAGGATCTCCTCGGCCAGCAGGATCACGTCCTCCTGGCGCACGAAGCTCATCTCGATGTCGAGCTGGGTGAACTCCGGCTGGCGGTCGGCGCGGAAGTCCTCGTCCCGGTAGCACCGCGCGATCTGGAAGTAGCGTTCGATGCCGCCGACCATGAGCAACTGCTTGAACAGCTGCGGGCTCTGCGGAAGGGCGTAGAAGTTGCCCGGCTGCAGGCGGGCGGGCACCACGAAGTCGCGCGCGCCCTCGGGCGTCGACCGGGTCAGCGTCGGCGTCTCCACCTCGACGAACTCGTGGCGGCCGAGCACCTCGCGGGCGGCCGCGTTGACCTTGGACCGCAGCCGGATGGCGTGTGCCGGGCCCTCGCGGCGCAGATCCAGGTAGCGGTGCTTCAGGCGCGCTTCCTCACCGGGCTGCTCGTCCAGCTGGAAGGGCAGCGGGGCGCTCTCGTTCAGCACCTCGAGCTCGGTGACGTTCACCTCGATGGCGCCGGTCGGCAGTTCCGGGTTCTCGTTGCCGCTCGGCCGCGGTTCCACGATGCCGGTGACGCGCACGCAGTACTCCGCGCGCAGTCGGTGTGCCTGCTCGGCGGGTTCGCCCTCGCGGAACACGGCCTGGGCCACACCGGACGCGTCGCGCAGATCGATGAAGATCACCCCACCGTGGTCACGCCGCCGCGCCACCCAGCCGGTGAGAGTGACGGTCTGACCGGCATGCTCGCTTCGCAGCGAACCAGCCAAGTGGGTGCGCAGCACGGGGTTCCTTTCGACGACTCTGGCACCGGCGCGGTGTGACCAAGTGCGAGTCCATCGTAGTGAGACACATTCGGTGAGTGGAAACCGATATCGACGCGCCCGTGCCAAGCTGTATTCGAGGGAGTGTGAACCGGGGGTCGCCGACGACCGAGGGTTGGGTGACCCCGGGACGAGCGAGAAAGCGACGACGATGACCTTCAACGAGGGCATGCAAATCGACCCCGACCGGGTTTCGTCCGGCGGTCCCGGCATGGGCGGCAAGCTCGCGCTCGGCGGCGGCGCGGGCGGGCTCATCGTGCTGGTGCTGGCGCTGCTGCTGGGCGGCGACCCCGGATCCATCCTCGGCAACTTCACCGGCTCGCAGGACCAGAGCCAGACGCAGCCGAGCACGGCGGGCACCCCGAGCCACTGCAAGACCGGGGCGGATGCCAACAAATACGTCGACTGCCGGGTGGCGCTCACCGCGCAGAGCCTGGACGCGGTGTGGTCGGCCGAACTGCCCAACCAGGCCGGGAAGCGCTACCAGAAGCCGAAGGTCGTGCTCTTCTCCGGAGCCACCTCGACCGGATGCGGCAACGCCACCAGCGCGGTGGGACCGTTCTACTGCCCGGCCGACCGGACCGCGTACTTCGACACCAGTTTCTTCCAGGAACTGGTGGATCGATTCGGTTCCAGCGGTGGCCCGCTGGCACAGGAATACGTCGTGGCGCACGAGATCGGCCATCACATCCAGAACCTGCTCGGTGACATCGGCCGCGCTCAGCGCGATCCACGCGGGGCGGACTCCGACGCGGTGCGCACCGAATTGCAGGCCGACTGCTACGCGGGCATCTGGGCGCATTTCGCGGACAAGCAGCCCGCGCCCGGCGGCAATCAGCCGTTCCTGAAACCGTTGTCGGACAAGGATGTCAACGACGCGCTGTCGGCGGCAGCCGCGGTAGGCGACGACCGCATCCAGCGCGCCGCCCAGGGCCGGGTGAATCCCGAAGCGTGGACCCACGGTTCGTCCGAGCAGCGGCAGAAATGGTTCCTCACCGGCTACAAGACCGGTCAGGTGAGGGCTTGCGACACATACTCGGCTCCGGATCTGAACAACCCGTCCGGCCTGCGGTAGCACCGGATCCGATCGATACAGCGCGCCGACTCCCGCCAGGGGTCGGCGCGCTGTCATGATCTACGGCAGTTCGTCTGTGCCGCAGACGGACACGGACAGCACCGGAAGATGGGATCGATGCGAGTAACGAAAGCCGTTCTGCTGGTTGTGACGCTGATCGTCGCGGTGGGCTCGGGCGCCGCCACGGCCGACCCTGCACTGGATCGACCCAGTGCGCTACCGCCGATCGCCGCGCCGCTGGCGCTGTTCACGCTGACCACCATTCCGGACGGTTGGCAGGCCCGGACGGATCTGCGCCCGCAGCTGGAGATCTTCGCCGACGGCCGTGCGGTGAGCAGCCCCGATGCGGTGGCCGCCGAGCGCAGTCCCGAGACCCCGCCGAAGCGGATCGACGGCCATATCCCACCCGATGTGCTCAACGCGGCGCTTGCGGAGACCAAAGCGCTCGCCACGGTGGACCTCGGCGTGCCGAAGGCCACCGACCAGAGCAGCCGGATCATCGACTTCATGCCGCAGTCGCCGTCGGACGACGTGCATCTCGTGGTGTACTCGCCGGACACCACCGAGGGGCTCGGCGCCGAGCAACAGGCCGCGCGCAAACGCTTCGCCGACCTCTACCGGAAACTGATCGACTCGTTCACACAGGACAACTGAGACTTGCCCGTCGCCCGGCCCGGCGCTGATCCATTCGGGCCGGGTGCGGCGCGTCGCCTATCCGGCGTCCGTCAGAACTGGTCCTGCGCGTAGTCCGAGCTGATGATCTCGTCCGAGTGCGTCGCACCGATGACGTCCGGCGTCGACTCGCCCAGCGGGCCGGTGAGGTCGTCGTTGCCCGTGGGGCTCGAGTAGGGCTGCACCGTACGCGAGTGTTCCTCGTCGGTGCCGCGCTGCCCCGCCGCGGCGCCGGGGCCGCCCATGAAGCTGCTCGATCCGGCCGGTGTGGTGCTCGCGGGCGCGCCGGTACCGAGCGAAGTGCCCGGGACGCCTGCGACCGGCCGGATCGGTGCGACCGTGGCGCCGGGCAGGCCGGTGGCTTTGGGGACCGAGGACGTGCTCGGGCTGCCGGGACGGCCGGGGCTGCTGCCGAGCAGGCTGCTCGGCGTGCCGTGGCTGGTGGTCGGGCTGTGCGAGGTGCTGTGCACCGACGACGGCGTGGTCGACGGCGTCGACGTCGACGGCGTGGCGGAGTCCAGGCCGGCCGCCTTGGTCGCGGTGTCCGACGCGGTCGACTGAGCCTGCTCCAGGATCGGCTGGCCGACGTTCTCCGCCAGCGCCTGCGCGACCTCCTGCGGCGCGGGTCCGCCGCCCGGCGCGACCAACTGCTGCACCATGCCGCTGAGCTCGGCGGTCTTACCGGCCAAGTCGCCGCGGGTGGCGTTGACCACGCCGACGGCCTGACCGAGGTGTTCGGTGGCCGAGGCCATCAGCGTCGCCTGGGCGGGTGGAGTGAGGATCACCGGCGCGAGCGCGGTCGCCTGAGTGGCGAACGACGAGGCGATGCCGAGCAGTTGCGCGTTGCCCTGCTGCACCACCGTGGCGGCGCGCTGCGTGAGCTCGGAGATGTCGATGCCCCGCTGACTGGTCTCCTGGCCCTGCACGTTCGCCTGCTGGCTGGTGGCCTGGGCGTTGCGCGCGGCCTGGCTCTGCCACAGCTGCTCGACCGTGCTCATGCTGCCCTTGCCGACCTGCATGGCCATCTCGATGACCTTGGAGGACTGGCTGAGGATCGCGGTCGGATCGAACGCGCCGATGACGCCGGTGCCGAAGCTGCTCAGCAGGTCCAGGATCGGCTTCATCAAGACGTCGACGCCGGGCAGCGCGGGCACCGCGACGCCCTGGAGCAGGGCGGCCACCGGATCGGCGGGCAAGGCAGGCAGCGATCCGGTTGCGGCCGCCGCCTGGTTCACCGCGCCGCTGATCGCGCTCGGCGCGGCGGCGAGCGCACCGTTCAGCACGCCGTTCGCCTGATCGAGCGCCGCTTCGACCGCGGGCGCACCGATCTGGCCGACCACGCTGTTCGTGTCCCCGAGCAGCGCGGACGCGTCGTGCGCGATCCCGTGCCCGTCCTCGGCGCTCGGTGTACCGCCCAGTCCGGGCAGACCGGCGGGCACGGTGGCGGCCGACTGCTGATCCTCGGAGATCTTGCGGGACAGCACGAAGGCGGGCGGCTCGATGGGCGGCAGATCTTCGGGCAACTGCGGCAGCGGCAGGTCGAGCACCGCTTGGGCCGGTGTCTGTTGCAACGCGTCCAGCACCGTCTGCTGGCCGATGGCGACGTTTTGTTCGGCCGCGTGCGCGACGGCGTGATCTTCCGGCGCGATGACGCCGCTGTCCAGCGGTCTCATACCGCGCCCCCGATCTGGCCCGCGATCGACCCGAGCGCGCCCGCGTTGGACCAATCGACCGCGTCGTAGGCCGCGGCCGCGCTGAACGCCGAGTCCGAGAGCTTGGCGTACTTGGCGGACAGATCGTTGATGTCCTTGGCCTGCAACACTTGCGCCGCGGCGAACATCGCCAGGTAATCGGCCCCGATCAAGCCGAACACCGGGACGAGCGCCGAAACGTTCTTCACCGCGTCGAAATTGCCCGCCCCCGCGAGATCACCGGCGATACCGGCGTTGGTGGCGGCGAACGCCCGGACCGCTTCGGTCTCTACCGAGAGATCACTCATCGAGTTGCCCCCCAAATCGTCGTACAGATCAGCGTCATGCAGTTGTGGTGATTCGCCTGCTCCCTGCCGAATCGGCAAGGGCCGCTACGGTTGCGCTCAATATAGCGGACCGGACCGGCATGTTTCGAGCCCGAACGCGCCGCACGACCGGGCAAACCCGGCATAACTGGAACGTGTTGCAAATTAGAACAAGTTCTATATTCTCTGTCCCATGAAGGTCGCAGTGACCGGCGCAGCCGGCTACCTTGGCACGAATCTGCTCCGCCTCCTCACCGAGCGCGGTCACCAGGTCACGGCCATCGATCGGGCCGTTCCCGCCGAGCCGGCGGCACCCGGCGTCACCTGGCTGCGTGGCGACGTGCTCGACCCGGCGTCGATGCGCGCCGCGCTGGACGGAGCCGAGGTGGTCTACCACCTGGTCGCGGTGATCACCCTGGCCGAGAAGAACGATCTCGCCTGGCGGGTGAACACCGAGGGCGTGCGCGTGGTCGCCGAGGCGGCGCTGGCGGCCGGCGCGCGCCGGATGGTGCACGCCAGCTCGATCCACGCGTTCGACCAGTACAGCTGCGGCGGCCGGATCGATGAGAACGCGCCACGGTCGACCGACCCGGCGCTGCCGGTCTACGACCGCTCGAAATGGGCGGGCGAGGTGGCGCTGCGCAAGGTGATCGACCAGGGACTCGACGCGGTGCTGTGCAATCCCACCGGCGTCTTCGGCCCACTGGACTACAGCAAGCCGCTCTCGCGCATCAACCGGACGCTCAGGGACGCGGCCCTCGGTCGCGTGCCCGCCATGATCGGCGGCGGATTCGACCTGGTGGACGTGCGCGACGTCGCCGCGGGCCTGGTACTCGCGGGCGAGCACGGCCGCACGGGCGAGAACTACCTGCTCGGCGGATCGATGATCTCGATGCTAGAACTGTTGTGTCGCGTCGCCGCGACCCATGGCGGCAAGCGGGGCCCGAGGTTCGCCATCTCCCCCAAGCTCGTGTCCGGCGTCATCCCGGCGCTCGCGCCGATCGGCAAGCTGTTCAACTCCGACATCGTCTCCAAGGCGGCGCTCGGCGCGCTGATCTCCGCGCCGGTGGTCGACCACGGCAAGGCCGTGCGCGAGCTCGGCTACCGGCCGCGCCCGCTCGACGACACGGTGCGCGACCTGGTCACCTTCTTCGCCGACCCGGCCGCGCTGACACCGCCGGGCACCAAGCAGATCGCTTGACAGCCGCTAGAACACATGTTCGACTGAGGGGGTGCGGTGGCAAAGCCAGACCCTGGAGGCCGAGGACGGCGCCTTGCCCGGGCTGTCCCGGGCCGGTCTGGTGCGCACCGTACGGACGCCGGAGTTCGAGGGCATCACGTTCCACGAGGTGCTGTGCAAGAGCGCCCTGAACCGGGTGCCCGAGGGCGCGAACGTGCCGTTCCGATGGACCGTCAATCCCATGCGGGGTTGTTCGCACGCCTGCCGCTACTGTTTCGCGCGCGGCACGCACGAATATCTGGATCTGGACGCGGGCCGGGACTTCGATTCGCAGATCGTGGTCAAGACGAATGTCGCCGCGGTGCTACGCAAGGAACTCGGCAGGCGGTCCTGGCGCCGCGAGCCGGTCGCGCTCGGCACCAACACCGATCCCTATCAGCGCGCCGAGGGCCGATACCGCTTGATGCCGGGCATCATTCGCGCGCTGACCGAATCCGGCACCCCGTTCTCCATCCTCACCAAAGGCACCCTGCTGCGACGGGACCTGCCGTTGCTCACCTCGGCCGCCCGCGAGGTGCCGGTGAGTCTCGCGATGTCCATCGCGATACTGGACGAGGATCTGCACCACAGCCTGGAGCCGGGCACCCCGTCACCACGAGCCCGCCTGGACCTGGTTCGCGCGCTCGCCGACGCGGGTTTCGCCGTCAACGTGCTGGTCGCACCGGTCATCCCCTGCCTCACCGACGGACGCGCCCACCTGGATGCGGTCTTCGGCGCGATCGCCGAGGCCGGGGCTCGATCGGCGGTCGCGTTCCCCATGCACCTGCGCGGCAGTACCAGGGGCTGGTTCCTGTCCTGGCTGGCCGAGCACCATCCGGCGTTGTTGCGCCGGTACCGCCAGCTGTACCGGCGCGGCGCCTACGTCACGCCGGAGTACTCCGCGTGGCTGCGCGCGCGGGTCGCTCCGCTGCTGGCGGAGCACGGTTTGACGGCGCGCGGACGACCCGAACCGGAGACACGAGCCGAAACCGCGCACGCGAGCGACGCGCAGCTGGCATTGTTCGCCTGACGCCCGCACCGCCGAATCTCGCCGGTCCGCGCGCTTCACGGGCGCGCACCGCGTTCGACGGAGTAGTTTGGCGATGGCACCTCTCAGCGACGAGGAAGTGAAGCAGGCATATGGTTTCACACCAAAACGATGTCGGCACAGCTAAATTGGAAAAGGTCGTCATTCGCTTCGCCGGGGACTCCGGCGACGGAATGCAGCTGACCGGCGATCGCTTCACCCACGAGGCCGCTGCCTTCGGCAACGACCTGGCCACCCAGCCCAACTTCCCCGCCGAGATCCGAGCGCCCCAGGGCACGCTGCCCGGCGTCTCGTCCTTCCAGATCCAGATCGCCGACTACGACATCCTCACCGCGGGTGACCAGCCCGACGTGCTGGTCGCGATGAACCCGGCCGCGCTCAAGGCGAATCTGGAGGATCTCCCAGGCGGCGCCACCGTCATCGTCAACACCGACGAGTTCACCAAGCGGACCCTCGCCAAGGTGGGTTACGCCGCCGATCCGCTGGCCGACGAGACGCTGTCGGACTTCGTCGTCCACCGCGTCCCGATGACCTCGCTCACCCTCGGCGCCACCGAATCGACCGGAGTCGGCAAGAAGGACGCCCAGCGCGCGAAGAACATGTTCGCCCTCGGCCTGCTGTCCTGGATGTACGGGCGCCCGATCGGCGGCACCGAGCAGTTCATGCGGGAGAAGTTCGCGACCAAGCCCGACATCGCCGAGGCCAACATCCTGGCGTTCCGGGCGGGCTGGAACTACGGCGAGACCACCGAGAGCTTCGCCACCACCTACGAGATCGCGCCGGCCAAACTCCCGCCGGGCACCTATCGCCAGATCACCGGCAACACCGCACTCGCCTATGGCCTGATCACCGCCGGTCAGCTCGCCGGGCTGCCCGTCTTCCTCGGCACCTATCCCATCACGCCGGCCTCGGACATCCTGCACGAGCTGAGCAAGCACAAGAATTTCGGCGTCACCACCTTCCAGGCCGAGGACGAGATCGCCGGGATCGGCGCGGCGCTCGGCGCCGCGCTCGGCGGTGCGCTCGGCGTCACCAGCACATCCGGCCCCGGGCTCGCGCTCAAGAGCGAGACCATCGGCCTGGCGGTGATGACGGAGCTGCCGCTGGTGGTGATCGATGTGCAGCGCGGCGGACCGTCGACCGGACTGCCGACCAAAACCGAACAGGCCGATCTGTTGCAGGCGCTCTACGGCCGCAACGGCGAATCACCGGTAGCGGTGCTCGCGCCACGCTCGCCCGCCGACTGCTTCGCCACCGCGGTGGAAGCCGCGCGAATCGCCCTCACCTACCGCACTCCGGTGCTGCTGCTGTCCGACGGCGCGATCGCGAACGGCTCCGAACCGTGGTCCATCCCGCAGGTGGCGGAGCTGGAACCGATCGACCCGGCGTTCGAACCGGAAGGCGACGACACCGACCCGTTCCAGCCGTACGCACGCGATCCCGACACGCTCGCCCGGCCGCTCGCCGTCCCTGGCACGAAGGGCCGCGCCCACCGCATCGGCGGCCTCGAGAAGGCGGACGGCAGCGGCAACATCTCCTACGACCCGGCCAATCACGAACTCATGGTTCGCCTGCGTCAAGCCAAGATCGACGGCATCGAGGTGCCCGATCTCGTGGTGGACGATCCGGACGGTACCGCCGAGCTGTTGCTGATCGGCTGGGGCAGTTCCTACGGCCCGATCGGCGAGGCCTGCCGTCGCGCGCGGCGGCGCGGTGCGCCGGTCGCCCAGGCGCATCTACGGCATCTGAATCCGTTGCCCGCCAACCTCGGTGACGTACTGCGCCGTTATCGCGTCGTGGTCGCGCCCGAGATGAACGGCGGCCAGCTCGCCACGCTGCTACGGGCGAAGTACCTGGTCGACGTGCGACCGTGGACGAAGATCGCGGGCACCGCGTTCTCCGCTCAGGAGCTGGTCGGGGTCATCGACGCGGCGCTGGACGGGTCGATCGAGGAGCTGGAACAGAACAAGGTCTTCGCCGCACGGGCGCGGGCCACCTATAGAACACTGCCGGACGAAGGCCGTCCACAGCCCAGCGCAGGCGAGGCAGCCACATATCGGATGTCTGGGGGTATCGCATGACCATCGTGGAAACCGCACTGGTCGGCACCGACCTGGGACTCACCGGTGTATCCGGGGTGCCGTCCGCGGACGGACCGCAGAAGGTGAAGGACTTCACCTCCGATCAGGAAGTGCGCTGGTGCCCCGGCTGCGGCGACTACGTGATCCTGGCGACGGTGCGCGGCTTCCTGGCGGAACTCGGATTGCGCCGGGAGAACCTGATGTTCGTGTCCGGGATCGGCTGCTCCAGCCGCTTCCCGTATTACTTGGAGGCCTACGGCATCCATTCCATTCACGGTCGCGCGCCCGCTATCGCGACCGGATTGGCGGTCAGCAGGCCCGATCTGTCGGTCTGGGTGGTCACCGGTGACGGCGACGCGCTGTCCATCGGCGGCAACCACCTCATCCACGCGCTGCGCCGCAACGTGAACATGACGATCCTGCTGTTCAACAACCGGATCTACGGCTTGACCAAGGGCCAGTACTCACCCACCTCGGAACAGGGCAAGATCACCAAGTCGACCCCGATGGGCTCGGTGGACCACCCGTTCAACACCCTGTCGGTGGCGCTGGGCGCGGAAGCGACCTTCGCCGCCCGTGCGCTCGACTCCGATCGCGCGGGGCTCACCGAGGTGCTGCGCGCCGCCGCCGAACACCGGGGCACGTCGTTCGTGGAGATCCTGCAGGACTGCCCGATCTTCAACGACGGCTCGTTCGACGTGCTGCGCCGGGACAACGCCGCCGACCATCTCGTCCCGCTGCGGCACGGCGAGCCGATCCGATTCGGGACAGAGGGCGAATTCGCGGTGATACGAAAGGGTTTCGGGCTCGCGGTGGCCCGGGCCGACAGCGTCGCGGAGTCCGATATCGTGGTGCACGACGCCTACGCCGACAACCCCGAGTACGCCTACGCGTTGTCGCGGCTGTCCGATCAAGGGCTCGAACACGTGGTCACAGGTATCTTCCGCAGCGTCTCTCGACCGACCTACGACGACGCGGTGCGCTACCAGACCGAGACGGCGCGGGAACGGAAACCCGTCGGTCCCGAATCGCTGCAGTCGCTGCTCACCGGATCCGAAACCTGGACGGTCGGATAACCGGCCGAGCCTGACCGGCGCTGCGGGGCGGACGCTCGCGGCGCCCCGGTCAGGCGCGCTTGGCGAAACCGAGGTCGACGACGGCGTCGCGCTCTTGCACCAACTCCGCGACCGACGCATCGATCCGGGGACGGGCCAGAGCATCGATCGCCAGGTCGGGCACGATGGTGTACTCGCCGTTCGCGCAGGTGACCGGGAACGAGCTGATCAGCCCTTCCGGCACGCCGTAGGAGCCGTCCGAGGCGACGGCCATGGAAACCCAGTCGCCGTGCCGCGTGCCGCGCACCCAGTCGTGGATGTGGTCGATCGCGGCGCTGGCCGCACTCGCCGCCGAGGACGCGCCGCGGGCCTGGATGATGGCGGTGCCGCGCTGCTGCACGGTGGGCACGAACTGCTCGGTCGGCCACGCCGGATCGCCGATCAGGTCGAGGGCGGGACGTCCCGCGATGGTGGCGTGCGCGATGTCGGGGTACTGCGTCGCCGAGTGGTTGCCCCAGATCGCGACCCGCGCGATGTCGGCGGCGGGCGCACCGGTCTTCTTGGCCAGTTGCGCGATGGCGCGATTGTGGTCCAGCCGCGTCATGGCGGTGAAACGCTCGGCGGGCACGTCCGGTGCGTTGCTCATGGCGATGAAGGCGTTGGTGTTGGCCGGGTTGCCGATCACGAGCACCTTCACGTCGTCCGCGGCGCTGGCGTTGATCGCGGCGCCCTGCTCGGTGAAGATCGCGCCGTTGGCGGCGAGCAGATCCGAACGTTCCATCCCGGCGGTGCGCGGCCGCGCGCCGACCAGCAGGGCGATATCGGCGCCCGCGAAGCCGATCCACGGGTCGTCGCTGATATCGATGGACTCCAGCAACGGGAACGCGCCGTCTTCCAGTTCCATCGCGACGCCCTCCAGCGACGCCACCGCGGCGGGGACTTCCAGCAACCGTAGACGCACGCGCGTGTGCGGGCCGAGCATCGCGCCGGAAGCGATCCGGAACAGCATGCCGTAGGCGATCTGGCCCGCGGCTCCGGTCACGGTGACGGTCACGGTCCCAGCGGCGGTGCTCACGACGAACTCCTTGCGGTAGGCGGACTTCTGTTGCCCACCCTAACCACTCTCACCGCCGCCGAACGCCGGCGGTGAGCTACGCGACAGTGACTCGTGCGCCGCCCGGCACCGGCCCCGGAGGAGAACCGCGGGGTCAGCTGAGCGTGGCGACCTCGCTGTCGGTCAGCACGATCGGCGAAACCACGTCCTTGGCGCGCGCCAGCCGCACGGCGCGATACAGCGGCCGTTCCTCCAGCCCGGCGTCGCGCGCCTCGGCCCGCAACTGCCGCACCAGCATCTCGGAAACCGCTACGGCCGCGGCCAATCGACTTGTGGCAAGCGCGTCCGCGAGCCTGCGCAAACCGACCAAGTGCAATTCGCGGCCGCTGCCCACATCGGTGTACATGGCCAGCGGAACGACCTGGGAGACTTCACCCGCGGTGACCCGCAGAGCGATCCGGCTCAACCGGGCCGGGAACACCAGGACCTCGACCCCGGTGGCCGCCGACATCTCCACCCGCCGTTCACCGAACAGCCTGCGGGCGTGGATCATCGTGCCGGTCAACCACATTCGCCGCCGGCGCAGCGCGACGGCGTACAGTACGGTCGGCGCGCCGACGACGACGCCGACCGCCGCGGCGATCGGCCAGCTCACCACGGTCGCGGCCAGCAGAGCCGCGCCCACTCCGATGCCCGACGCGGCCAGCGCGAGGCGGCGCAACATCGGCGCGTACAACTCGGGCGCGACCAGATCGAGGCCCACCGGCGCGAGCGCCCGCTCGTCATCAGAATTCGTGGACACTACTCCGCCCTCTCGCGACTCCGGCGGCGGTGGTGTGCGCGCCGGTCACGCAACTGCTCCCGTCACCCGGCCGACGACGGGTTCGACGCACAGTACCGTGCGCGCGGCGGGCGCGCCGCGAAACTCGACGGGCAGCGCGCACCCGCCGTCTCGCTACCCGGCCAGCGACTCCCGGATCACGCCGACCGCCTCGGGCAGCGGAATCTGCCGTTGATCACCGGTCGCCATGTCCTTGAGCCCGATGGTGTTCTCCGCGAGGTCACGATCGCCGAGCACGAGGGTGAACTTCGCCCCGGAACGGTCGGCCGCCTTCATCGCGCCCTTCACACCGCGCCCGCCATAGGCCAGATCGACCCGGACGCCCGCCGCGCGCAACTGCGCGGCGACCACCACAAGCCGCTGCTTGGCGGCGTCGCCCAGCGGCACGCCGAACACCTCGCAGCGCGCCGGGTTGCCCGCCGACTTCCCCTCGGCCGCCAGCGCCAGCATGGTCCGGTCGACGCCGAGGCCGAACCCGATACCCGACAGCGGCTGTCCCCCGAGCTCGGCCATGAGACCGTCGTAGCGGCCACCTCCGCCGATGCCGGACTGCGCGCCGAGACCGTCGTGCACGAACTCGAACGTGGTCTTGGTGTAGTAGTCGAGGCCGCGCACCATGCGCGGGTTCACCACGTACGGCACGCCCAGCGCCTCGAGGTGGCCGAGCACCTGCTCGAAGTGCGCCTTGGCCGACTCCGACAGGTGATCGATCATCAGCGGCGCGTTCGCGGTCATCTCCCGTACCTCGGGCCGCTTGTCGTCCAGCACGCGCAGCGGGTTGAGCTGGGCGCGCCGCTTCGTCTCCTCGTCCAGCGGCAGGCCGAACAGGAAATCCTGCAGCAGTTCGCGGTACTGCGGGCGGCACGTCTCGTCACCCAGCGAGGTGACCTCGAGGCAAAATCCGTCCAGGCCCAGGCCGCGGAACCCGGCATCGGCGATCGCGATGACCTCCGCGTCGAGCGCCGGATCGTCGACGCCGATGGCCTCGATGCCCACCTGCTGCAACTGGCGGTACCGGCCCGCTTGCGGCCGCTCGTAGCGGAAGAAGGGACCCGCGTAGCACAGCTTCACCGGGAGCTGACCGCGATCGAGGCCGCGTTCGATGACCGCGCGCATCACGCCCGCCGTGCCCTCGGGACGCAGCGTGACGCTGCGGTCGCCGCGGTCGGGGAAGGTGTACATCTCCTTGGTGACCACGTCGGTGGACTCGCCGACACCGCGGGCGAACAGGCCCGTGTCCTCGAAGACCGGCAGCTCGATATGCCCGTACCCGGCCAGTCGGGCGGCGCGGAGCAGGCCGTCGCGCACCGCGACGAACTCTGCCGAGCCGGGCGGCACGTAGTCCGGTACCCCCTTCGGGGCGGAGAAGCTGCTGGTCTTGGTCACGATGGTCCAGTTTCCACCACTACGGCACCGCAAGTCCAACCGGTTCCCCGAACCGACTCTCAGGAAGGTTGCGGAACAGTCTCAGGTAGAAATGGCACACTCTTATCCCGATGTAACCGGATACGGGAGGAACGTGGTAGTGCCGAGCAACGAACAGCGACGAGCAGCGGCGAAACGCAAGCTGGAACGTCAGCTCGCCAACCGGGCCGAGCGGGCGCGCAAGCGCAAGCAACTCACCATCGCCGGATCGGTACTCGGTGTCGTCGTGGTGGTCGCCGCGGTGACCGGGGTGTACTTCTTGACCCGCGGCGACGACAGCAACAGCTCCGATGTCGCCGACGCCTCGCTGTCCAGCACTCCAGCCGCGGCCGCCCCGCCCTCCGCGAAGGCCAAGCCCGCGACGGTCGACTGCACCTACCGCGACAGCGCCAAGCCCGCGGACAAGCCGGTGAACAAGCCGAAGGCCGGCGGCATCCCCACCACCGGCGTCGACGCCAAGGTCAGCGTCAGCATGGACACCAGTCAGGGGCCGATCGGGCTGACCCTGAACAACGCCGATTCGCCGTGCACGGTGAACAGCTTCGTCAGTCTGGCGGCGCAGAACTACTTCGACGGCACCAGCTGTCACCGCATGACCGCGGGCGAGGGCCTGAAGGTCCTGCAGTGCGGCGACCCCACGGGTACCGGAATGGGCGGGCCCGGTTACGAGTTCGACAACGAATACCCGACCGACCAGTACGCTGCGAACGATCCGGCGGCGACTTCGGAGCCGATCTCGTACAAGCGTGGCGTGCTGGCCATGGCCAACGCGGGACCGGGAACCAACGGCAGCCAGTTCTTCATCGTGTACTCCGATTCTCTGCTCCCGCCGCAGTACACGATCTTCGGCACCGTGGACGACAACAGCCTCGGCACGTTGGACAAGATCGCCGCGCTGGGCCAGGACGACTCCAACGGCCCCGGAGACGGGAAGCCCAAGCAGCCGGTCACGATCCAGTCGGTGCGCATCGACCGCTGAGCGCGGATCCCGGGCCCGCGGCCGTCTCCGGTCGCGGGCCCGAACCGTATCCACGTCCGTGCGGCCGAAGTGAAGATAGTGGACCTTTCTTCGGTTAGGGTGCCCTCAGTCCGAAGATCATCCGGCGCGCCCGAAGACACGCCGGAAATGTGCGATATATGCTGATAAAGCAGCACGCTCGTGCGATTGTGCCGACCATCGTCAGGTAACCTCGAAACAAGGAGTTCTTGCAGCGTAGTGCGGTCTGGACCGGGCTATCCCCGGGCAGAAAGTGCCACGCCACAAGTTCTTCGGGTGTCCACGTTTGCAGGCGGGACCCGCTGCACGGGACTACAGTTCGCGTGGCGGCGTCCGTAACGAAGCACCACCATCATCCATAGTGATCACCGCAGCATCGGGGAGCAGCCATGTCCGAGGAACTGGACGACATCGGCCGGGAAACCGCGGCCATGATGAGGACAATGTTGCAGCTTGCGACGCTCGTCGCCTTGCGTACCCGCGAGCGTGGTCAGAAGGAAGCCGAAGCGCGCGTCAAGCTCACCGAGGCCCGGATCAAAGAGGCCAAGGAACTGCAGTTGCGGGAGGCCAGGGACGCGAAGGCCAAGGACCCGCGCAACACCGAGCTGGCCCGGCTGATCGAGAAGCCGATCCCGGAAAAAGGTGTGTCCCTGGAGAAGGACCGCTTCTCCGCGCAGGCCGAGGCATCACGGATGGCGGCCAATGCCGCCGCCGCCAAGCCGGCCTTGCAGTACGACTCCCAGGAGCGCCGGATGGCGATCGCGGCACATCTCGCGAAAATGGGTGTGGCGCCGGAACTTGCCGCGGTGCGGATGCTGATCGAAGTGGGGCAGGCACAGCCGCCGGGTGAGGCCGTACGCACCCGGCCCGGCGAGGCGCCCGCGGTTACCAGGGCAGGACGGGAACAGGATCCCCGTGGCTTGGAGCGCACGCGATAGCAAGAGACGAACGAGTGCCCGCTGGATCATCCAGCGGGCACTCGTCTGTTCGAACCCTCTCGGCGAGAATCGCCGTGACGCATCGCCACTACGGAGGGAAGTTACCGATCGTCGGGTCACTGAACATGCCGTTCTGCGGCGCTTTCGTCGGCAGCGGGTTGAGCATGTCCTTATGACCGTTGCGCACACTGCAATACTTGAACGGTCCCTTGGGATCGAACAATTTCGCCATATGCGGATCGGCATGATCCAGGAACCAGACGCTCAGTCCGGTCGCCCCGTCCTGGCGGTAGTGCTCCCAGGCGCGCCATAACGCATCCAGCCGGGCAATTGCCTCCGCGTGCTGCCACCACTCCGGGCACCACACGGTGTCACTGAGATCGGTGACCTGCCGACGGTAGATCACGCTGAGATAGTTCTCGACGAACTCCACCACGTTCGCGTAGTGCATGTTCTGCTGCGGTTCGTTCACAGCGGCCGGACCTCCTCGACTTGACCGTACTCCGGCGGTGGCGTCGACTTGCTCAGCGACGGCGAACCGATGACGTCCGCGATCTGCGTCTTGCGCTGCGGATCATGGTGCGAGATGGACTGTTTCACGTCGGAAGCGTACTCACCCTCCCACCACGGCACGGTACGGATGAGCACCGGTGGCGCACCGGACGGGAACAGGATGGCCCGCCCACGCGGCAGCGTCGCCAGACCGTTGACCGAGAACGTCTTGGACGAGCCCAGCGAGCGTGAGTAGCTCTTGCCGCCCTTGGATTCGGACACCGACTGCGAGATCGCGTCGTATTCACCGAGCACGTCCGAACGCTCCTGCAGGAACTTCGTGTCGTCCACGCCGCTGCCGAGCACTTTGATGTTCGCCGCGGACCACAACGCGTTCATGCCGCTCTCGCCCCAGCAGCGGGCGCCCTGCGCCCAGGACTGCAGCACGGTCATCACGACGATGCCCCGGGAGCCGAAGTGGCTGTACTGCTTGGGCAGATCCTTCCAGCGCACCACGTTCGCCGCCTCGTCCAGCACCGCCAGCAGCGGGATCGCCAGGCGACCACCGGCCGACTGCGACGCCTTGCGCATCGCCACGTCCACCACCGCCTCGGTGAGCGCGCTCACCAGCGGCGCGGCCGAACCGCGGCCCTCCAGCGACAAGCTGTAGAGCGTTCCGTTGTTCTCCAGGAACTCCAGCTCGTCGAATTCCCTGCGGTCGCCGCCCCGGGAGATCCACGGATGCACGTTCGACAGTTTCAGGCAGCGGATCATCTTCTTGGCCGTGCCGAAGATGCCGCTGCGCGTGCGCGGATCGGTGTTGTACTGCGAGGACAGGCCCGAGGCCGTGTAGTGATGGCGGGCGGCGCGCAGCAGCTCGATGGGCTCGGTGTCCTGCGGATTGGTCACCCACTCCCAGACCTGCACGATCGGCCTGCTGCCGTTGCGGTCGCCGACGGCGGCGGCGAGGAACAACCCGGCCAGCAGGTCCTCGGCCTCGGGATCGAAGAACGCGTCGGTCTTCGTGTCGCGGCCGTCGTCACCGTCGGCGAAGTGCCCCGCAAGCCGAGCCGCGCGCATCTCACAACCTTCGCGCTTGGCGTCCACCCAGGACAGCGGATCCCAGAACCAGGTCGGCTCTTCACCCGCGACACCCTGCGGGTCGAAGACGAAGGTGGGACTTCCCTTGGACTCCCGCACGTCTCGGGTGGCGTCCACCACGTCGCGCTTGTTCGAGGTGGCCAGCACCGGGCCGATCGCGCTGAGGATCGCCGGGATGACCCGGGAGGTCGACTTGCCCTGACGTGGACCCCAGATGTCCAGATGCAGGTCCTCGTACGAACCGTAGAGCATCACCCCGTCGGCCACACCCACACCGATCGGCACGCCCGGAGCGTCGTCGTAGCCGAGTTTCACCCCCAGCTGCTCGGCCTTCTCCCGGACGCCCGCTTCGGTGAGCATCGAGATCGCGCCGCCGTTGCCCATCACGTCGGCCTTGTCGTCGACCGGCAACCTGCCTTTGGACCGGCGCTTCTGCAACTCCTTGCGGATCACCAGATACGCTACGACGCTCAGGATCACCAGCAGCACGATCGCCGTCGCCGCGCCCGGCCAGCGCAGCCTTCCCCGCGCCAGATCGGCCGCGATGGCGATCGGGTTGAACGGAACCTTCTGCGGGCTGCCCTCGAGCATGTTGCCCAGATGCAGCGCGAGCCAGAGGGTTCCGAAGATCGCGAAGCCGGCGTAGGTCAGTAGCAGGCTGACATCGGGTCCGGGGATGGCCGGATCCGTCACCTTTTTCTTCTTCGCCATGTATCCCTCCTGGGTCGGCCGTCCGGTACGGAAAGCGAGTGGTCAGCGGAATGCGTCGAGCCGCCAGCCGTCGGGTGTGCGCACGACGGTGGCGATCACCGTCGCGGGCGGCAGCGGCTCCTTGCGTCCGTTCGGATAGACGACGGTCTGCTCGATCCCGATCTTGAACTGCTGGACGTTCGGATCACTGAGGGCAGGAGCCTTCTCGCCGGACGCGAAGGTGAACGCCTCCACATGCGCCCCTTCCCTCGCCCAATCCGCCCATTGCAGTGTCGACTTCGGCGTCTCCACCGCGGTCGGCGTCGCATCCAGCATACGAATCAGGCTGGGGCCGAGAAACTTCCGCGCTCGGCCCAGAGACTCGCCCTGGGTCTCGGTGGCGGGCTGCCAACTGTAGATTTCCCGCAACGCCGCGACCGCGACACCGTCCGGCGTCACCGGGTCGGGGGCGGGCACGCCCTCCAGCAACCGGGGTGTGGACGTAGCGGAATGCGCCGCATCGGATCCCGAGTCCGCGCGGTCCGTCCGGCCACAGGCCGCACCCAGCACCGCGACGCTCACCACCAGCATCACCACCAGTTTCGCGCGTGCATTTGCTCTATCCATCCAGGCTAGCCGCACACCGGGGCGTCGCGGCAGTCCCGCCGCCGTGTGTTCGCGCCCGTGAACGCTCACAGCACCCTCCTCGCCCGTCCGTCTCCTGGCACCGCGACTTCCGAAACGCCACCGCCGGATCGGACGTCAGCGCCGGGCACCGACTGGATCATCCGGCCGTTGCCCGCATAGACGCCGACCTGCGCGGGTCCACGCGCGCCGAACGAACTGAAGACCAGATCCCCTGGCTGCGCCTTGCTCATCGGCACCTCCGAGCCTGCCTCCCACTGCTGTTCGGCCGTGCGCGGCAGCGTCACCTCGCCGGAGGACGCCGCGAACACCGCCGCCGCGGTCAGACCCGGTCCGTCCAACCCCCCGCCGCTCGGTCCTTGGGGCCCCCCGCCGCCCCAGACGTAGGGCGTGCCGAGCCACTCGTGCGCGGCTTGGACGATCTGGTCGCCGGCCGAGCCCTGCCCAGGGGTGAACCGGCCGAGCGAACCCGGCGCTCGGTATTGCGCTTCCATGGTGAGAATGTTGCGCACGTAGGGCTGGGTCTCGGCGTAGTGCGCCGCGAGCTGGTTCGGCATGCCGCCCGAGGCCAGCACCGCGCCTTCGCCCGCGTTGTACGCCGCCAGCGTCAGAGCGACGATGTCGCCCTGCACCCTGCCCTCGGCCTGCCACCGCTGGATCTGGTGCGCGATCGCGCACATGTAACGCCCCTGGCCGACGATCGCGTCCCCGTCGTCCCACACGCTGGCCACGCCGTTGCCGTCGGCATCGATCACGTACGGCTGACCGTCGTCGGGATCGATGCTCACCGCGGTGGTCGGCAGGAACTGGGCCAGGCCCTGCGCACCGGCGGGCGAGGTCGCGCCGCGCCGGAAACCGGATTCCTGCCTGCCCTGCGCGGCCAGTAGCGACGGCGTGATCTGCGGACAGATCGAACCCGCACGGCGGTACCAGATCTCCAGTTCTTGTGGCACCTTGCCCGCGGCCAGCGCGCCACCGGCGGTGCCGAAACCGAGGCTGCAGCGTGGATCGCTGGAATACGCGCGTGCACCGCCGACATCCGGGGTCGGCGCACCGTCCAGCCAGGGCAGCGGGTCGATCTGCCGTCCGCCGGTGAACCGGCCGCCCGGGACGATCTCGAAATGCAGGTGGGGACCGCTGGATTCACCCGCCGACCCCACCGCGCCGATGTGCTGCCCCGCGGTCACCGTATCGCCCGGCCGGACCAGGACGCCGGAGTCCCACATGTGGCCGTAGACCGCCGAGTACGAACGGCCGTTGATGTCCACCGAGTCGACGACGATCCAATTGCCGAATCCGGATGCCGGACCGGCGGCGACGACGCGGCCGTCGGAGACCGAGAAGATGGGCGTGCCGTCCGGCGCGGCCAGGTCGACGCCCTTGTGCGCGCCACCCCGCGCGCCGAACGTGTCCGACACCGTGAAGGTTCCGGTGGCCATCGGCAACGTGCGGCGCAGCGGGCCGACTCCCGCCGCGAGTGAGGGTGTTGCGGTCGCGGCCGGATTGGGTTGGCTCGCGCCGGAACCTGTTGTCGCTGCGGCGCGCCGATCGCCCGGCGGGTATCCGCCCAGCGGCGGAAGCACCGACTGCGAGCCGAGCACGGAGCCGCCCTCACAGGCGTCGTCGACGGCGGGCATGACGATGACCAGCACGATGGTCATCAGGCCGAGCACCGCGCCCAGCGCCGTCCACAACACGGATTTGCCGCTCACCGCCGCACTCCGGCATCGTGCCGCGCGCAGCCCGGTTTCACGTGCGGCGCCGAGTCTCGTTGAGGGTGTCGGCCAGCGTGCGGTTCATCTCGGCGGCGGCAGCCAACTGCTGTTGCAACAATGCGACCTTGCGCCGCAGCGCGGTGGCGTCCATCCGCTCCAGACCGGGGCCTTCGGCCGCGCGCACCCAATTGCGCACCGAGTTCGTGTGCACACCGATCTGCTCGGCGACCACGCGGCAGGCCTCCGATTCACTGCGCAGCTTGCCGGTCAGCGCGATGACCTGTTCGACCGCCGCTTGACGCACCTCCGGCGAGACGCGTCGGTAGGACCGGTGCGGCATCATGCGGCGCTCCCCGGCGAATCCGTTCCCCGCGAGATCGATTCGGTGAACTCGCTGAACCGCTGGTTGGTGTCGTGGATCCCGCTTTCCTTCTCCGACAGCGTGAATTCCATGTGGAAGGGGATGCCGGGGCGGCGATCCTCACCGATTTTCAGCAGGAACTTACCGGTGCCGGGCGGGGAGGGCCGCTGCTGTCCCGGTTTGAGCGCCTCGCCGGTCAGCGCTTGCGGCGCGGACCATCCGGTCACCATCTCCTCCTCGGCCGAGGTGAACGGAATCGTGCTGTCGAGCCGTTTGATCTCCTCGGCCGGAAGCGCGCCGAAGATCTTGGCGCGCGCCCGCTCGAGGAAACCGAGCGCCTTCGCGATGGCGGCTTCCGATCCGAGCGCCTGCAGGTCCTTGATGGTGTGGCTGATCATGATCAGCGCGGTGGCGATGCCGCGCTGCAAGCGGGTGAGCTCGTCGACGCGGTCGACCATGAAGTCACCGAGGCCGAGCACCTGCCACAGCTCGTCCATCACCACTTGGAAATAGCGCTGCGGACCGAGTTTCGCGTCGGCGAGCACGTGCGCGGCCTCGACCGAGGCGAACCCGTCGGCCCAGCAGGCCAGCATGACCGCGGCTTTGAGCTTCTTGTCGCCGGTCGGGATGTGCGAGACGTCCATGCACACCGCGACCGCGCTGGTATCGATCGGCACGGTGGTCTGGCCGTTGAAGACCGCGCCGAACGGTCCCTGGGTGAGCGCGCGTAGGGAGCGGCGCAGCCCCTTGATCGCCTCCTGGTACTCCGCGGTGTCGTCGGCGCCCGCGTCCAGCATCAATTCCTCGCCGCCGCCGACGATCACCTCGAGCAGGTTCTCCATGATCGGCGGCTTGTCCGGCGTGTACCCGCTGCCCGGCCGATAGAGAATGCGCAGCGCGGTGGCGATCAGGGTCTCCTCGTAATCGCGGACACGGTCGCCGCGTACCAGCTCCACCAGGCCCGCGATCAACGTCACCTGCCTGGCCCGCAGGTCCTGCAACACCTGCAGCTGCAGCGCCGGGAACTCTTCCAGTCGCGGGACGATCGCGCCGAGCACGCCCGCCGCGAGCGGGTTGAGCTTGCCGTGCCCGTAGCCCAGATCGATCACCTGGCCGCCGACGAGCTCGACCATCTTCCGGTAGTCCGGTTTGACGTCGGCGAGGATCAACGGCGTGATCCCTTGCGCGATGCCGCCGAGCACGATGCGGCGGACCAGCGAGGACTTGCCGAAACCGTTGAGGCCGAGCACGAACAGGCTGGGCGCGGTGATGAAGCTGCCGCGCATGAACCAGTTCATCGGGTCGAAGCAGACCGGCGCGCCGGTGTGCAGATGCGAACCGAGGGGCGTGCCGATCAGCGGCGCGCCCGCGCCGACCGACCAGGGCCACAGACCGGCGACCTGGGCCGTGGTAGCACGGTACTCGACCGGGCGGCCGACCACGTTCATCCGGCCGCCGCCCGCGCCCGCGTAGCCGCGGTCGGTGAGTTGCGCTGTGCTGCGGTCGAATCCGTCCTCGATCGTCTGCTCCGCGCGGGCCGCGTAGTTGCGGCGGCGGATGTCGTCGGTGCGGACCCGGAACTGCGCCCATGCCGCCCGCAGGCCATTGCCCTCCCGGGCGAGCATCTCCAGCTTGGCGCGGGTGGCGTCGTCGAGCAGTGGTGGCCCGGATTTCTTGCGCCGATCGGCTTTCGCCTTCGCGCGACGGGCCGCCTTGTCCGTGTACGGGCTGCCCATCGCGCGGTCGGCGGTGTAGTCGACCTTCGCGGGCCGTGCCACGCGACCGTTCCTGGCGCCGTTGCGCTCCGGCCGCGCGGCGATGCGCTCGGTGACCGCGTCGCGGGACATGCGCGAGTTCCGCTCGGCGCGGGAGCGTTCGGTGTGCTCCCTGTCGGCGCGCACGCCGTCGGACCGGCCCGCGCCCGGTCGAGCGCGACGCTCGCCCGCTCGCCGGTCGGTCGTGTCCACGCCCTGCCGGTCCTCGCCGTTCACCCGCGCCGAGTCCCGCGTGGGGCGCCGCCGTTCCGGCCGCTGTCCCCACTCGTCCCGGCCGGATTGTTCGAGCCGCCTGCGGCGTGCGTCCTCGTCCCGTTCCCGCACGGGTGGCTCGTAGTCGCGTGCCATGAATCGCTCACCCCGCCAGTGCCTTCGGAATTGTCGCGTGTTCCGGCAGGATCACACCGCAACCGAGCGAGGCCGCGAAGGCCGCCGCCTGGTAGCGGTAGCACCGCCGAATCTTCAAGCGCGCCTGGGTCGACAGGTCGCGCGTGATGGCTTCGATGCGCGGCAGGTCACCGCGCAAGGGCTCGGTGATGGTCACCAGCGCCCCGAAGCGGGTCACACCGTGACCCCTGGCCTGCTCCTCGCGGGCCTGCTGAGTCGCGCCCACCCGCAGCGTCGCCGCCGCGGACACGACTCCGCGTTCGCTCTGTTGGGCCACCAACGCGTTCTTGAAATCGTCGTCGACGATCTCGGCGGCGTCGGCGGCCGAGTGCGGACGGTACACGATCGCGATACGTTTGCGCGGCACTTCGGGATTCGGCGCGAGCAGCCGCTGCAGCACCCGCTCGTCGACCGCGCCCTCGGGGGCGGCATCCATTTCCCAGGTGACCGACCGGCCACCGTCGTGCACCAAGTAATCCCACTTCTCGTCGTGGGACACCGGGCCCGCGTCCGCCCAGTCCAGCCCGTGCCCTTCGGGTTCGCCCGCGGCCACCTCCAGGTCGGCCTGCGAGGCGGGATCGTAACTGCGGCGGATGAACGAGATCACCTCGTCCGCCGACATCGGCTGAGCGCGCACACCGGCTTCCGCCAGCGCGGCGCAGATACCGGGCAGGCGCCGTCCGATCTCCACGGCTTCTTCGGCCGGGTTCTTGCGGCGCTCGGCGGTGGTGGCCTTGAACGTGATCGCCACCCGCGGCAGCAACTGCACGCGCTCCTGCGGCAGTTCGGTGGCCAACTCGTACATCACCTGCTGGGCCAGTTCGGGCGCCTCGGGCCTGGTGATCGTGGAAACCTCGGTGAGCAAACGGTTTCCGGTCTCGGGCACGGTGTCGATCACCGGCACCACGGCGACGATGTCGCTGGTCTGTCCGACCGAGGCCAGGAAGGTCCCCCACGCCGACACCCACCGGTCGATCACGGGCTGGTCCACCGCCTCATGACCTTGCGGCCACGCGCGCAGCACCACGGTGTACTGGGCGAACTGCGGCAAGTGGATCATGCCGAAGCTGTAGCCGCCCGCGTCGATGCCCTCGTACAACTTGGAGGGCGCGAGCAGGCCCGGCAAACGGGTGACGCCGCCGGGAATCCGGGAGAAGCGGCCACCGCGGTACACGTGCTCGCCACGACTGCGCGAGCGCATCCAGTTGAACATCATCAATCCCGTCTCGTAGCCCGAACGACCTCCGGTCCGCCACACCAGCGGGACCATCACGACGACGCCGACGCCGCCGACGATCACACCCCACTGGAAGCCGCCGACCATCGCGGTGATCAGCGCCGTGATCACGACCGCGAAGCCGAGCACGGTTTCCTCCCAGCGCAAGCCGAAAAGGCCGGCGCTGCGCGGCTTCTGCCAAAGCCCGTACGAGCGGCGCTCGTAGGTGTCGGTGACTGTCATCGCGGAATGGTGCTCCTCCCGAGGTCGGGTGAACGGTTCGTCCAGCGATCGCCCGCGACGTCACCCATGGCTTGGTCGGCCCGGCTCAGCCCACCGCTCGCGGCGCGCGCCACGCCGATCCGGCCTGCCGTCCTGGCCGCTCCGGACGCTACCCCGGCCGCGCCCGCAGGTCCGGAGGCGCGCGGAGCCGCGCCGCCCTGGGGGCCGCCGCCACCACGCGGCGGCGTCGGCCGAGGTGCGCCGCCGCCACCACGCGGTCCGCCCGCGCCGCCAGGGCGCGGTCCGGTGCCGCTGCCGCTCACATAACCTGCCCGGCCCGGCGCCGCCGTGCCCTTCACGCCGACCGCCTTGGTGCCCATGGCGCCGAGAGCCGCCACACCGACCAAGGTGCCGCCCGCCGCGGTGAAACCCGAACCGCCGCTGCCGACGATCGCGACGGCCGGAGTCACCAGTCGCATCAGCGCGGGCAACACGAATGCCACGCTGCACAACAGCACGATCGCCACCAGCATGCGCTGGGCCTGCTCACCGTCGGGCAAGCCGCTGGTCGGAGTGAGCGAGTCGACGTGGCCCGCCGTGGTGAACGCGATCATGTAGACGATCGCCGCCACCGGTTTCCACAACATGAAGGCGATGATCCAGCCGATGAGCTTCTGATAGGACTGCTTGCCGATGTTCATGCCGGAGGCCGCCGCAGCCAGCGGGAGCACGCCGGCCGCGATCACCAGCAGTCCCTGCCGGACGATGGCGAGCACGATCTGCGCGAGCGCGCCGAGCAGGCCCACGATCGCGATGATCAGCACCAAGCCGGGCGAAAAGGCTTGCAGCTTGCTGGTTTTCACCATCAGCTCGGCGAGGTCCTTGGCATTGCCGTTGGTCGAGTCGTCGATGATCCACTCCGCGAAGCGGTCCGACGCCTGCGTGCCCGCGACGATGACCGCGCCCAGCATCCAGGAACTGAACACGACACGGGTGAACATCCGGAACGATTCGGCCGCCTCGTTCATCGCGGCCCCGCGTCTGGCTTCGGCCAATCGCGCCCCGGAGAGGATCACCGACGCTATCAGCAGCAGGATCTGCGCTTGATAGGTGTAGTCGTTGATCTTCGTGAACAACGAACCGGAATCGCTGACCGCCTCGTTGGGCACCTTCATCCAGAAGGTCAACGCCAGGATGATGGCCTCGCCGAGACCGTTCATCAGCGAATCGACCACCTTGCCGAAGGTGGAGTCCCAGGCCTTGTCCTTCACCGCCGTCGCAGCCTGGTTGGGATGCGAGGCGGCATTGCCCGCCTTACACGCGGCGGACGCGGCGTCACCGAGGGTGAAGCCGGGCAGCCCGAGGCCGTCGAGGCTGTCGTGGATCTCGTTGCACGTATCGTCGAAGCCGTACGTCTGGCCGTAGGCCACGGTCGGAGTCGCGATCATCACCGTGAAGATGACCGCGAGGATTGTGACTAGCCGCCTCACCATTGTGTCCACCCATCGATCGAACCGATCGTTTCGAGCGGCTGCGTGTCGCCCGCGGACGACTTCAATCTCCAGCCACCGTCACGCCATACCACGTTGAGTCTCATGGCCACCCAACTTCGCCCGCCGTGCAGGAACTCACGGGTCTTGCGGGCGACACGAACAACAGCGAAATCGTCACCATAGCTTTCGATTCGAAATGCGTCGGACGCGTACAGCAGCGGTTTGACGCTCTCCGGCAAGGCGTCGGGCACTTTGCCCTCGGCGATCTTGCGCGCTCGGTCGGCGAGTTCCTCGGGCGTGAGGATCACCAGCCGCTGCCACAGCGTGTGGTCGGTGGGCCGGGCCACGGTCCGCCAGTAGATCTGCTCGGCGGCCAGGGCGGCGCCCTGCGGGGTCTTGGCGAACCCCGTCGGCACACCGTTGTCGACGCCCGCGGGTCCATCGGTCGTCGAGAACGGAACCACGGGGCCGCCGTACACCTGTTGCCAACCGCCCGGCTGGTTCGTCCCACCCGGCGCGCCGGTCTGCCACTCCGGATCGGTCGGCGTCCTTGGCGCGCCCGACTGCGAGAGTGCCTGCCCGGCAGGATCTTTCGGGATATCGAAACGATGACCGAACGAGTCCGCACCCGTTCCGGCGAAGGACGACCCCGGACCGGGTGCGCCGGAAAGGTCGGCCGATGCCGTCGTCTGCGACACCTGGCCGGCTGCCGCGTCGTCGGCCCGGACCGCGAACACGGTGACGACCGCGGCCACCGCCACGGCCAGTAGCGCTCCCGCGCCCAGCACGGCAGGCGGCATGCGATCGGAAGACCTCCTACGACTCACCATCGCGTCCACCCCTGCAACGACTCGACGTACTCGGTCTGGGCGTTGTTGGTGGTCGTGGGCTTCAGGCGCCAATCGCCCGCGTCCCACACCATGGCCAGACGCGTCGCCGCCCACAGCTGTTTGCCGTCGATCACCGGGCCCCTGGTGGCCAACCGGACGATGGCGAGATCGTCGGCGTAGTCATCCACTTTGAAGGCGTCCGAGGCGACGAAGTAGCGGGTCACCTTTTCCGGCTGCTGCTTCGGCAGCCGGGAGTCGGCCAGCGCCTTGTCGTAGGCGGCGATCTGCTGGGCGGAGACCCGGACCTGGCGCACGTACAGATCACGGTGGGCGGGCCGGGCGTTGAGCCGGTAGGTGATCTGCGCCGCGGCCAGCACCGAGCCCTGCGGGGTGTGCGAGTACCCGACGGCCAAGTCGTCCTCGATCCGGGTCGGCCCGTCAGAGGTGGAGAACGGGACGGACGCGCCGTACACCCGCTGCCAGCCGTGTGGTTCGGCGGTGCCCTCCGGCGCGGCGGTCAGCCAGTCCGCGTCGCTGGGCTTGCGCTGCCGGGAGGGGTCCTGCGCGAGCGGTTGCCCGGCAGCGTTGTTCGGGATGTCGACCCGTCTGCCGAGGATGTCCAGCTCGGGGCTCGCGAAGCCGGTGCCGCCGGAGCCTTCGGCGACGGCGGGCGCGCCGGCGACCGGCTCGTCGTCACGGCTGACGAAAACGAAGATGCCGACCACCACGATGAGCGCCAGCACGGCGGCGGAGGCGACGATCCCGAAGGAGACACGGTCGCGCGCGTACGACTCCCTGTCGCTCACGTCGGTGCCTCCACTTTCACGATGTCGGTAGGTAATGCGTCGATCGAATCGATGGGTCGCACGGTCGAATCCGGATCCGGCAGCCGCAATCTCCAGTCGTCGCCGAACCACTCCACGGCCGTGTGGTGCACCGCCTTCGACCTGTCGGAGTACTCCGTGTACACGTCCACGGTGGACCGCGACTCCGCGTAGCCGGTGATCTTGTAGCCGAGCAAACGGGGCGCGAACTCCGGGCCCGCGGGGCCGGTGATCGAAAGCTGCACCCGGTTGATCGCCCACTCGTCCTTGGCCGGGCCCGGAACCAGTTCCGCGGCAGCGACTTTCGCCCATTGGGTATCGGCCGCCACGGCCAGGCGCACCGAGTGGGTCAGCGCGGCGATGGCCGCGCCGCGCGGCGAGTGCTCGAAACCGGTCGCCGCGCCGTCGGCCGTCGACCGCGGTCCCTGGCCGGTGTGCGGCAGCGGCACGCCTTGGAACGGCTGCCACCGCACATCGGTGGGAGCGGCCGAGAGGTCCGGCCCCACCGAGTCCGCGCCACCGCCGCAGCCGACCGCCGCGAACAGCAGCGCGGCGCCGACGACTCCGGCCGCGGGGCGGCGGATGTCACGCCGCCACGCCGCGGTGTCCGCCGGCCGCAGTACTGTCGAATTCATTCCCGCGTCGTCCCCGTCCCGCTCCGGCGGCTCACGCGGGCAGGAACGCCAGGGCGATCCCCGACGCCGTGCTCGCCACCACAGCACCCAGCAGGCTCATCAGAACGCCGTGCGAGGCATCGTTCATGGCCAGGTCACTGCGAAAGACCAGCCACAGCTTCCCCGCGGAGACGATCATCCAGGCCAGGCACACCAGAAGGACGAACCACAGCAGCCAGTTGAGCAGCTGCATCAGCGGTGCGAGGACGTCGGCGGGCATCTGCTTGTAGGCCAGCGACCCGGCCGCGAGCATGTGTACGGTACCCATCGCCGACATCAGGTCCCGATGACCGCGTTCATGATGGTGCCCGCGCTGGTGGCGACCACGCCGCCGATCATCGCGCCCGCCACCATCTTCGGCGATTCCAGACCACCACCGGTCCACTTCTCCCAGGCGAACTTGCCGCCCGCGTAGACGATGCCGCAGATCCCGGACAACAGGACGAACCACGTGAGATACCGCACCAGCTGCAGGATCTTCTCCGAACCGGGCGGCGCCTCGGGCGTCGGATTACCGACTTGCGCGAGTACGGTGCCGTACGTGTCCTGCACGGCGAGGAGGAGCGTGCTCATCGGGTGCCTTTCTCGAATAGTGGGTGGTGGTCGCCGATGCGATGCGGACGTTCACTCATCGGACGGCTTGCGAAGATCCGGAGACCCGCGGTCGTAGCCGGCCTCCTCCAGTGCCGTCCGAGCTGCCGCCACGATGTCGGCGCCGAGCTCCCGGACATCGAGCGGGACTTCCTCCAGCAGATCGAGCTTGCGTTTCCTCGGTGGCACCAGGTCACCGGGCGACCACACCGGCAGCTGCTCCGGTTCGACCAGCGTCCACTCCTCGTACCACGGCACCTGCCACACCTGTCCGGCCAGGGAGCCGACCACGTCTCGGTAGCGCCGGATCTCGGGAGCCATCCGTCCCGGCCGGGCGGCGACGGTGATCAGGCCGAGCACGTCGGAAGGACCGGCGAAACCCGAAAGATGTTGGCGCAGAAGGTCGTGCGCGCGGGACAGACCGGCGATGGTCTCCCTGGCGACGAGGACGACGAACGGGCTTTCGCGGTCGAAGACGCCGGGCCAGCGGCGGCCCGAATCCGCCGCGGGCGCAAGCACATGCGCGAGGGTACTGGCTCCCGCTCCGCCGTGCACACCCAGCAGCCAGACCAGCGGCGCACGGCCGACACCCGGTACGGGACGGTCCCAGACGGCGGCACGGCGGGACTCCGGCGGGGCGATCACACCGGCGGGCGCGGGATCGGGCTGACGCGGAAAAATCATGGCGGCGGTCATGATGCCACCCCGGCGAGCAGGCGCCCATACGCCCGGCGCGTCTCGTCCGCCAACGAGGCGTGCCGCACCAGTTCACCACGGGCCAGATGCGGATCGTAGGGAATCTCCCTGATATCACGGACCCAGCCGGACAAGTGCTTGCGCAAATGATCCGCTACCCGGGAGTCGTCGCCGGGATACTGGTGCGAGATGACGATGGTGGTGTCGCCGACGATGCCGCCGCCGTGTCCTTCCTCGGCGGCGCCGAACTGGTCGTCGAGCCATTCCAGGGCGACCCGCAGCCGGTTGGCCGCGTCGTTGCGCGCCGGAATGGCAAGTATCAGAGCGACTTCCGCATCATCGAGCAAGGGAAGCAGTTGCCGGGCGGCAATCGGATGCCCTCCGTCGTAGACGCCGGTGTATCCGGCGTCGCGCACCGCGCGGGCGACCGTGAGATAGGTCGCACGCCTGCGCAGCGGCGCGGCATCGCGCCACAGCAGGCCGACGCCCGAGGTCGCCCGCGACAGGCACTCCTTCAACGGCGCGGGCTCGTCGTCACCGCGTCCGTACAACCAGGACTGCAAACTGATCGGGTGCAGATGCTCGTCCGCGCCACGCAGCGCGAGATCACTGCCCGCCGAAGTGGCGTCCACCGCGACTGTCGGCGTTCCCCCCGTGCCCATCTCACCCGCCAAACCCAATGCCGTCGTCGTGGTACCCGCACCACCGCATCCACCGACCACCAGGATCGGCCGCTGCGCCGGACGATCCGCATCGGAACCGTCACCCTTGCCGCGCCGCAACCGCACCACCGGAGCCTTCGAACGCACCGGCCGGCTCGACGCCGCGCCCTCCCCGGGCGCATCGTCGAGCCAGCGGCTCCAGTCCTCTCCCATCGCCTCTGCTCTCCTTTATCCGGCCGTGATACCCGTGATCAGGGTGCGGCCGTCGATCACCGCGGTGGTGACCGTCTGCCTGTTGTACGTGGCGGGCGCGCCGCCGGGCCGGTACTCGGTGACCTCCACCGAATACCGGTTGTCCGCGACCGTCACGATCCGCACGCAGTGCGTCGTGCCGATCGGGACGGAGTCGATGCCCCGCTGGATGACCCAGGCGGGCTGGACGTCGGCGTCCGCCGCGACGGCCGCGCGGGCGCGGTCCCCCGAACGTTCGACGTAGTACGCGTACTGGAACGACAGCACCGCGTCGGGTCCGGAGCCCGTGCCGCCCGGCTCCGCGCTGCGCACGATCGCGTCACTGCGCTCGGTCGGGCAGGCGCCCGCGCTCACCGCGCGCGGGTCACCGCCCGCGTGCACACCGCCGACGGTGAGCTGCACCGACGCGGACACATGTGAGTCCTTGGGCAGCGCGGCGCGACCGGCGGCGGAGCGCAGCACCAGCAGCACGCACACCGCGGCGACGGCGATGATCAGCACCGCCGCGATCCCGATGAGCAGCAGCCGGGCCCGGCGCACCGCCGGATGGTCGCGGGCGGCTTGGCGCAGCGCACGCGACACCGCAGGGCGCGGCCGCTCGACCGGCTCGGGTATGTCGTCGTCGGCCCACGGCAACTTGACCGGCTCGGCCTGCCGCGGCGCGACGTAGTCGTCATCGGGGCCGGGCGCCCGTCCGGTCACCACCCAATCCGACCACCCGCCGGTGAATTCGCTGCGCTGCGCGGGCAGATCCGACGGGACCTCCTCGGGCTTGCGCTGCCACGGCTCGGTGTCGTCGCGGATGTAGTCCGGGTAGCGCGACGGCGCGTCGTCGTCTGCCGGGGCGATGGTGTCCGCCTCATCCGGCTTGCCCGCCTCTGGCGTACCGACCGCCGGCTCGAGAGCGCCGTACCAGCGGGAAAGCTGTTTGTACGACTTCAACATTCCCCCATTCCCGCAGAGCAGGGCACGCAGTATCGCATCGTCGGACCCTCTCGGCGATCAGTTCGTGGAGAACGGGTAGGTGTTGGGTGTGCCGGTTCGGTCGGTGGGCGGAATCGACGTCACGCCGCTGGATGAGGCGCCGTCGGCTCCTGTCCCGAACGGAAATTGTCCCGTACCGGACGAACTCGGCGTGGGAGACGCGCCGGAGCCGTCCCCGAAGAATCCGGTCGGCTGCTTCTCCAGCACGGCCCTCGGCTCGGCCTTGCTGCCGAAGGCGTCGGCGATGTCGCGAGCGACCGCCGCGAACCAGTCGGCCACGAACTGGGTGGGTGCGTCACCGTTCGCCGAGACGGTCGCGCTGGTGTAAGCGGTGTGACGCTGCACGGTGTCCCAGTAGCGCACCCACGTGGTCGTGTTCAGCAGCTCGCTGTTGTCGGTGATGTTCTGCACCACCGCGTCGAACGCCTGGGTGACCAGACGGACGCCGGTGGTCGGCGGGATCAGCTGGGGAATGGCGCCGAGCAGCTTGACCCCGAGCGACAGCAGGGCGGCGGGCGGATTCGCCAGGCCCGCGGTGGCGAGCTCGGTGATGTTCGCCGGGGCGATCACCGTCCGGACCACCGCGATCACCGAGTTCAAACCGATCATGCCGACTTTCAGCAGCGCCTGCAGCGCGGCGGGCAGATTCAGCGGAGTTCGTGGATCCGAGGCGTCGGCGAGGCGCTGCGAGATCGACTTCTGCGGCGAGATCGACAGGGTGGCCAGCGAGTTGCCCTGGATGTCGCCGTTGACCACTTCGGTCGCGGTCTTGATGGAGGTGAACGCCAGCGCCTGCGCGATCGATACCAGTGAGGCGATCGGGTCGCCGCCGCTGAGCTTGGACTGGCCCGCCACGTTGGCGACCGCCTTCAGGATGGGCGCGCCGTCCGGGGCGTCGCAGGCGAGATCCCCCGCCGCGCAGAAACTCGCCACCCGGCCCGTGAGGGCCCCGAAATTCGCGGCCTTGTCTCGTTCCGGGCCGATGCCGCCGCCGGTGGCGGGCGCCTGCGGCAGTGCGGCGATGGACACCAGCCGGTCCCCCGAGGTTCCCGGCGCCGGGTCCGGCGTCGCCTTGCCGGGCGCGCCGGGAAAAAGCGGCGCACCGGGATTGCGGGTCGGGTCGCCGAACAACGCGACCGCGGCGACCTTTTCGGCGGGCAGCGCACCGTGCCCTTGGCCGACCTCCTGGGCGAACATCGAGGCGACGTGCGCGCCCTGCGAATAACCGACGATCGCGAACCGGCTGTTCGGGCAAGCCTCGGCAACAGTCCCCGCCATGCTCCGCAGACGGGCCAGGCCGCCGGCCACGGATTCCGAATACGGCACCGCGCCACCGGCTGTCGCACCGCCGAAACCGGATTCGTATGGCACGTACGCCCGATCGACGAGTCCGGTGTCCGGAGCTTTCGCCATCATCGGGCGGAACACGGTCGAGAGCATGCCGGTGTCGGTGGTGGGCGCGGCATCCGGCGACGATTCACCGGTGCCTTGAATGCCCAAGGCGTACAACGCGGGACAGGTCGTGAGACGGATCTTCGTGGACGGGCCAACGGAATTCGACGGCTCCGCCGCGGCGACACCGGCGGTCGCCACAGCCACGGCGAGTGCTACCAGCATCCCCGAGAGTCTTGCCGAGTATCCAGTCATAGCGATCCGCAATCAAGTCGTCAGCCGCAGCTACCTCAACGCCATGAAACGCAATAGACCGTAACAGATTACGGCTATTACTGCCGCATCGACGGAAAACTTCCACGACACACCGAGATGAACGCGACACGCAGTGGCGCGTTCCGGGGAAGGGTCCGACAAGTTTCCGGCATCGCGCCCCGAATGGCAACCCCTGGAGCCGAGTTGGCGGCAGGCGGAAACCCTTGGGATGAGAGCTAATTGACAGCTACTCGAAGGGTTCGCGCGTCAGGCCGCAGAGGTGATGCGGTAGACGTCGTAGACGCCCTCCACGTTGCGCACCACATTCAGCAAGTGCCCCAAGTGTTTCGGATCGCCCATCTCGAAGGTGAACTTGCTGATCGCCACCCGGTCGCCGTGCGTGGCCACCGAGGCGGACAGGATGTTGACCTTCTCGTCGGCCAGCACCTTGGTCACGTCGGACAGCAGCCGCGTGCGGTCGAGCGCCTCGATCTGGATGGCGACCAGGAACACCGAGGACGGCGACGGGGCCCAGGACACGTCGATGATCCGTTCGGCCTGCTCACGCAGGGAGCCGGCGTTGGTGCAGTCGGTACGGTGCACGCTCACCGCGCCACCGCGGGTCACGAAACCCATGATCTCGTCGCCGGGTACCGGAGTGCAGCACTTCGCCAGCTTGGCGACCGTGCCGGGAGCGCCGGGGATCAGCACGCCCGCGTCGCCGGTGACCCGCTGCCTGCTCGGCGTCGTCGACGGGGTGGAGCGTTCGGCCAGCTCGTTCTCCACGTCGCCGATGCCGCCGAGCTGCGCCATCAGCCGCTGCACCACGTGGTGCGCGGAGACCTGGTGCTCACCGACGGCGGTATAGAGCGTGGAGATGTCGGTGTAGTGCAGTTCGTGGGCGACGGCGGTCATCGCGTCGACGCTCATCAACCGCTGCAGCGGCAGCCCGACGCGACGGACTTCCTTGGAGATCTGCTCCTTGCCGCTCTCCAGCGCCTCCTCGCGACGCTCCTTGGCGAACCATTGGCGAATCTTGGCCTTGGCGCGCGGCGACACCACGAAGTTCTGCCAGTCGCGGCTGGGTCCCGCGTTCTGCGCCTTCGAGGTGAACACCTCGACGACCTCGCCGTTCTCCAGCTGACGCTCCAGCGCGACCAGGCGCCCGTTCACCCTGGCGCCGATGCAGCGGTGCCCCACCTCGGTATGCACGGCGTAGGCGAAGTCCACCGGCGTCGACTTCTGCGGCAGCGTGATCACGTCACCTTTCGGCGTGAACACGAAGATCTCCGGCGATTTCAGGTCGAAGCGCAGCGACTCCAGGAACTCGGCCGGGTCGGCGGCCTCACGCTGCCAGTCCAACAGCTGGCGCATCCACGCCATATCGTCGACCTCGGCGGTGTCGTTGGAGTGTTTGCCCCTGGTCTCCTTGTAGCGCCAGTGCGCGGCGATGCCGAACTCCGCGGTGCGGTGCATGTCCTGGGTGCGGATCTGCACCTCCAGCGGCTTGCCGTCCGGACCGACCACGGTGGTGTGCAGCGACTGGTAGACGCCGTAGCGCGGCTGGGCGATGTAGTCCTTGAACCGTCCCGCCATGGGTTGCCACAGCGAGTGCACCACGCCGACGGCCGCGTAGCAGTCGCGCACCTCGTCGCACAGGATGCGGATGCCGACCAGGTCGTGGATGTCGTCGAAGTCCTTACCCTTGACGATCATCTTCTGGTAGATCGACCAGTAGTGCTTCGGGCGGCCCTCGACGATCGCGTTGATCCGGGACGCGGCCAGCGTGTTGACGATCTCGGCCCGCACCTTCGCCAGGTAGGTGTCGCGCGAGGGCGCGCGGTCGGCGACCAGCCGGACGATCTCGTCGTATTTCTTCGGGTGCAGGATCGCGAAGGCGAGGTCCTCCAGCTCCCACTTCACCGTCGCCATGCCGAGGCGATGGGCGAGCGGTGCGATGACTTCCAGCGTTTCCTTGGCCTTCTTGGCCTGCTTCTCCGGCGGCAGGAAACGCATGGTGCGCATGTTGTGCAGCCGGTCGGCCACCTTGATCACCAGCACACGCGGGTCACGGGCCATCGCGATGATCATCTTGCGGATGGTCTCGGCCTCGGCGGCCGCGCCCAGGTTGACCTTGTCCAGCTTGGTGACGCCGTCGACGAGGTGCGCGACCTCGGAGCCGAAGTCCTGGGTGAGCTGTTCGAGGCTGTAGCCGGTGTCCTCGACCGTGTCGTGCAGCAGCGCGGCCACCAGCGTGGTGGTGTCCATGCCGAGTTCGGCGAGAATGTTCGCCACGGCGAGCGGATGGGTGATGTACGGGTCACCCGATTTGCGGAACTGATGCTTGTGCCGCTCGTCGGCCACGTCGAACGCGCGTTGCAGCAGCGTCAGGTTCGCCTTCGGGTACAGCTCGCGGTGCACGGTGGCCAGCGGCTCCAGCACCGGCTTGACCGCCGCGATACCGCGCTGCCCGGTCATGCGGCGGGCGAGGCGGGCTCGCACCCGGCGCGAAGCCGAGGTCGGAACGGCGGAAGAGGTGCCGGGCTGACGCGGCGGGGTCGCGTTCGCCGACGCCGGCGGTTTCGGGGACTGCGCGGCGTCGGTGGCGCCCGCACCGTTCGACCGCGGGCCCGACGTCGATTGCTCGACCTTCGCCTCGCCCAGATGCTGAGTCATGCCACCACCTCTCCGCGCCTCGATCGGACCACCCTATCCGACCGGTGCAACCTCCCGGACCACCAACTTTAGTCCGGGCCGAGCACCCACGTCCGCTCCGCTGCGGAAGGATGCGCGCCGGAGTGCCGGGACGACGAACCGGCGCGGGCGCGCAGCGGTGCCGGCCACCCTCTTCGACCGTCGTACTTCGGACACAGACGGAGCACGGCGCTCGATGGCCTCCCCGCGCACGCGCCGCTCTCCGCAGCGAGCTTCATCCACCTGACCAGCGCTTCTACCGACGAGGCGTGATCACGAACCGGTGGGGCGAGAACTACGAGTCGAGGCGAGACAGGCGCGGTCAGCGAATGGCGGCGGGCTGGGATCCAGCGAACGGCGTCCGGTCGGAGCCGGGCTCGGAACGAAGCGAGCGACCGTCGAGATCGGCGCCGGGAGCGACGTCGAACAGATCGAGCACGGTCGGGGTGATGTCGACCAGGGTGGCTCGGGTACTGGTGGCGCCGGGCCGGAAGTCCGGGCCGCGAGCGATGACGAAGTTGGTCGTCTCGTCCGGGGACTGGCCGCCGTGCCCGCCTTCGGGGGTGTGGCCGTGGTCGGCGGTGACCAGGACGGTCCACCGCTCGGCGGGGTGGGCGGCGGCGCGGGCGTCCACCGCGGCGACGATGCGCCCGACCAGGGCATCGATGCGCTGCACCGCGTCGAGGTAGGCGCGCGAGGCGCCACCCGCGCCGTGACCGGCGTGGTCCACCTGGTCCAGGTGGGTGAACAGCAGGTCGGGCGCGAACCTGCCGATCGCGGACGCCACGGCGTCGGCGGTGGCGGCGTCGGTACGCGACTCGTCCGGATCGTCCGGCACGGGCGCGGTGGAGACGACGACGTCGGCGCGCGGGCTGCCGCTGCCGGTCATCGTGGCGATCTGGTCCCAGGTGGCGATGGACTGGGTCTTCGATGCGGGCCGAGCGCGTTCGAGTTGGGTGAACACGGTGGGGTACCGCGCGAACGGCGCGGCGGTGAACTGGTTGTTCGTGATTCCGTGCTTGCGATCCCACACGCCGGTCAGCACGGTGGCCCAGGACGGACCGGAGATGGTGATGTGCGGGGCGATGGACGAACGGCTGAGCAAGCCCTCGCCGCTCAGCCGCAGCAGATCAGGCGCCTGCGCCTGCTCGACCTTGCCGTACATCAAGCCGTCCAACCCGATCACGACCACTTTGGCCGCGGGCGCCTCGCCATGCGCGACTCCGGCCGCGGCGGACAGCGGGAGGAACACAGCCGCCGCGGTGGCAACGACTTTCGACAGCAGTTGCGCTCCGCTCATATCGCGACCATGCGGGAGCGACCGGCGCGCGCGATAGCCCGCCGCGGCAGTGTTCATGGACGTTTCATCGGACGCCACACTGCCCGTAGTCTCACTGAACAGCCCCCGAACAAGGAATAGCCAACAGCTATATAAAAACCTCACGATGGGTCGCTGTCGGGTGAACGCGAAGTTTCCTGCTCTGCCCCCGGTCGGCCGTCGCGGACGTGCTTCGCGCCGTCGCTTGACACGCCCTTCGCCGGTATGGCTGGCTGGCCGTTGTGACCCCAGCGCGCACCGCCGAGCGCATTCGCGTCGCGGCCGTCGGCGACCTGCATATGCACGCGGCCGTGGCCGGGCGTTTTCGTCCGGACTTCCTGCGCCTGTCGGAAGCCGCCGATGTCCTTTTGCTCGCAGGCGATCTCACCGATGGCGGCACCCGCTCGCAAGCCGATCTGCTGTGCGCGGAACTCGAAAGTCTTCCCGTGCCGGTGTTCGCCGTACTCGGCAATCACGACCATGACGACGAATCGGGCGACCTGATCGCGGCACGGCTCACCACGGTGGGCGTCCACGTGCTCGACGGCACTTCGATCTGTCTCGAGATCAACGGCATTCGGCTCGGCGTCGCCGGAGTCATGGGCGGCAGCGGTGGCTTCCCCGGCCATCCCGGCACACCGGACGAGGGGTCCGCCGAACACCGCGCTCGCATGCAGCGCGGCCCGGTCGACGCCCTTCGCCTACGCCGGGCACTCGGCCGGATCGACTGCGAAACTCGCATCGCGCTCACGCATTTCGCGCCCGTCGTCGGCACCTTGGCCGGGGAACCGCCCAAGATCTACCCTGGCCTGGGTTGCCATGATCTGGCCGAGGCGGTCGACGCGGGCGGGGCGGTGCTCGCCGTCCACGGACATGCCCATGGCGGTACCGAATTCGGCCGCACGCAGGGCGGCGTGCCGGTACGCAACGTCTCCTACCCGGTGCTGCGGCGCACCTACGCCGTCTACGAGGCCGGGCCGGGCTCGCGACGTCCGGCGGACCGCGAGCAAGTACCGTCCCCGCCATGATCGTCGCCCGTTCACTGCTGCTGTTCGCCCTCGCCGCGCTCGCCGAGATCGGCGGCGCCTGGCTGGTGTGGCAGGGCTGGCGAGAACAGCGCGGCGTCGCCTGGATCGCCGCGGGCGTGCTCGCGCTCGGCGTCTACGGCTTTGTCGCCACCTTCCAGCCGGACCCGAACTTCGGCCGCATCCTGGCCGCCTACGGCGGTGTCTTCGTCGCGGGCTCGCTGGCCTGGGGCATGCTGGTGGACAAGTTCCGCCCCGATCGCTGGGACTACCTCGGTGCGGCGATCTGCCTGGTCGGCGTCACGGTCATCATGTACGCGCCGCGCCGCTGACCGGAGTGTCGCGGCGCCCTCGATCGTTGTCTCGCGAATCCGGTTCACGCCCTCGAGGAACGGCGCGCGAGCGTCCCGCGGGCGGGTGCTCCGACAACAACCCGGTCAGGACACCGCGGGCCACGCCGACGATGCGGTCGTGGTCGAACGCCAGCTCGGGCACCTCGTCGAACCCGGTCCACCGCGCCGGGCCCTCGTGCGGCCCTACCACCGCCCACATCGCGATCGAGAGTGTCGGGCCGCGCGGGTCGCGGTTGGGCTCGTCGAAGGTCACCAACTGCCCCACCGCGCCGATGGCGGCGTCCGGCACGCCCAATTTGGTGTGCACCGCACGCCGCGCCGCCACGGCCAACCGCTCGCCTCGTCCGAGCAGCACACCCGGCAGGGCCAACCGCCCCGCGAACGGTTCCATCACACGTGGCGCGATGCCGAAGCGGACGCCGCCGTCCTCGTCCCAGAACCGCAACGCCACGACATCCACCGACACAACGGACTGCTCCACGGCCGTCCATCCTGCCCGACCGGCCGCGCGGTACGCGGACCCTCCTCGCCGTACGCCGCGGACGTGTTCGCGTACCCTTCACGCCGCGACCGGATACGCCATCCGTGTGCGGTCAGTCCGCGGCGTCTGCGGCTTCGAGCACTCCCCCGATCAGCATCGTTCCCGGCGCTTGCCTGCCACCGGGTCCGGAAAGCCACCGGACATTGTCCGCGGTCAGCGAACCACCGCACTCCCGGCACACCGCCACGCCGGACGTTCGCCGCCCGCACTCGCGATGGACCACTACGGCGGGCGGGCCTTCCGCGCCCGCGAGCCATTTGTCACGAGATCGGCGACGGCGCGCGGCGCGTCCTGCTGGCCGAAGCCGAGACCGGACCGTTCCGGCTGACCGAAACGCTGGTGCTGCGGCTCGACGAGCAGGGCCGTATCCGCACGCTGCAACCGCACCTGCGTCCATGGTTGACGCTCACCTATCTCGCACTGCGACTGGCGGCAGGCCTGGTCGAACATCCCGGCGTCATCCGACGGGCAGCTCGGGCCGCGTGAACACCGGGAGCCGGGCACGACGATCTGTTACCCGGCTCCCTGGGTGTGCAGTCCGTACCGGTAGCCGCCGAGCCCGCCCGGTTCCGTGTGCCGCCCTGCGTCGGGCACCGCGGCTGGATCGGCGTCCGGCTGGATGTGGAACCCCACTGGGACGAGGTCGCCGAGATCGTCCGCGGCGGTTACCGACTCGTGGCCCCGAAGCGGCTCTCGACGCTGCTGAGCCGACGGCGGGTCAGGTCACCAGCGTCTCCGTCAATCCCGCCGCGGTGAGTTCCAGGCGCCGGGTCACCCCGATGTCGTCGAGGAAGCGCGGATCGTGGCTGACCACGATCAGCGCGCCCTCGAAGCCGGCCAGCGCCTGGGTGAGGTGTTCCAGGCTGGGCAGGTCGAGGTTGTTGGTCGGCTCGTCCAGTAGCAGCAGGCGCGGCGCGGGGTCGGCCAGCAGCAGCATCGCCAGCGCCGCGCGCAACCGTTCACCGCCGGACAGCGCCGCCGCCGCGACGTCGGCGTCCGCGCCGCGGAACAGGAAGCGGGCCAGCTGCGCCCGGATCCGCTCGGCGGAGGCGTGCGGCGCGGTGGAGGCGACATTCTCGAATACCGTCTTCCGCTCGTCGAAGACATCCAAGCGCTGCGGCAGCATCCGCCACGGCACCTTCGGCCCCTCCTCGACGATGCGCCGCAGCAGCGTCGTCTTGCCGACGCCGTTGCGGCCGGTCAACGCGATCCGCTCCGGACCGGACACCCGCAACGCCACCGTCGGCCCGCACGCCAGCTCGACTCCGTCCAGCTCGATGACGTCCTGACCGGGATACAGCCGCGTGTCGGGCAACTCCACCCGGATCTCCCGATCGTCGCGCAACAACTCCTTGGCCTGCTCGAGCTGTTCCTTGGCGGAGTCCAACTTTTCGATGTGGTTGTTGCGCAACTTGCCGGCGGAAACCTGCGCCTGCCGTTTGCGTTCTCCCATCACGATTTTGGGCTCCCGCTTCTGGTCCCACATCTTCTGCCCGTACCGCTGCCTGCGGTCCAGTTTGATGCGCGCCTCGACGAGTTCGCGGGCCTGCTTGCGGACATCGCTGCGCGCGTCCCGGATCGCGGCGCGGGCCGCCTCCTGCTCGGCGGCGACGATCCGCTCGTACTCGCTGAAATTGCCGCCGAACAACCGGAGTTCGCCGTGGCGCAGCTCCGCGATGGTCGCCATCCGATCCAGGAGCGCACGGTCGTGGCTGACCGTGAGCACCGTGCCGGAGAATTGGCCGATCACCTCGTAGAGCCGTGCGCGAGCCACCCGATCCAGGTTGTTCGTCGGTTCGTCCAGCAGCAGCACGTCGGGCTCGGCGAGCAGCTCGGCGACCAGCCCGAGCAGCACCGTCTCGCCGCCGGACAGGGTGTCGAGCGTGCGATCGAGATGCTCCACCGAGTCGGCGACATAGTGCAGGCCGAGCCGGGCCAGCAACGCCAACGCCCACTCCTCGACATCCCACTGGTTGCCGACCGAGTCGAAGTCGGTCTCGCTGCCCGCACCGGCTTCGATGCGGTGCAATGCTTTTCGCACCTCCGCGATGCCCAGCACCGCGTCGACGCGCTGCCCAACGCCCAGACCGAGGTCTTGGCGCAGATACCCGAGATGCCCGGCGACCGTGACGGACCCGCGAACGGGCTTCAGCTCCCCCGCGATCAACCGCAGCAAGGTGGATTTACCCGCACCGTTCCCGCCGACCAGGCCGATGTGACCGGGGCCGAGCACGGCGTCGAGGCCCTCGAAAACGGGGGTGCCGTCCGGCCAGCCGAAAGTGAGATCGGAAAAAGACAGATTGGTCATGCCAGCTCCCAGAGGTTGCGACGAGACACGGCGCGCGAATGCGGGCCGCACGGTGGCTACCTCAAATGAGCAACGGCAGAACTCCGATCAACGGAAATAAGACCTCTACAGGTTAATCACAACTTCGGCAGATGCGCCAGTGCGATTCGGATCACACTGTTCGTCAGGACGACGCGCGGATGGCGGCGGCGACGGCCGCGGGCAGTGGATAGGGGCGCTCCTCGGAAAGGCCCGAGTCGCCCCTCCAGGTTCCCGTCCGCTACCAACTGCCGCAGCTGCCGCGCTCCCCAGTCGCTTCTGTTGGCGAGCAACAGAATTAGGCTGCGAGCGGCTCCCTGCGGGCGGCCGGTGTCGGCTCAGAGCTGAACGATCGAGGTCAGCGGGTAGTCGCCCTGCCGGGCGCGCCCGCCCAGGAAGCCGAGTTCCAGCACCACCGCGGCGGCGGCCACTTCGGCGCCCGCCTGCTTGAAGAGCTCGGCCGCGGCGGCGAGTGTGCCGCCGGTGGCGAGGACGTCATCCAGCAACAGAACGCGACGGCCGGTCAGGTCGAGGCCGTCCGCGGGAATCTCCAGCGCGGCGGTGCCGTATTCGAGGCTGTACTCCCGGCTGATCACCGGCGGCGGCAGTTTGCCCGCTTTGCGGACGGCGAGCACGCCGGTGCCGAGGGACGCGGCGACACCCGCACCGAGCAGGAAGCCACGAGCGTCGACGCCGGCAACCAGATCGGCGTCGGGTGCGCACGCGGCCAGGCAATCGACCACGGCGCGGAAGCCCTCGGCGTCGGCGAACACCGGGGTGAGATCCGCGAAACGTACACCGGGCGTGGGGAAGTCGTCGTGCCAACGGGTCAAACGGTCGACCACCTCGGCGGCTCTGGTGGTCCGTTCGGCGGCTACATTCTCGGACTCGATCGCCGCGTGCTTGCTCATCGACACCTCTCCATGATCACATCACCCACACCGTCTATCACCGCTCGAGCACCCACCGGTCCATGTTCCAGCCGGTTCCGGCCTGGTTGGGGGCGGCGATCCCGTTGCGCAGCCCCTTGCCGAAGGCGATCGTGCGCGGGGTGGCGAACAACGGAATGCTCGGCAGCTCCGCCCACAGCAGGTTCTCGGCCTCGGTGAGCAGATTCAGCTGTGCGGCCGCACTGTCGTCGGCCCCGAGCTGATCGGTGATCGCATCGTAACGGCCGTTGCCGTACCGTCCGAAATTGAGACCGTTACCGGTGCGCAACGCGCTGGTCGCGGCCACTCCCCCGATCGAGCCCGCCGGACCGGGGGCCGACGCGGTGCTGCCGAGCACGGCGTCGACCTTGCCCTCGGTGAGCCGGGCGGGAGTGAAATCGGGCGCTCCGGCGTCCACCACGGTGATGCCCGCCGGTTTGCAGGCCTCGGCGATCATGGTGACCGTCTGCGCGCGCCGGTCGTCCGGGCCCGCGTAGCCGATCCGGACGGTGGGATTCGGTGCGCCGGAGGCGGCGACGGCCCTGGTCGCGTTCGCCACGTCACCGCCGGAGTACTTGTTCGACGCGCCGATGACCGCCGGGTAGAGCAGGGAATCCTGTTGCAGGATATGCGCGTTCAGTGGTCCGGAGCCGAGCCCGGTCTTGGGTGCGTCCGGCACCTTCGCGAGCTTGTCGAACAGCGTCTGGCGCGGCAGGCACAGCGCGAACGCCCGGCGCGCCTCGACCGAGGCGAACACCCCGCCGGTGGACAGCGTCAACTGCTCGGCGCCGCGGCCGGGCAGGGTCTGCACCGAGAAGCCGTTCAGATTCAGGTCCTTCACCGAGTGCGCGCCGACGTCGAGCACGCCGACGGCGTTGTCGCCGACCTTCTTCTTCAAGTCGAAGGTCTTGGGCCACACCACGATCCGCCCGGTCGCCGGTTTGTTTCCCCACCAGCGCTCGTTGGCCACCAGCACCAAACCGTCTTCGCTGCCGAAGGATTCGATGCGGTAGGGCCCCGACGAGGGGAAACGCGACAGGTCGAGCCGTCCGTCGGCCGGAATGGTCCATCCGGTGTTCCAGAACTCCGCGATCCTGCCGAGGGCGTTCGGATCGCCGGTCTGCAACGCCGACACCACGTTGGGCACGTTCGCCACTTGGGCCGCGACGTGCGCGGGCATCAGCTCACCAGCCGTGAACAGGTTGCGCCACGGCAGGTACCGCCTGCCGGGCCGGAACACCACCGTGGCATCCCGAGAGCCGGGCTGGCAGTCGACCCGCTCGATGGCGTCGTAGCCGCTGGTGCTCGCGGCGTCGAACAGCGGAACAGGGCCCCGATCACCGGGTTTGGTGTACCGCCCGCTGCGGGCGGCCCAAGCCAGGACCAAGTCGTCGCAGGAGGTCGGCACACCGTCGGAGTACACGCCGTCGGGGTTGAGGCGGTACTGGATGGTCTGCGACTCGCCCGGCACCTCCTTGGCGGTCCCGAAGTCGGTGTCGGCGACCTGCTGGCCGTCCGGACCGGTGTAGAAGAAGCCGGTCAGTACCCGGGAGAACACCGCGGAGGACCCGGAACTCGCCCCGAGCGAGCTGGCGCCGTTATAGGTGGCGATGGTGGCATCGGTGGCGTAACCGATGGAGGGCACCTGATTCTTGCTGGAGCAGCCGACCATCAGCCCGGCGGCCAGCGTCCCCGCAGCGAGCGCTCCGATCAGTCGTACCGCACTGCGTGGCTGTCGCATGAAACCCCTTGCCTGGTGTCAGTTCCGCCTCTTGTGCCGTTTGCCGCTCGGGCGCGCGCCGGGTCGCGGCGCCTGCCCCGCCGCGCGCTGCTTGCGCGGCGCGTCTTCGTAGTCCCGCCCGGCTGCCATGCTCGCCCGGCGCTCCGCCGCGACGCCCGCACGGGCGCTCGCCGCGCCGGCCCGCTTGGCCAGAACCTTCTTCGTGTGCGCCGCCACGGGCCCCCAGCGTTCCTTGATCGAGACCAGCAGCGGGGTCGCGAAGAAGATCGAGGAGTACGTGCCGACCAGCAGACCCACCAGCTGTACCAGCGCCAAATCCTTCAGGGTGCCGACGCCCAGCATCCACACCGCGATCACCATCAGCCCCACGATCGGCAGGATGCCGATCAAGGCGGTGTTGATCGAGCGCATGAGCGTCTGGTTCACCGCGAGGTTGGCCTGCTCGCCGTAGGTGCGCCGAGTCAGGTGCAGGATACCGTGGGTGTTCTCCTCCACCTTGTCGAACACGACGACGGAGTCGTAGAGCGAGAAGCCGAGAATGGTCAGGATGCCGATCACGGTCGCCGGGGTGACCTCGAACCCGACCAGTGAGTACACGCCCGCGGTGACCGTGACGTCGAAGGCCAGCGCCGCCAGCGCCGCGATCGCCATGTGCGCCTCGTAGCGGATCGCGATATAGCCCGCGACGAGCACGAGGAACACCGCGAGCGCGATGATCGCCTTGCGCGTGATCTGGCTGCCCCAGGTCTCGCTGACGTCGGAGGTGCTGATCGCGGCCCGGCTCGGGTTGCCGGACTTGTCCTTCGGCTGGAACTCGGCGAACAGCGCGCTGTTGAGCGCCTCGACCTGCTTCTGGTTCAGCGCCTCGGACCGGATCAGCATGGTGGCCGATCCGCCGGCGCCGACGGTCTGCACCGAGACCGGGTCGGTGCCGATCGCGCCGCGGTAGACATTCTCCACCGCGCTGGTGGTCGCGTTCCCCGCCGGGAACTGGATGCGCGAACCGCCCTCGAAGTCGATGCCGAAGTTGAAGCCGCGGAAGATGATGCTGCCGAGCGAGACGAGCACGATCGCGGCGGTGATGATGTACCACATCCGGCGTTTGCCGATCACGTCGATCGCGCCGGTGCCGGTGTAGAGGCGGTTGAAGAAGCCGTGCTTGGGCGTCTGCGGGTCGCCGACCGCCGCGAACACGTCGGTGATCTCGGTGGCGCTCGTCTTGTCGAGCGACGGGGTGGTGTGGCTGTTGGTCATCGTCCTCACGCCTTCCCGAGTGCGGCCTCGGCCGCCTTCCGCTCGCGGGCGACCTGCTGGATCGCGCCGAGGCCGTTCACCGACGGCTTGGACCAGAACGCCGTCCGCGAAGCGAGCAGCACCAGCGGCGAGGTGACCAGGAACACCACGACCACGTCGAGGATCGTCGTGAGACCGAGGGTGAACGCGAAGCCCTTCACCTGCCCGACGGCCAGGATGTAGAGCACCGCCGCGGCGATGAAGCTGACCGCGTTGCCGGACAGGATGGTCCGGCGGGCGCGCTGCCAGCCGCGCGGAGCGGCGGAACGGAAGCTGCGGCCCTCCCGCATCTCGTCCTTGATCCGCTCGAAGAACACCACGAACGAGTCGGCGGTCATACCGATACCGATGATCAGACCGGCGATGCCCGCGAGGTCGAGCGTGAATCCGATCCAGCGCCCGAGCAGCACCATGATGCCGTACACCGCGAATCCCGATGCCACCAGCGACAGACCGGTGACGAATCCGAGCATCCGGTAGTACAGGAGGCAGTACAGCAGCACCACCAGCAGGCCGACCGCGCCGGCGAGCAGGCCCGCTTTCAGCGAGGACAGGCCCAGCGTCGCGGACACCGTCTCGGCTTCCGAAGTCTGGAACGACAGCGGCAGCGAACCGTACTTCAGCGTGTTCGCCAGTTCCTTCGCCGACGTCGCGGTGAAGTTGCCGGAGATCTGGGTGCGGCCGCCCTGCTGCGGGCCCTGCTGCACGACGGGTGCGCTGACCACCTTCGAGTCGAGCACGAACGCGACCCGCTTGTAGACGTACTCACCGGTGAGCGACGCCCACGCGTCACTGCCGCCGGACTTGAAGTCCAGGTAGACCTCGTGCCTGGCCTGCTGCTGGTTCAGGCCCGAGGTGGCGTCCTTGATCTCCTGGCCGTCGATGCGGCTCTTGTCCAGCAGGAAGACCTCGGTGCCATCGGTCGAGCAGGTCACCAGCGGAAGGGCCGGGTCGTCGTTGCCCGCGAGCGGATCGGCCTTCCCGCAGTCCATGGTGGCCAGCGCGGCCTGCTGCACCGACTGGTCGGTGCTCTGGCGCAGGGCCTTGGCCGCCTGGATCTCCTTGGTCGACTCTTCGGTGGGCTCCAAGCCGGGATCCGTGGGTGGCTGCGTCGGCTGCTGAGCGGGGAACACGCGCTGCTGCGGGGCGGGCGCGGGCTCGGTGGTCTCCGGCGCGGCGGGCTGCGTGGTCTCCGGCTGCGCGGCGGGCGCGGGCTGGGTGCCCGGCGCGGTCTGCGGGGTCGCGCCGCGTCCGGCCGCGGGCACGGCCTGCAGCACGGGACGGATGTAGAGCTTGGCCGTGGTCGCCAGCGCGCGCGCCTGCTGCCCGTCGTCGCCGGGCACGGTGATCACGATGTTGTCGCCGTCGATGACGACCTCGGATCCGCCGACACCGAGGCCGTTTACCCGGTTCTCGATGATGTCCTGCGCCTTCTTCAGGCTGTCCTGGCTCGGCTTGCTGCCGTCCGGCGTGCGCGCGGACAGCGTCACGCGGGTGCCGCCCTGCAGGTCGATACCGAGCTTGGGTGTCGGGGACTTGTCACCGGTGAAGAACACCAGCGCATAGATCACGGCCAGCAGCGCGGCGTAGACACCGAGCAGCCGCAGCGGGTGCGCCGATCCCTGGGAAGGTGGCACAGTACGTCATCTCCTAGGCGGGAAGTCGAGGATGGAACATGCGGACGTGCACCAGCGCCGCCGGGTGCGCGGACGGACGGCCGCGGCGACATCCGGCGAGCCGGGGCACAACCGGAACGATCAGTCCTTGGTCAGGCGGGTCTCGGTCTGCTCGGCGGATTCCTCGACGGCCTCGGCGGTGTCCGAGCCGGTGGTCTCCGAGCCGGTCTCCTCGGTGCTCACCTGGTCCTCGGTGCGCACCTCACGAACGGCCTGGCGCAGCCACGTGGTGACCACGTCCTCGGCGATCTCGAGGTCGACCGTGGTGTCGTCGAGTTCGACCACGGTGCCGTACAGACCCGACGTGGTGACGACCTGATCGCCGATCTTCAGGCTGTCCTGCATCTGGGTGACCTTCTCGGCTTCCCGCTTCTGACGGCGGACACCGAGGAACATCGGCACGAGCAGGGCTACCAGTAGCAGCGGAAACAGCAGTTCCATCGTCGAAGTCAGTCCCTAGTGTCGTGGGTGGGATGGGCAAGTACCCACACAGTCTGCCAGTTCGCTGCGCGGGTGCCACACCCGCACGCCCGCTGGGCAGCTACAACGGCCCAGATCGCACAACCGGCTCGCCCGCCGGGGAACGCTCCGGCGGGCCAGCGGAGACAGCGGTGTCAGGCGGTCTTGCCGTAGACGTAGTCCTCCAGCGGGAAGGCGACCGCTTCGCGATGGGCGTTCAGTGTGCTGGTGGGCCGCAGCAGGGCGGCCTCGCCGTGCTGGTTGAAGTAGTAGCTGCGCGCGGTGGCGCAGTCGCCGCCGTAGAAGACCGAGGAGCCCAGCTTGTCGGTCACCCGGTCCAGGAACGCGGCGTTGGCCTGCTCGCTGACCTCGAAGGTGGTCTCGCCCCGGCGGCGCAACTCGCCGAACAATCTGCCCATGTGCTTCATCTGGGCTTCGATGGTGGTGAAGTAGGACAGGCCGCTGTAGGAGTACGGACTGTTGAGGCTGAGGAAGTTGGGGAACTTCGGCACCGTGATGCCCTCGTAGGCTTGGAAACGATTGTCCCGCCAGAACTTCCCGAGGTTCACCCCGTCCCGGCCGATGATCTCGATGGCCGGGAAGTTCACGTCCCACAGATTGAAGCCGGTGGCCAGGATCAGGGTGTCGATCTCGGTCTTGTGCCCGTCGGCGGTGACGATGCCGTCCGGCTCGATGTGGTCGATCGAATTCGTCTCCAGGCGCACGTGCGGCTGGTTGAACGTGGTGAAGTAGTGGTTGGAGAAGGTGGGCCGCTTGCACCCGAAATCGTAGTGCGGTGTCAGCTGCCTGCGCGTCTCCTTGTCGCGCACGGACGCCCGCAGGTGCGCCTTGGCCAGCGCTCCCGCCCCCTTGTTCAGCAGCTTGGCCTGCTTGAAGTGCAGCACCCCGACCACCATCAGCGCCTCCAGCAGGCTGGTGTTGACCAGTCGCGCGGCCTTCTGCGTGGCGGGGACCCGTTCGAACAGCTTGCGCACCGGGGCGGGAATCGCGCTGTCGACCTTCGGCACCACCCAGATCGGGGTGCGCTGGAACACCGTGAGCGCCCGCGCCTTCTTGGCCACCTCGGGCACCAGCTGCACGGCGGTTGCACCGGTGCCGATGATCGCGGCCGTGCGGCCGGTGAGGTCGAAGTCGTCCTCCCACGCGGTGGTGTGGATGATCTTGCCCGCGAACGAGTCGATGCCGGGGAACGGCGGGGTGTAGGGCTGGGACAGGAATCCCGTCGCCGTCAGCAGGTACCGGCCGGTGACAGTTTCCCCGCCCGCGATCGAAACCACCCAGTGTTGCCGCTCTTCGTCCCAGCGCGCGCCGTCGACGACGGTGCCGAAGCGCATGCGGCGGCGCAGGCCGTACTTGTCGGCGACGTGCGCGGCGTACTTCTTCAGCTCCTCGCCCGGCGCGAACAGCCGCGACCAGTGCGGATTCGGTTCGAACGAGTAGGAGTAGGTGACCGAGGCGATGTCGACCGCGAGACCCGGATAGTGGTTGACGTGCCAGGTGCCGCCCAGATCGTCCTCGCGTTCGAGGATGACGTATTTGCCCAGGCCGAGCCGATCGAGCTGAATACCGGCCCCCATACCGCCGAACCCCGCACCGACCACGACCGCGTCGTATTGAGGCGCCACACCGAACCTCCTGCTAGCTGAACCACATATCACGGAATGACACATCATTCCGTTTGTGATGACTGTATCATCGGGAAGGTGACGAAGCCATCCACGCGTGCCGAACGACGGAAAGCCGAACTGCGGCAAGAGATCATCGACACCGCCTTCGTCTGTTTCGCCGAGAAGGGCTATCACGCCACCGGCATCGCCGACATCGCGGGACAGCTCGGCATCGGTCACGGCACCTTCTACCGCTACTTCAGCAACAAACGCGACATCATCGACCACGTCATCGATGACCTCGCCGCGCGCATCATCGCCGCCCTCGGCACCGAGAACGCCCCGGACGCCGCCGCCACCCTCGACGAATACCGCGCCCAGATCGACCGCATCGGCGTGGCCCTCACCGAGATCCTGCTGACCGATCGCCGGGTGGCCCAGTTGCTGCTGTTCCACGCCACCGGCATCGACGACGAGCTCACCCAGCGGCTGTACGGACTGCTCGATACCGCCGACGCGCTGACCGCGGGCTATCTCGACCACGGTGTCGAGCAGGGCTACCTGCGCGCCGACCTGGACACGCTGAACACCGCGCGCGCGGTGACCGGCATGCTGATCGGGGGCATCGTCTACTCGCTACGCGAACCCGACGAGGCCGCGATCGCGGGACTGAACCAGGCGATCCGCCGCCTGCTCGTGGACGGCGTGCGCAAGGACTGAGCACCTCGGCAATCCCCCTGACACCCCCACCGGCGCTAGGGTGAGGCGCACTGATCCGACGCTTTCGCCAGGGGGACGGCCCTTGTTCGCAAAAGGCCGGGGAATCGCGAAGTTTCCCTTCCGATCGGCCGGACGCGCCGAGCCTGACAGAATGTCGCCCGTGACTCCGGAGGACGTGCGCCGCACCCGTTTCGCGACCCCGACGCTCGGGCATCGCGGCTATCACGCGGACGAGGTGGATGCCTTCCTCGAACTCGTCGCCGCGACGCTGGCCGGGCACGGCGTGCTCGCCGCCGACGATCTGCGGCATGTCGGTTTCGGCGCGCCCCGGCTCGGCCAGCGCGGCTACCGCGCCGACCAGGTGGACGAGTACCTCGACCAGCTGCGCGCGGAACTGGAGTTCCGGCAGCGCGGCGTCCGTCCGGTGCCCGCCGCGAACGGCAACGGCCACGCCATGCTCACCTTCGACGATGTGCAGCGCATGCGATTCAGCCAGGCCCCGGTGGGCAGGCGCGGATACAACGAGGAAGAGGTCGGCGCGTTCCTCGATCTGGTCGCCGCGACCCTCGCGCACGGCGGACCGGGCAGCCTCACCCTCACCGACGTCGAGGCCGTCCGCTTCACCGAGGCCCGCCTCGGCACTCGCGGCTATCAGCGCGACGAGGTCGACGCTTTCCGCGACTTGGTCGCCGCCGCCCTGCGCCATCGCCGCTGACCCGCCACCGCGGCCGCGATCACCCGAGCGCGCGGCTCATTCGAACAGGTCTAGCGTGGGGTGCGGCTCGCGACCGCGCACTTCGATGGAACCGAACACCAGGTCGGGCGGCGGAACGAGACCGAGATGCTCCCACGCGGCGGCGGTGGCGACCCGGCCGCGGGGTGTGCGCGCGACCATGCCCGCGCGAACCAGGAACGGTTCGCAGACCTCTTCCACGGTCGCGGCCTCCTCCCCGACCGCCACAGCCAAGGTGGACACCCCCACCGGGCCACCGCCGAAACTGCGGACGAGCGCGCCGAGCACCGCGCGGTCGAGCCGGTCGAGGCCGAGCACGTCCACGTCGTAGACCTCCAGCGCGGCCTGGGCGATGGGGCGGGTGATCCGGCCGTCGGCACGCACCTCCGCGTAGTCGCGCACGCGGCGCAGCAAGCGATTGGCGATACGGGGCGTGCCGCGTGAGCGACCCGCGATCTCGGCCGCGGCCTCCTCCTCGATGACGACACCGAGGATGTGTGCCGACCGTTGCAAGATGCGCAGCAATTCGCCGGGCTCGTAGAAGTCCATGTGCCCGGTGAAGCCGAAACGGTCGCGCAGCGGACCGGTCAGCGCTCCGGATCTGGTGGTGGCCCCGACCAGCGTGAACGGTGCGATATCCAGGGGAATGGAGGTCGCCCCCGGCCCCTTGCCGACGACGACGTCCACCCGGAAGTCCTCCATCGCCAGGTAGAGCATCTCCTCGGCGGGGCGCGCCATCCGGTGGATCTCGTCGATGAACAGCACGTCGCCCTCGACCAGGTTGCTGAGCATGGCGGCGAGGTCTCCGGCCCGCTCCAGCGCGGGACCCGACGTGATCCGCAGCGCGGTACCGAGTTCGGCCGCGATGATCATCGCCATGCTGGTCTTGCCCAGACCCGGCGGCCCGGACAGCAGAACGTGATCCGGTGTGCCGCCGCGCTGTTTGGCCCCGCGCAACACCAGCGCGAGCTGTTCGCGGACACGGGGTTGACCGATGAAGTCGTCCAGCGACTTCGGGCGCAGACTCGCCTCGATCTCGCCGTCGGACTTCAGATAGTTGGCGCTGACCTGCGATTCGTCGGGTTCCTCAGGATGGTCCATGACGCCTCACCGGTTCTTGCCGAGCAGGCCGAGCGCCGCCCGGAGGGCGGCGGAGGTGTCGGCGGCGGGCTGTTCCGCCAGCACCGCGTCGATCGCCTGTTCGGCTTGTCTGGCGGCGAAACCGAGGCCGACGAGCGCTTCGGTGACCTGGTCACGCACCGGGGTGACCACCGCGGCGGGCGCGGATCCGGGCGGGCCCGCGGGCACGGGAACGAGATTCACCTTGTCCCGCAGTTCCACCACCATGCGCTCGGCGCCGCGCTTGCCGATGCCGGGAACCCGGGTCAATGCCGCCACGTTGCTCTCGGCCAGCGCTTTGCGCAGCGCTTCGGGTTCGAGTACGGCCAGCACCGCCATGGCCAAGCGAGGCCCGACGCCCGAAACGGTCTGCAACAGGCCGAACAGGTCGCGGGCCTCGGTGTCGGCGAAACCGTAGAGGGTCATCGAGTCCTCGCGGACGATCATCGCGGTGTAGAGCCGGGTTTCCTCGCCGCGGGTGAGCCCGGCCAGGGTGGACGGAGTGGCATTGAGCCGGTAGCCCACGCCTGCCGCCTCGATCACCGCGTGGTCGAGGGCGATCTCCAGCACTTCACCGCGTACCGACGCGATCACCCGTGCACCGCCTTCCGTTGTTCGGCCAGCCGCTCCCGGTATCGGCGCTGCGCCGCGGCCGCCTTGGCCTCCGCCGCCGCCATCCGCTCCAGCAGCGGCGCTCGCCAACAATGGCAGATCGCCAGCGCCAGCGCATCCGCCGCGTCCGCCGGTTTCGGCGCGGACGGCAGCCCGAGGATACGGGTGACCATGGCGGTCACCTGCTTCTTGTCCGCGGTGCCGTTGCCGGTCACCGCGGCCTTCACCTCGCTGGGTGTGTGGAACGCGACCGGGATTCCCCGGCGCGCGGCGGCCAGCGCGATCACGCCGCCCGCCTGCGCGGTGCCCATGGCGGTACGGACATTGTGCTGAGCGAAGACGCGTTCGATGGCGACGGCCCCCGGCTCGTGGATGTCCATCCAGCGCTCGGCGGCGTCCGCGACCGCGAGCAGGCGCTGCGCCAGATCCATATCGCCGGGAGTGCGGACCACGTCGACGTCCACGGCGGTGACCTTCCGCCCCGATCCGCCCTCCACGATGCTGAGGCCGCAGCGAGTGAGTCCGGGGTCGACGCCCATCACCCGCACGACAACCCCTCTCGCAGACACGAACAACTGTTCGAAGTCTAGCGGAGGCTTCGCCTTTCGCCGTCCAGCGACACAGCCCCGGCTATTCGCCGACAGCCGCCGCTTCCCGCGCGGCGCCCGACAACCCCAGCAACTCCGGACGGCTCGCGCGGGCCGCCCACTGCCGCGCGGGATCGGCCACGAGGCGCCGCGCCGCCAGATCGAGCAAGCCGCTGACATTGGTCACCGTCGCGGCGACCACGCCGTCGGCGCGGGTCAGGACGTGCTCGACACGATAGGTCTTGCCGTCTCCCCACTGCCAGTCGCACGAGACGTCCACGGTGTCGCCACCGCGGAGTTCGCGCTGGAAGCGGAGCACGGTTTCCAAGTTGACCGGCCCGAGCCCGGACGCGATCAGCTCGTCCACCGACACGCCCGCCGCCCGAACACAGGCGAAACGGGCGTGATCGGCGAATTGGTGGTAGGCCGCGCCGGTGACGTGCAACTGGGGATCCAGGTCGGAGACCCGGATTTCGATGCGAGTACTGAACGACACGCGCCGACTATGCCAGCGGGGACCGACAAGTTCGGCCCACCGGTTCTGTAAACCTGCCGTACCCGTGACGAGACGGCGGCTGCCGGAGCAGGAGATCTCAAGTCCCGGAGACATGCCGCGCGAACGCACCGTGAGCCCGTTCGTCGAAGAGAACGAATCGCGCCTCCGATACCGCCGTCTCGGTCGTACGAACCGTGGCGACAGCGATTCGCGCCCCGTCGTCCATCGGCCAGCCGAAGATCCCCGTCGAGATCGCCGGGAAGGCGACCGTGCGCGCCCCCAATTCGTCCGCCACACGCAAGGATTCGCGATAACAGGAGGCCAGCAGAGCGGAGCGGTCCTCGACGTCCGACCACACCGGCCCGACGGTGTGGATGACCCACCGCGCGGGAAGACGACCCGCCGTGGTGGCCACCGCCGCTCCGGTGGCAAGTCCCGCGCCGTAGTGCGACGCCCGCAATCGGCGGCATTCCGCCAGGATTTCCGGGCCGCCGCGCCGGTGGATCGCTCCGTCCACTCCCCCGCCGCCGAGCAGCGACGAATTCGCCGCGTTGACCACCGCGTCGACCTCCTGTTCGGTGATGTCGCCGCGCACCAGGACGAGTTCGACCATGCTCGCATTCTGCCTCGCGCACCACGGACGGCACGACAATATTCGAAGGCCGGTCACACAGAAGGGCCTGAGCCGATTCACAGCGTCTCTCGAGGAACCGCCTGCACAATGCCGGACGTGCCGATACTCGCCGCGCCCACGTCTCCGGCGCCACCGCAGGTTCCCCCGGCGAGTCCGGCCTCGAACCAGCAGCACACCTTCCACCACGGGATCTCACTGCTGCACGGCTGGCTGCCGGTGACCGTCGCGCTCCTCGCCGCGGTGATCGTGCTGCTCGCCGTCGCACGGCGCGGCAGACGGTGGTGGCTGATCCAGCTGCCGGTCTGCGTGGCGCTCGGCGTCGCGGGAGCACTGGGCGCCGCGTGGTATGTAGCCGACGAGGGATTGGCCTCCGATCCGGCGCCCACCCGATTGTGGGCGTGGGTCGGCGCGACCGCCGCGGCCGTCGCCGTCGCGGTCGTCGGCTGGCCGGGCGCACGCTGGTGGCGGCGCGGGTTCGCGGTCCTCGCCATTCCGCTGACCCTGGTGAGCACCGGAATCGTGCTGAACCAGTGGGTCGGCTACTACCCCACCGTGCAGGCCGCCTGGGGCGCGGTCACCGCGGGTCCGCTCCCGCACGAAACCGACCTCTCGGCGTTGCCCGGCCTCCGGAACACCGCCGTCACCGACGGCAAACTGGTGCCGGTGCGCATTCCCGACGCGGGCAGCGGATTCCCGCACCGCACCGAATACGTCTACCTGCCACCCGCTTGGTTCGCCGGGCCGACCCCGCCCGCTCTGCCGGTGGTGATGATGATCGGCGGCGAGTTCAACACGCCGGCGGACTGGATCCGCAGCGGCCAGATCATGCCCGCCCTGGACAGCTTCACCAAGGCCAACGGCGGCCGCGCGCCGATCCTCGTCTTCGTCGACTCCAGCGGCAGCTTCAACAACGACACCGAATGCGTCGACGGCCCCCGCGGCGACGCCGCCGACCATTTGACCGAGGACGTGCCCGCCTATGTCGAATCGCGGTTCGGCGCCTCGGCCGATCCCGCGAATTGGGCGGTGGTCGGCTGGTCCATGGGCGGCACCTGCGCGGTGGACCTCGCGGTCATGCACCCCGATCTGGTCCACACCTTCGTCGACATCGCCGGTGACCTCGGGCCGTCGTCCGGCACCAAGGAGCAGACCATCGCCCGGCTCTTCGGCGGTGACGCCGCCGCATGGGCCGCGTTCGACCCGCTGACCGTCATGGCCGCGCACGGTCCCTACAGCGACGTCGCCGGCCTGTTCGACGACCTCGTCCCCGCACAACGCTCCGGCGACGGGAAGAGGCGCGCGCCCGTGCCGGACGACGACCGCGCGGGCCTCGGCGGCCATGACGGGATACCCGATTCCGGTGAGGTCGGAGCCGCCGACAAACTCTGCGCCGCGGGACGCTCGGTCGGCATCGATTGCACCGTCTACACCACCCAGGGCGGCCACACCTGGCAGTTCGCTTCGGCAGCGTTCACCTCGTCGCTGCCGTGGATCGCAAGCCGCGTGGGTCTGCCCGGCACGGCCGCCGACTGAACCGGTCGGCGCACCGGCGTTCAGCTCGCCGCGCCGCCTGCTCGTGCACGGAACGTACGCCGATAAGCCTGCGGTGACACGCCGATCGTGTCGGCCAGATGCTGACGCAACGAAGTCCCGGTGGCGAAGCCGACCTCGCCCGCGATGCGATCGACGGTCAGGTCGGTGGTTTCCAGCAGATGCCTGGCGCGGAAGACCCGCTGCTGGATGAGCCACCGTCCCGGGCTCATGCCGACCTCGTCGCGGAAGCGCCGGGCGAAGGTGCGTTTACTCATCCGGGCGCGGGCTGCCAGTTCATCGACGGTCAGCGGATGGCGCAGGTTCTCCAGGGCCCATTGCCGGGCCGCGGCGGTCCCGGCCGACGTCTCGGGCGGAACGGGTTGCTCGATGTATTGCGCTTGGCCGCCGTCGCGCCACGGGGGGACGACGCAGCGGCGCGCGACCGCGTTCGCGACGGCGCTGCCGTGATCGCGCCGCACCAGATGCAGGCAGACGTCCAGTCCTGCCGCGGCGCCCGCCGACGTGAGGACATCCCCGTCATCGACATAGAGCACGTCCGGGTCGAGGCGGACCCCCGGGAAGGTGCGCCGGAACAGACCGGCCTGATTCCAGTGCGTCGTGGCCGGTCGATCATCGAGCAGCCCCGCGGCCGCGGCGATGAAAGCGCCGGTACAGATCGCGACGATCCTGGCCCCCGCCGGAATCAGCGCGAACGCGTCGAGCACCGGCTGCGGCAGTGTGCCGGTAAGAGCCGTCGTGATGTCGCAGGCGGGCAGCACCACGGTGTCGGCGTTCCGCAAGGCGCGGCTGTCGTGGGCCACCGCGATGTCGAAATCGGCGGCGCTGCGCACCGGACGACCGTCGACCGAGCAGGTGATCACCTCGTATCTACCCGCGGCACTGCCGAACACCCGATTCGGGATACCGAGTTCGAAGGGGTAGACCCCTGCCAGCGCCAACACCACCACACGATGAGGCGCCGCCGAATCCATGGCATGATCATATCGAAGAATGGCAATCGTGCCATTTTCTTTGCCGTCGGATACCGGCAGGCTGAAGCCGTGACCGAAATCGACAGCACCGCGACCATGCGCGCGATCAGCCAGCAGACCCTCGGCGGACCCGAGGTGCTCACCGAAGTGAAACTGCCGCAGCCGGTTGCCGGCCCCGGCCAGATCCTGGTCCGGGTCCGCGCGGCCGGGCTCAACCCGACCGACTGGCGCCATCGCGCCACCGCGGGACTGTTCCTTCCCGAGCCGCCGTTCGTCCTCGGCTGGGACGTCTCGGGCGAGGTCGCGGCCACCGGCACCGGCGTCACCCTGTTCCGCCCCGGCGACGAGTTGTTCGGCATGCTCCCGTACCCGTACGGTCACGGTTCCTGCGCCGAATACGTCGTCGGCCCCGCCCGCGCCTTCGCCCCCAAACCGGCGGCGCTCGACCACACACAGGCGGCGGCGATCCCGCTCGCCGCGCTCACCGCCTGGCAGGCGCTGGTCGACACCGCCGGGCTCAGCCCCGGGCAACGCGTACTCATCCATGCGGCAGCGGGCGGCGTCGGCCACTTCGCGGTTCAGATCGCCAAAGCGCGCGGGGCGTACGTCATCGGCACCGCCAGCGCGCGGAACCACGCGTTCCTGCGCGATATCGGCGCCGACGAGGTGATCGACTATCGCGACACCGACGTCGCCGAGGCGGTCCGCGACGTCGACGTGGTGCTGGACTCGATCGACGACGACAACAGCATCCGGTCCCTGCGCACCCTGCGCCCCGGCGGACTGCTGGTGACGTTGCGGGCCTTCGGCGCGGTCGACTTGGCAGGCGAGGCGGAGGCGCTGGGCGTGCGCGCGATCCGGATGCTGGTGGAGCACGATCACGCGGGCATGCTCGCTCTCGCCGGACTCGTCGAATCCGGCGCGTTGCGCCCGGCGGTCGCCCGGTCGTTCCCGCTGTCCGCGGCGGCCGAGGCGCACGCGCTCGGCGATACCGGGCGAACCGTCGGCAAATTGGTACTCACCGTGCCATGAAATGTGCCACGATCAGGACCTTCGCGCTTCTACCATCCCAGGATGAGCAAAGGCGCAAAAGCAGTCCTCGAAGGCGGGCCGCACGATCTGCCCTCGCGCATCGTCCCGATCACCCCGCCCGGCGTGGAATTGAAGGTGCCGTTCCGCGGCGGATACGAGCACTTCAAGGTCAGTCAGCGGGAGCAGGACACGCCTGAAGGGCGGCTGCGCGTGTACGAGTGGTGCGACCGCACCGAGATCGCGGAGTGAGTCCGGCCCCACCTCCCCGGCAGCCGCAGCGCCGACCGGAAGGTGCGGGCGCGGGCGCCGAGCGGTGCGCTGGGAACCAGGAATGAACCCACTCGGGGCGGCCCGTACACAGACCGGCCGCCCCGATTTCGCGATTTCGCGCTCGGCATCCCGCCGTGCGGGAGTACGGCGCGCGGCCGATCGACTAGTCCTCGAGTTCAGCGAGCACGTCGTCCGGGATGTCGACGTTGGTGTAGACGTTCTGCACGTCGTCGCTGTCCTCGAGGGCATCAACGAGCTTGATCACCTTGCGGGCGCCGTCCACGTCCACCGCGACCGACACCGACGGCTGGAAGCCGGATTCGGCGGAGTCGTAGTCGATACCGGCGCCCTGCAGCGCGGAGCGGACCGCGATCAGATCGCCGGGCTCGCTGACGATTTCGAACGACTCGCCGAGATCGTTGACCTCCTCGGCGCCCGCGTCGAGCACGGCCAGCAACACGTCGTCCTCGGACAGCCCGTTCTTCTCCAGGGTGACGATGCCCTTGCGATGGAACAGGTAGGCCACCGAGCCCGGGTCGGCCATGTTGCCGCCGTTGCGCGTCATCGCGACCCGCACCTCGCCCGCGGCCCGGTTGCGATTGTCGGTGAGGCACTCGATCAGCACGGCGACGCCGTTGGGACCGTAGCCCTCGTACATGATCGTCTGCCAGTCGGCGCCGCCGGCTTCCTCGCCGCCGCCGCGCTTACGGGCGCGCTCGATATTGTCGTTGGGGACCGACGACTTCTTCGCCTTCTGGATGGCGTCGTACAGCGTCGGGTTGCCTTCCGGGTCACCGCCACCGGTCCGGGCCGCCACCTCGATGTTCTTGATCAACTTCGCGAACAGCTTGCCGCGCTTCGCGTCGATCGCAGCCTTCTTGTGCTTGGTGGTGGCCCATTTGGAGTGGCCGCTCATTCCCTACTTCCTTCAGGTCGGTGGCACGTCTGGTGGTGTGTACGGTACCGGCACCGCCGGGCGGACAACTTCTCCAGCCTACTCGGGCCTCCACCACGGCCGTACAGAGCGGCCCCGACTACGCGGCGGCCGAACGGACGATCTCCACGAACATGCGGTGCACCCGCAGATCGCCGGTGACCTCGGGATGGAACGACGTCGCCAGGACGTTGCCCTGCCGCACCGCGACGATCCGCCCCGCGGCGGGGCCATCCGGCACCGTGGCCAGCACCTCGACGCCCTCACCGGCCCGCTCGACCCACGGTGCGCGGATGAACACCGCTCGCACCGGGCCGTCGGTCAGGCCGGAGAACGGCAGGTCGGTTTCGAACGAATCGACCTGACGGCCGAACGCGTTGCGCCGCACCGTCATATCGATGCCGGACAGATGCTGGGCGTCCGGGCGGGTGTCGAGCACCTCCGAGGCGAGCAGGATCATGCCCGCGCAGGAACCGAACGCGGGCATACCGTCGCGCAGCCGCGCGCGCAGCGGCTCCAGCAGGTCGAAGGCCTGCAGCAGCTTGCTGATCGCGGTCGACTCGCCACCGGGCAGCACAAGCGCGTCCACGGCCGCGAGCTCCGCCTCGCGCCGGACCAGCACCGGCTCGGCGCCGCAGTGCGCGAGCGCGGCGACGTGCTCCCGGACGTCGCCTTGCAGCGCGAGCACGCCGATCGTGGGACGGGACCGCGCCTGTCCGGTGTCGGCGGCGGGTGCGGTGACCGAGGAAGCGTTCACGCCGGAAAGCTTACGAGCCGTACCGATGTGGGCCCGCTCACGGTCGGCCGCATCCGCGTCGCGATGGCCGCCGGGTCAGTCCTCCCGCAGCCTGCGGATGAGGCCTTCCTGCACCACGGCTGCGACCAGCGTGCCTTCTCGGGTGAAGATCTTGCCGCCGGTCAGCGCCCGGCCGAAAGCCGCTGACGGCGAGGACTGGTCGTAGAGCAGCCATTCGTCGGCGCGGAACGGGCGCAAGAACCACATCGCGTGGTCGAGCGAGGCGTTCTGGGTCGACTCGTCGGGATGGATCACCTTCGAGGAACCCAGCAGCGTCATATCGCTCATGTAGGCGAGGGTGCACACGTGCACGAGCGGATCGTCGGGCAGCGGGTGCCGGTAGCGGAACCACACCTGCTGCTGGGAAACCACACCATCGCGGCGGGACACTTTCTCGTGCGGGACCATGCGTATGTCCCAGTGTTCCCACTCCCGCATCGCCCATAGCCGTTCGGGCGTCATCGTGGTGCTGGCGTCGGGCAGATCCTCCGGCATCGGGACATCGGGCATGGCATCTTGATGCTCGGGCCCCTCGTCGCCGACGTGGAACGAGGCCGACATGGTGAATATCGCGGCCCCGTCCTGGATGCCGGTCACCCGGCGGGTGCAGAACGACCGCCCGTCCCGGATGCGCTCGACCTGGTAGACCGTCGGCTCCTGCGGATTGCCCGGACGGAGGAAATAGCCGTGCAGGGAGTGCACCTGAAATCGCGGTTCCACCGTCCGGACCGCGGACACGAGCGCCTGGCCGGCAACCTGGCCGCCGAACGTGCGTGCGAGCTGGGTCTTGGTGGACGCGCCACGGAAGATGTCCCGCTCCAGCCGCTCTATTTCCAGCGCCTCTTCGATTGTCGCCATGCGCTGAGATTATCCCGGCCGCTCACGGCGTCGCCGTTCGGCCGCCGGTGAACGCCTGGCAACGGCCCACGCCGCAGCGGCCGCCGCGCTTTGCTGAGATGGACGGGTGCCGCGCTTCCTGCCCATCACGCCCGACGCCCTCGTCACGCAGGTGATCCAGCCCGTGCTGACCGCGAACGCACACACGGTGATCGCCGTCGACGGCCCGGACGCCGCACAGCCGGTGGCGCTCGCCGACCGGATCGTGGAGGCGCTGCGCGATGCGGGCCGGTCGGCCCACGTGGTCTCCCTGCACGACTACGTGCGTCCCGCCTCGCTGCGCATGGAGTACGGCCGCACCGACGAGATGTCCTATCGCACCGCGTGGTTCGACTACGCCGCGCTGCGCCGCGAAGTCGTAGAGGCGCTGCGCGAGCACGGCCGGTGGCTGCCCGCGTTGTGGGACGAAGCCGCCGACCGCTCCGCGCGCGCCGCGATCCGCACGGCGCCGCCCGCGACCACCGTTGTCGTCGCGGGCCCGATGCTCGCGGGCCGCCACCTCGACGCCGACCTGATCCTCCGGCTGGACCTGTCCGAGGGCGCGCTCCGCCGCCGCACCCCGCCCGACGCGCAGTGGACCATCCCGGCCTTGCTGCGGCACGATGCCGAGAACCCCTACACGCCGACCTTCTTCGTGCGCTGGGACCACCCTGATCGTCCGGCGCTTCGAGTCGACCAGGACCGGACGAACTAGGGTCCCAGGTCCTTGCCGATTACCGCTCGAGCTCGGCTTCTGCGGTGAGGCACGATCTCATGATCGGATGCGCATAACCGCGTAGCCATATGCTTTTCCGTCGCCCGGCGGTCAGACCAGCCGATGCCCGCCGTCCACGTGCAGGACCGTGCCGGTGATGAAGGGATTGCGCATCACGCCCAGCATCGCCTGCGCGATATCGGAAGGGCGGCCGATGCGCCCGACGGGCAGGCGTGCGGCGAGCTGCTGGTGACGTTCGGTTTTCGCGGGCCCGGCGATGGTGTCCCAGATCGGTGTGTCGACCCACCCCGGCGAGACCACGTTGACGCGGATCGGTCCGAGCTCCAGGGCCAGCGCGTAGGCCAGCGAGGCGAGCGCGCCGTTGACCGCCGCCACCATGGCGCCGCCCGGCGCGGGCCGATACGCCGCGACGCCGGAAGTGAACGTCACCGAGCCGCCCGGGACGACCCGGGCGTGCTTGGCGAGCAGCATGGGGCCGATCAACTTGGCTGCAACGAGGTTCCGAGCCAGGTCGGCGTCGAACCGATCCAGCTGCTGATAGGCGCCGGTGACATCGGCGGCGGTGGTGACGACATGATCGACCGGCGCCGATTCGGCGAACAAACGCTCGAGGTCGGCTTCGCGGGTGATGTCCGCGACGACCGAGCGCACCGTGCCCGGCCCCGCGGACAAGGTGCGCTCCGCCGCGGCGAGCCGTTCGGCGGAACGGCCCGCGATGGTGACCTGCGCGCCCGCATTTATCAGCGATGCCGCCAGCGCGAGTCCCATGCCGGAGCTGCCGCCCACGATGACGACGCGTTCGGGTGTTGTGCTGCTTGCTGTCATGACTCCACCCGACCATCGCCGCGGTCGAGTGTCCATGTCGCACTGCCGAATACGCCTTAGGCGCGGGCTAACACCGCAGGCCGTGGACCGATTCGGCGCACGGACCGCGGTGGGTGGAGCCGACGCCGGTCACGACGAAACGAACGTCACCGCCCGCGCGCCGGGCCGGCTCCGGTCATCAGGCGGTGCAGGCCGGGGATTGCTGGTTCAGGTTGGCCAGCGCCTGGCAGGCCCAGGCCTTCTGCACCTTCCACTTGCCGTCCTCGAGGACGAACGGAACGTCGACCTGGTTCGCCTGCCCGTTGACGGTGAACGTGGCCTGGGCAGTGACCGTGTCACCGAAGGCAGTCACGCCCGTGACCACTGCCGTGGCGTTGGCCTGCTGAAACGCCTGGGCCAAGCGGTTGGGCAGGCCCGGATCGGCCTCGACGCCCTGCACGAGGTCGAGCTTCTCCTCGTTCGGCACCGCGGGGTCGAGCGCACGCTGCAGGTTGGCGTTGAGTTCTTCTTTGGTGGGCGGGGCAGGCACCTTCGCGGTCGCCGAGGCGGCGGCGGTGGTGGCGTGGGTGGAGTTGTGCGAATCGCTCTTGTCGTCGCTGCCGCAGGCGGCCAGGCCGAGGGCGGCCACGAGAGCCAGGCCCGCTGCTGCGATGCGTCCGGTCTTGAGAAGCTTCAACTGTTCGTCCTTTGCACTCGGATCGATCCGACGGTGATAGGGCGCGATATGGCCGGGACGGCCATCGAATGGCGAAGCTACTGAGCGTGATTGTGAGAACCATGAGACGACCTTCTGGCCGCCGTAAGAAGTGAACCTAGCATCGGAAGCGGTCCCGGCGGGCTCATTCCGGCGACAGTTCGGACGCCAGTGCCGCGAGCAGCGCCACGACGGCCGGATCGCGCACCGCCGCGCGCCAGGCGATCGCATACGTCACCCGCAGGGGCGCGTCACGTAACGGCCGCCAAACCAGACCGTTCAGTCCGTTTATGCGCGACGAGCTGAGCCCGATCGCGTCGGGACGTGACGGCAGCACGGCCAGCATCTGCGCATGGCCCATCGCGCTGTCGCTCAGCCGCACCGCCGCGCCGTGGTCGGCGAGCGTACGCAACAGGGCAGCATGCAGGCCCGCAGCGGATTCGCGGGAGAACAAGATCAACTCGTGCCCATCGAGCTCGGCCGGGTCCAGCGGCGCCGCCACCCCGGCGAGCGGATGCCGCTCGGACATCACGACGCCCAGCTCCTCGCGGGCCACCGGACGTTGCGCGAAGCGTTCGGGCAGCTCCACCGGGGCGCGGACCAACGCGATATCGACTTCATCGTCATCGAGAAAGCGCACCTGATCGGCGGTGGTCCCACCGGTGAGCACCATCCGGGCATCGGGCAGCGCGGCGGTGAGCAGGCCGCCGATGCGGGCGGGCAGCCAGGGCGGGACGCCGTTCAACAGCCCGAGACGCAGCACCGGGGCACCGGCGGCGGCAGCGCGCCTGGTCTCGCGCATCGCCTCGTCCATCGCGCGCAGCACGTTCCTACCGGAGCGCAGCAGCACCGCGCCCGCCGCCGTGAGCTCCACCCGCGGCTCCCGGACCAGCAAGGGGCCGCCGAGCTCCCGCTCCAGCACCTTGATCTGCTGGCTGAGCGTAGGCGTCGAGATGAACAATCGCTCCGCGGCCCGACGGAAGTGCAATTCCTCCGCCAGAACCACGAAGTACCGCAGCTGCCGCAACTCCACGCGGCCGACGCTACCGGCCGGAGATCACCAGCCGCGCTCGGCCAGTCGGTGCGGCTGGGCGATCTCTTCGACGTTGATGCCGACCATGGCCTCCCCGAGCCCGCGCGACACCTTGGCCAGCACGTCCGGGTCGTCGTAGAACGTGGTCGCCTTGACGATGGCGGCGGCGCGCTGCGCCGGGTTGCCGGACTTGAAGATGCCCGACCCCACGAACACGCCCTCGGCCCCGAGCTGCATCATCATCGCGGCGTCGGCGGGAGTGGCGATGCCGCCCGCGGTGAACAGCACGACAGGCAGCTTGCCCGTCTCGGCGATCTCACGGACCAGTTCGTAGGGCGCCTGCAACTCCTTGGCCGCGACGAACAACTCGTCCTCGGGCAGCGACGACAGGCGACGGATCTCCTGGCGGATCTTGCGCATGTGCGTGGTCGCGTTGGAGACGTCACCGGTACCGGCTTCGCCTTTGGAGCGGATCATGGCCGCGCCCTCGGTGATTCGGCGCAAGGCCTCGCCGAGGTTGGTGGCGCCGCAGACGAACGGCACGGTGAAGTTCCACTTGTCGATGTGGTTGGCGTAGTCCGCGGGGGTGAGCACCTCGGACTCATCGATGTAGTCGACACCGAGGCTCTGCAGGATCTGCGCCTCGACGAAGTGACCGATGCGCGCCTTCGCCATGACGGGGATGGAGACCGCGTTGATGATGCCGTCGATCATGTCCGGGTCGCTCATCCGGGAGACCCCGCCCTGGGCGCGGATGTCGGCGGGGACGCGTTCCAGCGCCATCACCGCGACCGCACCGGCGTCCTCGGCGATCTTGGCCTGCTCCGGCGTGACGACATCCATGATCACCCCACCCTTGAGCATCTCGGCCATGCCGCGCTTCACGCGGGCGGTACCGACGGTCTGGGTGGTCTCGGGGGTGGTCACGGCAAACTCCTCCAGGCAATGTGCGCCAATCGATCACTCGCATACGAACGTCACGATTCTAGGTGGCCGCAAAAGGCCACTTGATAGCCAGTTGAAGTGCACTGGCCTGGTGTGATCTCGGTTATGGCGCCTTACGCCGGGAAGGCTCGGCCGCCGTGCCGTCCCGGGGCCGCACTGGCCTGCCCGGTCCGCGCCGGGCGCCCGATCACAGCGGGCCGACCACCAGCAACTGCGCCCAGTACTCCGCGGCCGCGGGACCGATCAGCGGCAACAGGAAATCGAACAGCAGGTACGACATGGACCAACTACCTCCACAACCGAACAGGAACAGCCCGCCGTCGGCGGGACCACGACACCGAAAGCACACCCTGACAGCAGTACCCTCCGGCGCCCTGGATCATCGCGACGCTATCACGATCGTGAAACACATCACACGCGTTCCGTGGCCGGTCAGCGGATGGAGCGGACCTCCGGATCGCCGGTGCCCGAGGCGGCCTGAGCTGCTTCGGCCAGCAGTTCGTCCAGGTGATACGGGTAGACGGTTTCGCCGGAGCGGTCCAGCGTGACGATGTCGGCGGCGGTGCACCATCGGTGCCCGGTGATGGAGCGGCGTTCGATCGCGGTCAGGTTCGCCGGTTGCGGGTCGAAACCACGCACCCGCAGGGCGAAGAACAACTCCTCGCTCCGGATCAGCTCCCCGTTGAAGGGGAATACCGCTACCCGCCGCCAGATCGGACCGCGCAGGGCGGCCGGATCCCCGCGATATCCGGTCTCCTCGTACAGTTCCCGTACCGCCGCCGCGCGCAGGCTCTCCCCCGGCTCCACGCCGCCGCCGACGGTGAACCAGAACGACACCTGCGGCGTCTTCGGATCGTTGCCGCGCATCAGCAGAGTCCGGTCGTTCTCGTCGAACAGCACCACCCGCGCGGTGGTGCGGATGGTGTCCACTGCGAGGCCGGTGGACGCGGCCGGGGTCGCGCGCTCGGTGATCTCGAAGTAGGACGGCAGCGGCGCGGTACCCCCCAGGTGCAGGACGCGGACCGGGCGGCGCGTGCGCAGCGCCAGCGTGTCGCGTACGGCGTCGTTGTGGAAGCGGCGTGCGATCAGCACCCTGGCCTCGGCGTCGGCCAGTTCGGCGACCAGTTGCGGGCGCAGCGTGCCGATGTCGACCGCCGACAGCGCGGTGGACAAGCGGTTCTCTACGGTCTCGCGCTCGGCGCGGCCGGCGCGCTCGGCCCGGTCCGCCAGCGCTGCCAGTTGTCCGGCCTGCTCCGACAGGGCCGGATCGGACACCGGACCCGCGATCGCCATGGCGACCGCTCTGGCCACCACCGCCCGGCGGGCCAGCGCCGCGTCGAGCGCCTGCCAGGACTGATCCGAGCGCACGTGCAGCCGGTCGAGCCGATTGGCGGTGGAGTACGCCCACAGGCCGATCGCGACGACGACCGCCGCGATCAGCGCGAGGACGAGAACGGTCGTCGCGGAGAAGGTGATCATCCGGCGGCCCGCACTCTCGTGTCACCCACGGTCACCGTCTCGTAGACGCGCAGGATCTGTTCGGCCACCACCGGCCAGTCGTACTCGCCGACGACCTGGGTCGCGGCGTGCACGAGCCCCTCCCTGCGCACCTCATCGGTGAGTACGGCATGCAGTGCGGTGGCCAGCGCCGCCGAGTCGCCGACCGGGACCAGCATGCCCGCCGAACCGTCCCGCAGTACCCGGCGGAAGGCGTCCAATTCACTGGCCACGACCGCGGTGCCCGCCGCCATCGCCTCGATCAGGATGATGCCGAAGCTCTCGCCACCCAGGTTGGGCGCCACATACACGTCCGCGCTCCGCATCGCGGAAGCCTTCTCCTCGTCGGACACCTGGCCGAGGAAACGCAAGTGGCCGGACAGGTCGCCCGCTTCCCGGCGCAACCGGTCCTCGTCGCCGCGGCCGACGATCAGGATCTCGACGTCGGGATGTTTGCGCACCAGCTCGGGCAGCGCGCCGAGCAGCACCTCCATGCCCTTGCGCGGCTCGTCGTAGCGCCCCAGGAACAGCACCGTCCCGCCGGGCCGCGGATAACCGGGCAACATCGGCGCGCGCGCGAACGCCGGGACGTCGACGCCGTTGGGGATCTCCACCGCGTCCGAGCCGAGCGCCTCGACCTGCCAGCGGCGCGCGAGCTCGGACACCGCGATACGGCCGGAGATCTTCTCGTGATACGGCCGCAGCACACCCTGAAAAGTGCTCAGCACCAGCGATTTCGTCGTAGAGGTGTGGAAGGTCGCCACGATCGGGCCCTCGGCGATCTTCAGCGCGAGCATGGACAGGCTCGGCGCGTTCGGCTCATGGATGTGCAGCACGTCGAAGTCGTTGCCCTCGATCCACCGGCGGATCCTGGTGTAGGCCATGGGCCCGAACGACAGCCGCGCCACCGACCCGTTGTACGGGATGGCCACGGCGCGCCCCGCCGACACCACGAACTCCGGCAGCGGGGTGCCCTCGGACGCGGGCGCCAGGACGCTCACCTTGTGCCCGCGTTCGATGAACACTCGCGCCAGTTCGACCACATGCGCCTGCACCCCACCGGGGACGTCGAACGAATAGGGGCAGACCATGCCGATCTTCATGGCGATACGTCCCCCTGTTCGGCTTTGATGCTCGCCTGCGCGGTGGCGATCCTGGCACGCCGTTGCGGCGAGAGATCGCTCTCCCACAATGGTTGCAGCATGTGCCAATCCGCGGGGTGCTCGGCGATATTCGCCGCGAAAGTTTCCGCCAGCGCCTGGGTGGCCGCCGCAACGCCACCGGAAACATTCAGCGGCGCTTCGACTTTCAGGCCCCAGTCCTCTCGGCCATCGGCGTCGACCTCGAACCAGGCGTGCACCGGCAGCAATGCCGCGCCGGTCTCGATCGCCAGTTTCGCCGCACCCGCGGGCATCCAGGTGCGCTCGCCGAAGAACTGCACGGGCACGCCCTTGCCGGTGAGGTCGCGTTCGCCCATCAGGCACACGATCTTGTTCTGTCGCAGCCGGGCCGCCAGCAGACCGAACGGCGGCTGCTCACCGCCGGTCAGCGGGATCACCTCGAAGCCGAGGCTCTCCCGATAAGCGACGAACCGCTCGAACAGCGACTCCGGCTTCAGCCGCTCCGCCACGGTGGTGGGGCCGCCGTAGTGCTGGACCAGCCAGACGCCCGCGATGTCCCAGTTGCCGGAATGCGGCAGCACCAAGAGCACGCCTCGGCCCTTCGCGATTGCGGCATCCAGATGCTCCAGCCCGCCGACCTCATAGTCGATCGCGGAATGGTCCATCGTGGGCAGCCGGAACGCCTCCCGCCAGTACCGCGCGTAGGACCGCATGCTGGCGACGATCAGTTCGTCCGGCACGTCGGCGGGAAGCACACCGAGCACGCGCGCCAGATTGCGCCGCAACTGGTTCGGCGCGCCGCCCGCGTGGAATTCCCGATTGGCGCGACGGGCAACCCGGTCGGCGCCCCACTCGAACAGTCGTCGTGCCGTCGTCTCCGGCAGCGCACGCACCAGTCGCCAGCCCGCCGCGTATCCGGCGGCGCCGAGCTGTTCCCCGATCGTCATCCGAGCCCCCGAGCCGCAGGTCCGCAATTCATCGTGACGGATACCCGGACGCCACCGTCGATCGGTTCGCGCCCGGCATCGGGTGAGGTCACGTCGGAAGCCCCGAGGTGCCGGCGGTGCCCGCGCCGGGGCGCTGCGACTGCCCGGTCGGGATCACGGTGCGCGCTCCCGGCGAGTTGCGTACGGCCAGCACCCGCTGAACGACGGTGACGATGCTGAGCACGGCGAGGATCCACATGGCCACGTGCACCGCGTAGGTCAGCCATTCGATCCCCCAGTAGCCCCCGATGCCGGTGAATCCGGCGCCCACCAGCACGATGATCAGCCGGTCCGGCCGCTCGATGAGGCCGCCGTCCGCGGACAGCCCACTGGCCTCGGCACGTGCCTTCGCATAAGAGATCACCTGAGAGGTCACCAAGACGACCAGCGTCGCGGCGAACAACGGCTTGTGCTGCTCGTGGAAGACCGCCCACCAGGCCAGCCCGCCGAAGATGGCCCCGTCGGCCAGCCGGTCACAGGTGGCGTCCAGCACCGCGCCGTACTTCGTGCCGCCGCCGCGTGCCCGCGCCATCGCCCCGTCGAGCATGTCGAACATGACGAACAACCAGATCACCATGGTTCCCCAGAACAGGTGTCCGGTCGGGAAGAGTGTGACCGCGGCGACGATGGAGGCGGTGGTGCCGATCAGCGTCATCGTGTCCGGCGTCAGTCCGGTGCCGACCAGCGCGCGGCCCAGTGGAGCCGTCGCCTTGGCGAACGTCTCGCGGCCGAAGAAACTCAGCACGGCCGATCCGCCCGGTCGCTCATCTACGCCTCCTTCCAGGCCGCCGACAGCAGCGCCCTGGTCTCCCGCAGCAGTTGCGGCATCACCTTCGCCCCGCCGATGACCGTGATGAAGTTCGCGTCGCCACCCCAGCGCGGGACGATGTGCTGGTGCAGGTGGTCGGCCAGCGACCCACCGGCCACCCCGCCGAGATTCAGCCCCACGTTGAAGCCGTGCGGCCGGGACACCTTCTTCATCACCCGGATCGCCTGCTGGGTGAAGGCCATCAACTCGGCGCTCTCCGCCTCGGTGAGATCCTCCAGGTTCGCCACCTTGCGGTACGGCACCACCATCATGTGTCCCGGGTTGTACGGGTACAGGTTCAGTACGGCGTACACCAACTCGCCCCTGGCGACGACCAATCCGTCCTCGTCGGACATCTTCGGGATGTCGGTGAAGGGGTGGCCGGTCGAATCCTTGGGAGGGGTGGCCGCCTCCGCGATGTAGGACATTCGATACGGCGTCCACAGGCGCTGCAGCCGATCCGGTTCGCCGGCGCCGGTGTCCACGATGCTGCCCGGGTCGGCCGAGGTCGCGGTCCCGTCCAGATCCGCGAGCCCCTCCGGCACCGTCCGCTCGGTCATGCCCCACCCTTGTTCGCTGATCGGATTTCGAAACCCTCGGCCGTCGGCGACGCGTTCTCCCGGTGGGCGATCCACGCGACGATGGTGGCCACCGCATCGTCGACCGGCACGCCGTTGACCTGCGTACCGTCGCGGAAGCGGAAGCTCACGGCGTTCGCGTTCACGTCGCGCTCACCGGCCAGCAGCATGAACGGCACCTTCTGGGCGGTGTTGTTGAAGATCTTCTTCTGCATCCGGTCGTCGCTGCGGTCCACCTGTGCGCGGATGCCCTCGTCCTGCAACCGTTCGATCACCCGGTCCAGGTGCGGGGCAAAAGTGTCCGCGACCGGGATGCCGACGACCTGCACCGGAGACAACCAGGCCGGGAACGCGCCCGCGTAGTGCTCGGTGAGCACACCGAAGAAGCGCTCGATCGAGCCGAACAGCGCACGGTGGATCATGACCGGCCGCTGCTTGGTGCCGTCCGACGCGGTGTACTCCAGGTCGAAGCGCTCGGGCAGATTGAAGTCGAGCTGGATGGTCGACATCTGCCAGGTGCGCCCCAGCGCGTCCTTGGCCTGCACGGAGATCTTCGGGCCGTAGAAGGCGGCGCCGCCTGGATCGGGTACCAGCTCGAGACCGGAGGCCGAGGCGACCTTGGACAAGGTCTCGGTGGCCTCCTCCCAGATCTCGTCGGAACCGACGAACTTCTTCGGGTCCTTGGTGGACAGCTCGAGGTAGAAGTCGTCGAGGCCGTAGTCCTTCAGCAGATCCAGCACGAACCGCAGCGTGTCGGTCAGTTCGCTGTGCATCTGCTCTTTGGTGCAGTAGATGTGCGCGTCGTCCTGAGTCATGCCGCGCACCCGGGTCAGGCCGTGCACCACGCCGGACTTCTCGTAGCGGTAGACCGAGCCGAACTCGAACAGCCGCAGCGGCAGCTCCCGGTACGACCGGCCGCGGGCACGGAAGATCAGGTTGTGCATCGGGCAGTTCATCGGCTTGACGTAGTAGTCCTGGCCGGGCTTGCGGACCGTGCCGTCCTCGTTGAGTTCGGCGTCCAGGTGCATCGCAGGGAACATGCCGTCGCGGTACCAGTCCAGGTGGCCGGAGACCTCGAACAGATGGCCCTTGGTGATGTGCGGAGTATTGACGAACTCGTAGCCCGCCGCGACGTGCCTGCGGCGCGAGTACTCCTCCAGCTCCTTGCGGATGATGCCGCCCTTGGGGTGGAACACCGGCAGACCGGAACCGAGCTCGTCGGGGAAGCTGAACAGGTCCAGCTCCAGGCCGAGCTTGCGGTGATCGCGGCGCTCCGCCTCGGCGAGCAGGTGCAGGTGCTCGTCGAGCGCCTCCTGGGACTCCCACGCGGTGCCGTAGACGCGCTGCAGGTCCTCCCGGCTCTGGTCACCGCGCCAGTAGGCGGCCGAGCTGCGAGTCAGTTTGAAGGCCGGGATGAACTTGGTGGTCGGGATGTGCGGGCCGCGGCACAGATCGCCCCAGATCTTCTCGCCGGTGCGCGGATCCAGGTTGTCGTAGATGGTCAGCTCTTTGCCGCCGACCTCCATGACCTCCGGATCATCGATTCCGGACTTGTCGCTGATCAGCTCCAGTTTGAACGGCTCACCGGCCAGCTCGACCCTGGCCTCGTCGACCTCGACCACCCGGCGGGAGAACCGCTGCGCGCCCTTGACGATCTTCTTCATCCGGGATTCCAGCTTGGCCAGATCCTCCGGGGTGAACGGCCGCTCGACCCGGAAGTCGTAGTAGAACCCGTCCTTGATGTAGGGACCGATGCCCAGCTTGGCCTCGGGGAATTCCTGCTGCACCGCTTGGGCGAGCACATGCGCGGCGGAGTGCCGGATGACGTTGCGGCCGTCGGGAGTGTTCGCCGCGACCGGCTCCACGTCGACGTCCTCGTCCGGGGTCCAGGACAGATCCTTGAGTTCGCCGTCCAGCCGGACGACGACGACGGTCTCCGGCCCCTTGGTGGACAGTCCGGCCTCGCGCACCGCGGCGCCCGCCGTCGTCCCGGCCGGCACCCGGACGAGGGCGACTGGGCTGATGGCGGCTGAGGTGGTCACGGCTGCGCTCTCCTTGGCGTTTCTCGTGCGCGGGCGGGGTCCCGCTGGATGGTGGCCGATCGCAAGTTCGTCCGGCGCGACCATGCTACTGTCCCGCCGCTTCGGCCCGCCCCTCCGGGTTTTCGGCCGTAGCGGTCGGGTGGCGCGAGATTTGCGTTCGGATCTCTCTCCGGGTGACGCCCGAGTTCCCGGCGTACCCGTCGAGTTGTCGCGCGCCGGATGGTCAGCCCTCGGCGGCCAAGTCCGCGAGCAGTGCGATGCGTTCGGCGGCAGAACGTTTCGGGCAGCTGGTGCACATCTCGCAGCCGGGGACTTCGAACACCAGGCAGCAGGAGATACGCCGCACGAAGGTGCGTCCGCCGATCTCGACGAAACGCGGAACCGGAAGTTTGCCGCCGACCTCGGCGGCCAGCCGTGCGCCCGCGTCCGGCGACCCGGCATCCAGTGCGCGGTTGCCGATCGCGTCGGCCACGATCGCCCACAACGCGGGGACGCCCGCGCTCGACACCCGGGCGACCGGCGGGATGACGGTCGCCAGCGTCTCGCGCAGCGCCGACGCGCTATCGGAAGCCCGGGCGCCGTCCACCGGGATGCGCACCCGTTCGATGCCGCCGTCGGGGCGCACTTCGCACTCCAGCCGGTCCAGCGCGGCCTCGGGGGCGTCCGCGTCGTGCGCGTACGCCCGCGCGATCTGCTCCACCAGCGCGGACGCGACCATGCACCACCACAGCGTGCCCGCGATACGCAGCGACGTGGTCCCCCAGGAATGGCCCATCTCCGCGATACGCGCGGCCAGCCATTCCGGTCGGGTGAGCATGCGCCCCGGAACGGTGGTCACCGCTACAGGGGGCTGCGCAGCCATTCCCATTCGACTCCGATCCAACTACCCACAAGCCCGAAGGTTCCCAACACCCACAGCGTCGCCACGACCAGCGCGGCGGTGCCGACCGCTCCGGCCACCTGCACGACCGGCCCCTGCCGGGAATACCAGTCCATCAACTGCCGGTACCGGTCCCGCAGCCAGGTCAAGACCTTGCGCGCCCAGGCGAATTCGGTGGCGAGGATGCCGAGCCCGGCGAACACGATCGCCCAGCCGGGACCGGGATAGGGGATCGCGAGGACACCGGCCGCGAGCACGGCTACACCGACCACCGCGACCACGATCCGGTAGCCGAGATACAGCGTAGGTCGTCGTTCGAGCCCGGCACGGAAGGCGCGCCAGCGGGTCGGCCGATCTGCCGAGCTCGTTTCCAGGTCTGCCGTCACGTTTCCCAGGGTACGAGGGTTCGGCACAGCGAATCGCGATCCCACTCGCCCGGACACGGTGATCCCGCCCGAGCAGGCCGCCCGGGCGGGATCACCCATCCCCGTCCGATCAGACGAGTTCGGGAGCGGGCTGATGGTCCGCGTCATCGATGTGCGCGATCCCGTTCTCGGTCACCTCGACCACCCGGGCACTGGCGATGTCGAAGAACAGGCCCGACACCTTGACGCCGCGCTCGGCGACCGCCTTGCGCACCGCGGGATGCCGGTGCAGCAACTCGAGCTGCACCGCCACGTTCACCATGGCCAGCTGATCGACCTCGCCGAAACCGGCCTCCCGCGCGGCGCCCGCCACCGGGTGGCCAGCGTGGAACCGCTCCAGGCTCGGTCGCGCATGGGCGAGCCAGGCGTCCACGCCGGGGACCTCGGCCCCGGCGTGCAACGCCTTCATCGCACCGCACGAGGAATGCCCGCAGACCACGATCGAGCGGACGTTCAGCTGCTCGAGCGCGAACACCAGCGCGGCCTCCACCGACGCGTCACCCTCGGCGGGCGCCAGGTTGCCCACGTTGCGCACCGTGAACAGATCGCCCGGCCCGCTGTTGGTGATGATGTTCGGCACGATCCTCGAGTCCGAGCAGGTCAGGAAGAACGAATCCGGGTCCTGCGTGTCGCGCAACTCGTCCAGATGCGGCCGGACGACGTGCGCGTGGCTGCGGTGGAAGGCCGCCACACCCGCCGCGACCGGATTCTCGTGCCGCTCGTCGCGCCGCCAGGGGCCGAGGATGTCGTCCCAGACCGAGCGTGCGAAGCTGCGCGCGGGCGGCTGCGCCGCGGCGTGGGCCATCCTGGCGCCGCCGATCTCCACGAAATCGACGTTGCCGCCGTTGTTCACCTGCTGGCGGGCGAATTCCTCGATGGCCTCGAACGCCGCGTGATCGAGGAAGTCGACGGTCATCTCCACCGTGACGTCGGCTCCCGGAGGAATCTTCGCGAATTGCGCCGACAGCTTCGGCAGCGCGAGGAAGGTGGCCGATCCGTCGATGGTGACCAGCCAGCGCTGCGTGCCGGGTACCTGTCGGGCTTCGATCGCCACGCGCACCACCCGCCACAGCAGCAGTCCGAAGGCCAGGCCCAGACCGATCAGCACGCCCTCGAGCAGGTTCGCGAACACCACGCCGAGCACCGTCACGGCGTAGACCAGCAGGTCGCCGGTGCGCCGCGCCAGTTTGATGTGGGCCAGCTTCACCAGTTGGATGCCGATCACGATGAGCAGACCGGCCAGCGCTGCCTTCGGGATCTGCTCCACCACGGAGACCAGGGCCACCGAGAACACCAGCACCCAGACCCCGTGCAGGATCGCGGAGGCGCGGCTGTGCGCGCCCGCCTGCACGTTGGTGGCGCTACGCACGATCACGCCGGTGACCGGCAGGCCGCCGAGCAGACCGGACAGCACGTTCGCCGAGCCCTGGCCGATCAGTTCCCGGTCGAAGTCGGTGCGCTTACGCGAGTGCATCTTGTCCACGGCCACCGCGGACAGCAGGCTCTCCACGCTGGCGATCAACGCGATGGTGACGACTGCCAGCGCCAGGCCCGACCAGTCGCCGCGGGGCAGCGCGGGCAGGCCGATGGCGTCGAACAGCGAGCCGTTCAGCACGATGCGCACGGCGTCGAGCGGAAGCAGCAGCGACAGCGCCGTACCCACGAGCACCGCGACCAGCGGACCCGGCACGACGCGGACCCTGGCGGGCAGGTACTTCCAGCCGAGCATGATCGCGATCACGACCACGCCGATCAGCGCGCCACCGCCGTGCAGGGACGACAACTGCCCGGGCAGCCCGACGATGTTCCGCCAGGCCGAGCTGTGCGAGGAACCGCCGAGCAGCACATGGATCTGCTGCAGCGCGATGGTGATGCCGATTCCGGCGAGCATCGCGTGCACCACCACGGGCGCCACGGCGAGCGCCGCCCTGGCCACGCGGCTCAGACCGAGCAGGATTTGCAGCACACCGGCGGCGAAGACGATGAAACACGTCGTGCGCCAACCGAATTGATTGATCGTCTCGGCGACCACGACCGTGAGGCCCGCGGCGGGGCCGCTCACCTGCAGGACCGAACCACCGAGGCTTCCGGCGACGATACCGCCGATCACGGCGGCGATGAGCCCGGCGGCGACGGGGGCTCCGGAGGCGATCGCGATGCCGAGCGAAAGCGGCAGCGCGACAAGGAAAACCACGATCGAAGCGGGCACATCGTGGCGGAGGATGTCGGTGAAGCGGTCGGACAGTGGTCCGGAACCGCGGCCCGAGCCCGCCGGTGCGGGCATCGATGGTGGCGGGGCCAAATCGTGATCGATAGCCATGACTCTCCTTCGCCGACTCGGCTGTTTCGCCGAGGTCGGTTGACGATCAACATGTCCAGCAGGGCACAAGACCGCGAACCGGCATCTCGCGGTGAAGCAGTCCCGACACAGCGATGAGTCGAGATGTAAACGAGTGCAAGTCTATTGGTAAAGACTTAGCAAAGCCTGAGAAGTTCGCCGGTTGTGTGCGATTCCCCACTGTCCGGTCGTCGTCCATCAGCATGATCCACCGCACAATGCCTGGTCAGACCGGTTCCGCCGCGATACCGCGCCGCTCGTCGCCGAACTCCGCGATGCCGTCGGCCATGACCTCGATCACCCGGGCCGTGGCGAGGTCGAAGAACAATCCCGACACCGCCACGCCCCGCTCCTCGATCCCCCGGCGCACGACCGGGTGCGCGTGCAGCGTCTCCAGCTGCACGGCGACGTTCACCATGCCCAGCTGATCCACCGGGCCGAATCCCGCGACGGCCGCCGCGGCGGCGACCGGATGCCCCAGTCGGTAGCGCTCCAGGCTCGGCCTGGCGTGCGCCAGCCAGTCGCCGAGCCCCGCCCCGGGCCGCACCTCGCGATGCAGCGCCTCCATGGCACCGCAGCCGGAGTGACCGCAGACCACGACCGCGCGCACGTCCAGCCGCTCCAATGCGTAGATCAGCGCCGCCTCCACCGAGACGTCCCCACCGCGCGCAGGCACCAGATTGCCCACGTTGCGCACGGTGAACAGGTCGCCAGGGCCGCTGTTGGTGATGACGTTCGGCACGATCCTGGCGTCCGCACAGGTGAGGAAGAACGAGTCGGCGTCGTGCCGATGGCGCAACTTGTCCAGGTGCGGGCGCAGCAGGTGGGCGTGGCCGCGGTGGTAGGCGGCGATGCCCGCCGCGATGCGGTCCTCCCGGTCGCCCGTGCGCCGCCACGGTCCGATGACCTGGTCGACGACCTGCCTGAAGTGCCCGCGCTCGGGCGGCCCGGCCAAGGCGGTTGCCATCCTTTCGCCGCCGAGTTCGACGAATTCCACTGCGCTACCGTGCGCTTCGCGCTCGCGAGCCCATTCGGTGAGGAACTCATGCGTAGCGTGGTCCAGGAAGTCGACGGCCATCTCGACGGTCACCTCGGCGTCGGCCGGGACCTTCGCCAGTTCCGCGGTGAGCTTCGGCAAGGCCAGGAAGGTGCACGTGCCGTCGATAGCGACCACCCATCGGCGCGAGCCGGGTACGGGAGCCGCGACGATCAGCACGCGCACCACCCGCCACAGCAACAGCGCGAACGCGAGCACGAGACCGATCAGCATGCCCTGCAACAGATTCAGGAACACCACACCCAGCACCGTGGCCAGGTAGACGTACATTTCACCGGCCCGCCTGGCCAGGCGGATGTGCGCCAGCTTGATCAGCTGCGCGCCGACGAAGATGAGCAGTCCGGCCAGCGCGGCGGTCGGGATCTGCCGCACGAGGCCGGCCAGGGCCACCGCGAACAGCAGGATCCAGACTCCGTGCAGCACGGTCGCCGCCCTGCTGCGAGCGCCTGCGTTCGCGTTGGTGATGCTGCGCACGATGACGGCCGCGATCGGCAGGCCGCCGAGCAGGCCGGAGACGACGTTGGCGGATCCCTGCCCGATCAGCTCCCGGTCGAAATCGGTGCGGTGACCAGCCCGCATCTTGTCCACCGCGACGGCCGACAGCAGGCTTTCGACGCTGGCGATGAGCGCGATCGTGATCACCGTCGAGGCGACGGCCGCCGGGCCGCCGGAGGGGACGGCGGGCAGACCCAGGGACTCCGGCAACGACTCGTTCAGCACGAGGTGCTCGACCCGCGCGGGCAGGGCGAGCGCCAGCAGCGTGGCGGTGACCACGGCGACGAGCGGTGCGGGGAGCACGCGCACCCGCCGTGGCGCGAAGCGCCAAGCGACCAGGATGCCGATGACGACCAGGCCGACGCACAGGTCGCCGGTGCGCACCGACAACAGCTGCCGCGGTAACCCCACCAGCGCGGCGAACGACGAACTCAGCGAGCTGCCCCCGAGCAGCACGTGCACCTGTTGCAGCGCGATCACCACGCCGATGCCCGCCAGCATGCCGTGCACGACCACCGGGGCTATGGCCAGCGCGGCGCGCGCGACCCGGCTCAGCCCGAACAGGATCTGCAGCACACCCGCTCCGACGGTGATGAAGCACGTTGCCGCCCAGCCGAATTGGTGCACACTCTCGGCGACGACCACGGTGAGGCTCGCGGTGGGCCCGCTCACCTGGATCGCGGAACCACCCAGCAATCCGGCCACCACACCGCCGACGACGGCTGCGATGAGTCCTGCCGCCACCGGAGCGCCGGAGGCCACCGCCACACCGAGCGAAAGGGGAAGCGCGACCAGGAAAACCACGATCGAGGCGGGTAGATCGGCACGGCCGACGCTGGTCAGACGACCGGCGAGATGTGCGTGCGGCGAGGTCCGTGGTGCGGAATCGGTGTCGGTGGACATATTTTCTCCTTCGCCGGGGTGGCCCCGGTTCATCGGTCAAACATGTTCTTGGCATCGAAAGCGAGCGGCGGGCGAAGCTCGGGCCGTTCCTCCGGTCGAGGGAAGCGCGACCCGTGACGCAGCGGTCGAGATGATAGTAAAGAGTTCGCAAAGCGCGTGAAAAGGTTTCCGCTCCCGCTGACGGCAACCGCTACCATAATGTGACTCAGGTCACAATGCAACATAATGAGCACGAGCAGCGGCGGCCCGAAGCACCCCGCACCGGGCATGCAAGCCCGACCACATAAAAAAATCCCCCCGACCAGCATGGAGATCGGGGGGAATAAGTGGTCCCAGCTGGGATCGAACCAGCGACCTTCCGCGTGTGAGGCGGACGCTCTCCCGCTGAGCTATGAGACCTGACGGGTTTCCGGCGGCTCAAGATGCCCTCCGGACGAGACGAAACATTAGCACGCGCCACCGGCGGTTCACCAAATCGCCATCCGGACAGGGACGGTTCGGCGGGGAGTCGCCGCCGCGGACCGGCATCCGCCCCGCGCGCGGCCCGCGCCGACGGGCATGCCCGGTCGCGACCGAACCAGGTTCAAGGGCCGATTCGATGCGCCTCGGCCATCGAGATGACGACCGCGCGTCTCGCCTCCCCCATCCATCACATGCGCCACCGGAGTCACAGCTCGCAACTTTCTCGATTTCCGCCGTTCTACCAGCGGATTTGTACCTTTCACCGAGCGTCCGCTAATGTTCTGTCTCGCACCACGGAGGCCGGAAACGAGCCCCGGGGAGGCAGAATGCGGATGTAGCGCAGCTGGTAGCGCATCACCTTGCCAAGGTGAGGGTCGCGGGTTCGAATCCCGTCATCCGCTCGAGAGGTAGGGCCAGGCAACATTACGCCGTCCCCCTTTGCGCGGTGGAGTGGCCGAGTGGTGAGGCAACGGCCTGCAAAGCCGTGCACACGGGTTCGATTCCCGTCTCCACCTCGCGCGATTAGCTCAGCGGGAGAGCGCTTCCCTGACACGGAAGAGGTCACTGGTTCAATCCCAGTATCGCGCACCACCGTCTCACGAGGTCAGACCCGGTTTTTACCGGGTCTGATTTTGTTTGTGCCCGCGCGTGGATCGACCCTCCACTGGCCATTCGTCGCGGTCCGGCTCGAGAACAGATAGTCGGCTACCCGTGAGCAATCCAGTACCTACCGGCAGCGTTCTCCCTTGGCCGGGACCAGGCCGGGTGTCGGTGGGTGGGGATACGCTGTGGCGCACAGTGCCGGAGCCGAGTCAGGGGGTTGTCGCGTGACGATCAGTGCGGAGGTCGCGCAAGGCGCGGCGCCGGATGACGACGATCCCGAGTCACTCGACCTGCGCGACGACATCTCGTTCGAACTCGAAGAGGTCAACGAGGTGCTCGGGGAGCTGATCGCGCTGCGCGCCGACCGGAAGGCCAAGGACGGCGACCTGCTGACGGCTCGGCTGGGAGTCGGTGGCGAGAAGCCCGAGACACTGGCCCGGATCGGCGCTCGTTACGACCTTTCCCGCGACCGGGTGCGGCAACTGCACACCAAAGCGGTCGGGCAGATGATCCGGATGGCACAGCTTTCCGGACATCGCGCCGCCGCGGTCCTGTCCGCGCGCTACCCCCTCGACGCCATGGACCGGCAACTCACACGCGCGCTGCTGGTGGAGACGTACGCGACCGACACCGATATCGCCGCGACCGAGCTGTCGTATCTCAAACTCCGGCTGGCCGGGCACGCCGCCGAGGACGCCAAGCGAATCGCCGGATTCGTCACCCAGCGCATCGCGGCATGGCAGAAGAAGACCAACCGGCGCCTGGCGAAACTACACGACGCCGAGCCGCGCGCCACGAGTCAGCTGAATACCTGGTTGGGGCAGGTCGACTGGCCCCGCGCAGGCGCCGCGGCCGGGATCCCGACCTCGTCCGCGCGCACCGTGGACAGCGACGACGACGGCCGGGGGCGCTTCTATCTGGACAAGGTCGGTCGCGACGTGCCGTTCGACTCCGGCTTGGAGGCCAGGCTGCTGCGGATCCTCAACGCCGGCGATCTCGTCGAGACCTTCCTCGAACAGCCCGCGGCGGTCGTCTACGAACTCGACGGCGCGGAGCGGGTGCACTATCCGAGCATCGTCGCGCGGCTCACCGACGGCCGCACGGTACTGATCGACGTCACGCCGCTGGGCCATGTGGGCTTCCACGTGAACGTCGTGAAATCCGCCGCCGCTCGGGCGTACGCGCACGCCAACGGCTGGGGCTGGCTGGTATGGACCGGCAGCCGCATCGGCGTCCCGGATCTGCGCGCCCGGCCCTTCGACGCCGCGGGTGAGCGGATGCTGCGCGACCTCGTCGAGCGCGGCCCCGTGCACTGGGCCGCGCTCCGCGAGGTGCGCGCGAAGACCGGCTTGGAACTGCTGGACTTCCTCGCGCTGGTGCTGCGCCACGAATGGCGGTGGGACCGCGCGCCGTTCCGGCTCAGCGCACCACCATCGCCCCCGCCAGGAAAGTGACGATCAGCAGCATCGCGCAGATGGTGATCAGCTGCCAGCGGCCGATGGTCACCTCGAGCTTGGCGATCGTGTTGCGCAGGGCCTTGTCGAGCCGATCGTGATCGGCGATCGTGCGCTGGGCGGCGGCGAGCGCGTCGGCCCGTTCCTGCGCGGCCTGCTCCGCGCGCTCCAGTCGCGTGGTCATCTTCAGCAAATGTTTCTGCTTGTCGCGCAAGGCTTTCCGGGCCACCGCCAGCGACGTGCGCTGGTTGACCAGCTCCTGGCGCTGCCGGGCGATGACCGTGGCCTGCGTCTTCGTGTGGTACTCCCAGTCGGTCACGGTCGCCCAGCCTCCTGTCCTCTCGTCCCGATGGCCCCAGACATACTCGCCGCTTACCCAGCCCTCGATGAACTCGCGCAGCTCGACCGGCTCACGCCGCGGCGCCGCCATCGCGTGCTCGGTGTCCAGCACGCCGGTGACCGCGCGATAATCACAGGCGGCGGGCGCGAAGTCCGCGATGCCCAGCGCGTGCAGGTACGGCACCCAGTAGCCGGGTGGGCACAGCCACAACACGTCCGTACAACCCTCGGCGCGCAGCCGCTCGGTGTGCTCCTGAGCGAGTCCACGCTCCAGCGGACCGCTGCGCACCTCGATCGCGTATATCCGGTCGCCCTTGCGCCAGTACACGTCCACCGGCAATGTCCCGATGCGCTGATCCACTTCGGCCTCGTCGGCTCCGTAGGCGAGCAGCCTGCCGCACAACCAGTATTTGAGCCGCCGCATATCCCACTGGGCGGCGGCACATTCCGGGCACCCGCAGGCGTAACCGGTCTTCGATCCACGGGTACGGCCGGAAGCCTCTCCGATACCCAACTCGGCGAGCATCGCTCGGCGCCCGCAGGCGATCTCCGCCCGCTGCTTCGTTCTCACGCGACCACTCCCCTGCACAAACCACCGCAGGCCCGGCGACCTACGCCATAGATCAAGAGTGCGTCAGACTCGGCTACCTCGCCAGCCCCGTTCACCCCGCGCTCGGGTGTGCCACACACATGGCCTGCCGACGAGATCAGCGTTGTACTCTGCGGCACAAGGACTTTCATCATGCCACGGGACGGCATCGGCCACTGCGGGAACACTGAATTGACGGTTGCCGCCATACCACGACGCGCCCGGCCGCTCGCAACCCTGGGCCCCTCGGCAACCGGCACGCCCTTCGCGCAGCCACCCTGGGCGTGAACTCGCGCAGGACGCGATTCGGGCGGATAATGACCGATCAGATGCGTCGGTCCGTTTCCGGACAAACCGGCTCGCCGCATAATCCGCCTGCAGGGGGCTGATTCCGGGGGCCTAGGCTGCTTCGATCAGGTCTTGAATCGGCGGTGCACCGCCGAATCTTTCGCGAGCCGCGGATGTCCAACTGGGCGGATAGAATCGTCCGGCCGAGTGCGAGCTGGGCCGATACGGGGAAGTGGGTACTGGATGGAGCACGGTCAGCAGACCGGCGAGTCGGTCGGCGCGATGTTGGCGAGTATCGCGTCGGCTCTCCGAGAGGTCAGCGAGAAGCTCGACGCGGTGGCGGCCCGGATCGACGGTGCGCAGACCGTGGTGAGCGAACCGACCGTCGAGGGGCGGTTGGCCGAACTCGAGGCGTGGGCTTTCCGTGCCGGACAGGACATCTCGAGTCTCGATGCCAGGGTGGAGCGCCTGGAATCCGGTGACGACCCAGCGCAGGAGGACCGGCGAACTGCGCAACGCCCGCTACCCCGGGCAGCCGCGGGGCGATCGAACGCGCGCGCGCCGCAGCACGGCGGCGCCGAACCCACTGCGCAGAAGAGCGATTCCCGGGAGCCGGCCGGTGCCACGAACGGCGCGCGGCCGCAGCGCACGCCGCGAGAGCCGGTGCACGCGGCGGTCGAACCGAGTTCCGCTGCGCAGCCCAGCTTCACACCGCCGCGCGAGCCCACGCCGACCGCGCTCGATTCGAACGCCACGTCCGGGCAGAACTTCACCGCGCCCCGCGACCCGGCGGCGAGCTTCACCGCCCCGCCGTCCCGTGAGCCGGCTTTCACCACTCCGGTCCAACGGGAGCCCGCATCGCCTTTCACCGCGCCGACACCGCGCGACCCGAGCACGGGACAGCAGGACGCGTTCACCGCCTCGCGCGAACCCGCCGCGTCGTACTCCCCCGGTGAGAACGCCGCGTACGAGAGCATCGTCGCGTCCGCCCCGAGCACGACGCACAACGGCTCGGAGAACGGCACAGCCCCCGGCACCCCGGGCGTGGGACTCACCGGAGCGCACCGCGCCGGCGACGACGACCGCACCCCGGTCGAGAACACGCACGTGGACAAGCTGCAAGCCATGCTGGACGAACTCAAGCGCACGGCGGCGGCTCCGCTGGGCCGCTCCGACCTCTTCGGGCCGGCGCCGGGCGAGTCGACGACGAATGGCTATCAGTCCGACCGCACCGACGCGCAGCGCCGACCGGCCGACTACCGGCTATCCAGCCCGCCCCCGATGTCCTGAAGGGCCTTGACGCTGCGCCGCTTCGGCGGACGCGCCACCGCGAACGAACGCAACAAGATCTGCTGGACGAGATCGCGCAGCCAGCGATGCCCCCCGTCGGCGGTGTTGCGCGGATGCCACGCCATCCCGATGGCGACTTCGGGCAACGGCAGAGGTATCTCGAACGCGCTCAATCCGATCGCGGGTAGGGTGGCGGCGCTCAGCAAGGCAGGCGCGGGGCAGACCAGGTCGCTGCCGCGCACCGCGAACAGCGCGCTGGTCAGCGTGGGCACGGTGGCCACCACCCGCCGGGTGCGGCCGTGCAGGGCGAGGCGGTCGTCGATCGGGCCGTGCGAACGGCCGGTGCGCGAAATGCTCAGGTGCGGCGCGGCGGCGTACGCGGCGACGGTGACGCGATCGGTGACCAGCGGATGGTCGGTGGCGGCGACTCCGATCACCCGGTCGGTGAGCACTCTGCGCACAGTGGTCTCCGGGTCGGTGTGGTCGATCACGCCGACCTCCAGGTCGACGCGTCCATCCCGCAACGCCCCGGTGCCCTCGGCGATGTCGGGCAGGAAGCGCACCGTCACGCCCGGCGCTCGGGCGCGCACCGCGGACAGCAGGGGCCCGGCCAGTTCGGTGAGCACCATGTCGCCCGCCTGTATCGAGAATGTCCGGCGCAGCGCGGCCGGGTCGAGGTCGTCGCGCGGCGTCAGCAGTGCGCGGCCCTGCTCGACCAGCGTGCTGACCTCGTAACGCAATTCCAGTGCGCGCGGCGTCGGCACCAGGTTGCGACCGGCACGCACGAGCAGCGGGTCGCCCAGTACGTCGCGCAATCTGGCCAGCGTCCGGCTCATCGCGGGCGGCGAGGTGTGTAGGCGCTCCGCGGCCAAGGTGACGCTGTTGGTGTCCAGCAGTGCGTCGAGGGCCACGAGGAGATTCATGTCCAGCGCTTCCACCCTTGGATTATCGCCAACGCAAACAACGGCCCCCGGTATTGCGCGCGCGATAACTCGCGGCGAGTCCGAACCGAGCGGTTCCACCGGACAGTCGCAGGCGAAACCGTCCGTGATCGAGCGGGCCGCCGCCGCGGGCACGGCACCGTCGCGAGCATCCGACTGGCCGGTGAGCTGGGGATACGTCCTGCGCGAGCCGGCTGGGCGGCAGCGCGACAGTGCTCGTCGAGCACGCCCGACCGATGAAGCAGCGCCGCAGACCGATCGGCCATCGGACGGCCCGGGCACGATTTGCCGCATGACGGCCGCCGGTTCGGCAGTCGATGCAAGTGTGCGCACGCAGTCGCCCACCCCGCGGCCCGGACCGAATCGGAGAACTCGCTGACCGAGTGGACCGGCGCTACCCGGGTCCGCCCCGATGTTCTAGTGGCTGACCCGGCCGCTGTCGCCCTCGTACGGAAGCAGCTCCGCCTCGATCGGCGCCGCCTGGCGTGCTACCGGCCCTGGCCCCGGCTTGCGACGGCCGGCCAGTCCCCGGTAGGACTCCGGCTTGATCCGGCGGAACACCTGCGCCACGCGCGTGTGCAGCGGCAGGCGGAACTTCAGGTCGGCGAGCATCTCGTCGATGTTCTGGATGGAGAACGGGACGACCGCGGTGCCGTGCGCGTGGTGACCGTGCGTGCGTTCCTCCATCCAGCGCAGCCGGGCGTTGATCTCCTCGTCGAGTTTCTCGGCGGGCGGCAGGACGAGGCTGCCGTTGAGCAGCGCGGCGGTCCAGTGCGCGGCGACCTCGGCGTTCAGCGTGCTGATCACCGAGGAGTTGTAGCCGGCGAAGGTCAGATTCGGGACCTCCAACGGGAGGATCTGACGGTGCAGGCGGAAATTGCCGTGCTCATCGGTCAGCCTGCGCTGGATGTACGGCGTGAGGAACGGCACGCGCTGCTGGAAGCCGGTCGCGCAGATCACGACGTCCGCCTGCAGCACCTGCCCGGTGGACAGCCGGATCCCGGGCGCCGCCTTCGGACCACCGCCCATCTCGGTGATCGTGGTGTCCCGGTGCACCGTGATACGTCCGTTGGCGACCTGCTCGTAGAAGCCTTCGCTCACCAGGCTGACGGTGCTCTCGGCGATCTGCTCGAACCGCCCGCCGGGCACCAGACCGAGTTCACGCAGCTGCGAGTGCTTGGTGACCAGTTCCTGGATCAGATCGAAGTTGCTGATCCGTACCGATTCGCCGGGGCCGTCCAGGAACCGGTCCATCCAGCGGGGCCGCAGGTAGTGGAAGTGCGCCTCGCCGAAGCGGGTCAGCATGAGCCGCTCGTAGTCGATCACTCGCGCCAGCTTGCGCGGCATCTTCCAGAACAGCCGCCGGGCCACCACCGAGGTGGACGCCGCCACCTCGCTCACCGCGGTGGCGATGTCACAGGCGGACTTGCCGTAGCCGACCACGACGACCGACTTGCCGCGCACCGACTCCAGATCGGTGAACTCCGAGGAGTGGCACAAGCGCCCGCCCGCGGCGCGGAACCAGTCGGCGCCACGGTACTCCGGCATCGCGGGTTCGCTGAAGACGCCGTTGGCGATGACGAGGTGATCGCACGAGGCGCGATGGATTCCGCTCTCATCGCGAATCTCCAGCAACCAGCCGCTGTCCACCGGGTCGGCGGCGACCACCTCGGTGCCCAACCGCAGATGCTCGGTCAGCCCGAAGTGCTCGGCGTAGGCGGCCAGATAGGCCTGCATGTGCTGCCCGTCGAGGACGCGCGGGTAGTCGGCAGGCATGGGGAAGTCGGAGAAGTGATATGTGTCCTTGGAGTTCTGCGTCTGCAGTCCCGGGTATCGCCGGGTCGCGCTCCACACACCACCGACATCGGGTGCACGGTCGAAAACCTCGACCGGAAAACCCGCCTGTTTCAGCACTTTCGCGCAGGCGAGACCTGCGATACCCGCACCGACGATCCCGATGCGGCTTCCGCTTGTCATGCGCGAGAGATTACGTCGCCAGCGGCGCACAGCAAAGTCGGTCGACCGAATCCGCTCTTCAGCGCACTACGGGCGTACCCACCGGAACCACAGGAAGCTCGAGCAGCCCACGGATCAGAATGCTCTCCCGCCACCGCAGGTCCGCGTCGTCGGCGGCGGGCCGCAACTGCGGATAGCGCCGCACCAGCCGGGTCAGCGCGATGCGGGCCTCCAGCCTGGCCAGCGCCGCTCCGAGGCAGTAGTGGATGCCGTGGCCGAAGGCCAGGTGCCCGTTCGTGCCGCGGTCCGGGTCGAACGCCGCGGGCGAGGCGAAGTGCCGTTCGTCACGGTTGGCCGACGCCACCGAGACCAGCACCAGCTCCCCTTCCGGGATGACGCCGCCGGCCAGGTGAACCGGCGCGGTGGTGTAACGCAGGGTCGCCACGTTGACCGGGCCGTTGTGGCGCAGCGTTTCCTCCACCAGCGGTGTGACGCCCGCCGGGTCGTCGCGCAGGGCCAGATAGCGGCCGGGGTCGGCGAGCAGTTCCAGCACGGAGTTGCCGATCAGGTTCACCGTGGTCTCGTGGCCCGCGACCAGGATCAGGAAGGCCATGGAGATCAGCTCGTCGTGACTGAGCCGGTCCCCTTCCTCGGTGGCGAGCAGCAGCTGTGAGATCAGATCCTCACCCAAGCCCTCCGCGCGCCGCCGGGCGACCAGGTCGTCGAAGTAGTCGACGATGGCGTCGGTCGCGGCACGAATGCCCTCCGGCGTGGACATGGGTGTGTCGACCACGGCCGCCGACCACTCCCGGAAACGCGCGCGGTCCTCGACCGGCACGCCGAGCAGTTCGCAGATCACCGTGATCGGCAGCGGGAACGCGTACTCCGCGAGAAGGTCGACCGGACCGGCGCCCGTCGAACGATCGATCGCGTCGAGCAGATCGTCCGCGATCGCCACGATCCGCGGTGCGAGGGCCTCCATCCGCGCGGGTGCGAACGCCGGTGTGACGAGTTTGCGCAGCCGCGAGTGCCGCGGCGGGTCGGAATTGAGCAGATGCAGGCTCAGGCGCGGGTTGACCGCCGTGACGCCGCTGCCACCCGCGGCCGATTGCCGCGCCTGGGCGCCCCTCGGAGCGTGCGGGTCCTTGTGGACGTCGGGATGGCGCAGCACCTCCTTGGCGGCGTCGTAGTCGACCACCAGCCAGGCGCGCACACCGGTGCGCAACCGGACCTGATGCACCGGCCCTTCGGCGCGCAACTGCTGGTAGAAGGCATGCGGCGTGCGGAAGAAATCCGCGGGCAGCTCTCTCATCCGATCGGTTCCCCTGATTCGCGAGTATCGTTGCGGCCCTTCGATGGTGACACCGATCACGGATCTCGGCCAGGCCGCGCGACCGGACCATCCTGTGATCAGCGTTGCCCGTCGTCGCGGCCCGGCCCGGCGCGCGTCGCCGTCAGGGTCCGGCTACCCTGCGCCAATGAGTTCGATCGCGCCCGTCCTGCGGCGTGCCCGGATCGCGAACTCGTTCGCGTTCGGCGCACAGGGCTTCTTCCTCGCCGTCGTGCTGACCGAGTTGCCGCAGCAGAAGGAGCGTTTCGGGCTGTCGGACGGCGTGATCGCCGTCTCGGTGGTGCTGATCTCGTTGCTGGCGGGCGGCGGCAGCGTCCTCGCGGAGCGGCTGGCGCTGCGCTGGTCCAGCCGCGCGGCGGTGCGGATCGGGCTGCTGCTCGTGGCCGTCACCGGGTCGGCGGCGGCGTTCGCGCCGAACACGCCGCTGCTGGTGGCCGCACTCGGCTGCTACGGGATCGCGGTCGGCATCGTCGACGCGAGCACGAACATGCAGGCCGTGTTCATCCAGCACGGCTACGGGACGTTCATCCTGTCGTCGTTCTACGCCGCGTGGAGCGCCGGAACGATAGCCGGGGCATTGTTCGTATCCGGTTGCGAGGCGCTGGAGGTGACGCTGCGCGAATCGCTGCTCGCGGCCGCCGCGATCGTGCTGCTGCTCGGCTGGGCGCTCGGACGAGGACTGCTCGGCGTGCGGGACGCGGAGACGAGTCCCATCGAGACCGCCGCGTCCGGCCCCACCGTCGCGCTGCGCGCGTATGCCGGGTTCGGGATCGCGATGGCGTTCGTCTTCGCGGTCGACCTCGCGGTGGGCAACTGGTCGGCTTTGTACCTGACCGACGACCTGCTCGCCGGTTCGGCGACGGCGGCGCTCGCCTTCGCCGCGTATCAAGGCACGTCGTTGGTCTCCCGGATCGCCGGGGATTCGCTGGTGCGCCGTTTCGGTCCGCGCCCTGTGGTGCGGGCCGCCGCGGGCACGGGAGTCCTCGGTCTGGCTCTCGTGGTGGCCGCGCCGAGTCCGGCGGTCGCGATCGCCGGCTTCCTCGTCGCGGGCGCCGGCCTGCCCGTGATCGCGCCGCTGTGCTTCAGCGCGGCCGGGCAACTCGCGACCGGACGGGAGCTCGACGCACTGATCGCGCGTCTCAACCTGTTCAACTACGCGGGGACACTGCTCGGCGGCGGTGTGGTCGGCGCGGTCGCGGCGAGCGTCGGGCACCGCGTGGGATTCGTGATCCCACTGCTGTTCGCCGTGGCCCTGATCGGGCTCTCCCGCGTCTTCCGCTCCGATCGGGTCGCGAGCGCGCCTGGTTCGCGGACGCTGGACCAGCCCACCGAACTCGGACCTGCCACCGGGTAGTGCGATCAGCGGTGCAGCGGACCTTCCGGCGAATGCGCCAGGAAGAAGTCCCACATGATCCGGTCGGCGCCGATCGACGTGGTGGTGGCGCCGACAAGAGGCGCGGGCGACACCGCGGAAGGGTTGCCTGGCCAGGTGTGCCCGCCGCCGTCGACGAGCATCCGTATGCTCTGATGTAGCCATGCGCAACCTCCCCGTCATCGTCGACCGGGCCGGGCTGTGGGACGCGGAAGCGCTCAGTGATGTTGCCGCCGCGACTTTTCCACTGGCGTGCCCGCCCGAGGCGACGCCCGACGACATCGCGGTGTTCGTCGGCGAGGTCCTGTCGGGCGAACGGTTCGGCGAATATCTGAGCGATCCGGCCCGGATCGTGCTCAAGGCTGTCGCGGAGGACGACATCGTCGGTTACGCGATGGTGGTCACGGGCGGCCCGGCGGACCCTGCGGTGGCCGAGCCGGTCGGGCCGCACCCGATGGTGGAGATCAGCAAGATGTACGTGCTGCCCGGCCGGCACGGCACCGGGGTGTCCACCGCGCTGATGAACGCCGCGCTGGACTGGGCGCGCGCCGAGGGATATCCGGGCGTCTGGCTGGGCGTCAACCAGGAGAACGTCCGCGCTCGGCGCTTCTACGCCAAACACGGTTTCACCGAGGCCGGCACCAGGACGTTCACCGTCGGCACCCAGGTGCATCACGACTACGTGCTGCGGCTGGTCTTCTGATCCCGCCTCAGCGCAGGAAATCGACGAGTGCGGTGTGGAACGCGGGGTTCAGCACCGCCATCAGGTGATCGCCGGGCACCACGGCCAGTTCACCGTTCGGCAGGGCGTCGGCGAGTCGCTCCGGTTCGGCGGCGAAGGGGTCGTCCTCGCCCGCCAGCACCAGCGCGGGCACGGTGATGTCCGCCAGCGTCTCGATGGGACGATCGTCCAGACCCGTCGCCACCGCGTGGATGGCTTGCACGTCGGCCTGTACCGCGTCGGCGAGCACCCGGAACATCTTCGCGGTCGGCGACGCGTCCGCGCCGTCTCCGGTCATCGCGGCCTGCAGATCCGGCAGGTCGATCACGCGGCGATCGACACCACCGCAGTCCAGCACACCCGACCCGATGCCGCCGACGGCCAGCCGCCGCACCCGCCGGTCGGTCGCGGCCACCATCAGCGAGATCACCCCGCCCATCGAGTACCCGACCTGCGCGACCTCCTCGAATTCGAGTTCGTCGTAGAGGGCGCGTACGTCACGCGCCATCGCCTGCCACGAGTACCGCGCCACGTCGTGCGGCTTGCCGGAACGGCCGTGACCGCGCGCGTCCAGGGACACCACGGTGTGCCCGGCGGACTGCAGTGCGGCGACCACACCGGTGCTCATCCAGTTCGCGTTGGTATCCGCGACCACTCCGTGCTGCAGCACGACCGGGATGCCCTCGCCCTCCCACACCCGGTAATTGAGTTCCAGGCCGTCCCATGTCTCAAACTTCGCCATGCCGGGATCGTAGTGCACCGCACGCCACCGAAACTGCCGAAGCGGACGTATCGGGCCGAGTGCCGCGCTCAGCCCAGCAGTCGGTCCCGCAAGGCCGCGATATCGGCGCCGGTGAGTCCCAGGCCGTCCCGGACATAGTCGTCGAAACTTCCGTAGGTTCGATCCACCTGGTCGAAGGCGGCGTCGAGCCAGGCGCCCTGAACGCCGTTGAGCGGGTCTTTTTCGCTCGCGTTGCGGAATCGGTTGGACAGCAGATAGTCCTCGGTGACCGTGGCACGATCGACGCCGAGCAGCGTGAGCAGCACGGCCGCCGTCCAGCCGGTGCGGTCCTTGCCCGCGGTGCAGTGGAACAACACCGCGCCGTCGGCGCCGATGAGATCGCGCAGCACCGAAGCGAACGCCTCGTTCGCGCCGGGCGCGGTGATGAACGCGCGATACAGGCCGTCGCCTCCGGTGAGCGTGGTGGCGATGACCTCCGGTGGAGCCTGACCGATCACGTCGGCCCAGTGCGCCGTCGCGCCCGCGGGCAGCCGGTCCGGACCGAGCGCGCGCTCGTAGACCGTGCGCAGGTCGTGCACGGAGCGCACGCGGCGGCCGGTCAGCGCGGCCAGATCCTCCGGCGTCGCGTTGTTCAGCTGCCCGGTCCGATACACCAGACCGGTGCGCACGATCCGGCCGTCGGTGGTGCGATACCCGCCGATGTCCCGCGCGTTCTGCACCCCTTGCAGGTGCAGGGAGGGATCGGCGACGACGGCCGCAGGCGGGTCGGCCTGCGCGATGACGGCTACCGGCCCGAAGGCGACCGCCAGGCCGGCCGCCATCGCGACCGGGGCGCGGAAACGAGTGGCCATTCGGCTGCTCCAATCATCGGGTCTGTGGGATCTGCCCACGTTCTCTCGCCGACCGCCGAGGCCGGGCGCGCAGCGCTAGGCCGCCACCTCGAACCGCGACAGCGCGAGCAAGCGGGAGATGGCGCGCAGGTACTTCTTGCGGTAGCCGCCCTCCAGCATCTCGGCGGAAAAGATTTCGTCCAGTTTCGCGCCGGACACCGTCACCGGCACGCTCGCGTCGTAGAGCCGGTCGGCCAGCACCACGATGCGCAGCGCCACGGCCTGATCGGTGACCGGATGCACACCGGAGACGAACACCGACGACACCCCGGAGATCAGCGCGCCGTACTTCGACGGATGCAGGGTGCTGAGGTGCTTCAGCAGCGCATCGAACTCGTCGAGCGTGGAACCCGGTGTCCTCGCCGCCCGTTCGGCCAGGACCGCGGCGGCGGTGGGCTCCGGCGCGGGCGGCAGATCGCGGTGGCGGTAGTCCGGCCCGTCCACGCGTACCGCCTCGAAGATGGCGCCCAGCTTCTTGATCTCGCGCATGAAATCCTGTGCGGCGAAACGGCCTTCACCGAGCTGCCCCGGCAAGGTGTTCGACGTGGCCGCGATCGAGACACCGGCCGCGGACAGTTCGGTCAGCAGGCGCGAGACCAGCATCGTGTCGCCGGGATCGTCGAGCTCGAATTCGTCGATGCACAGCACGCTGTTGCCCGAGAGCCGCTCGAGGGCATTGGCGAAGCCGAGCGCGCCGACCAGATTGGTCAGCTCGCCGAACGTACCGAACGACTTGGGCGCGGGCGAGCTGTGGAAGATCGAGGCCAGCAGGTGGGTCTTGCCGACGCCGAATCCGCCGTCCAGGTACAAGCCGGCACCGCTGACCTGCTTCTTCTTACCGAAGAGGCTCTTTTTGCCCGCGGCCTTGCTGATCTTGGCGACCTGCCCGGCGAACTCCTCGGCCTTGCCGACCGCGGCCGCCTGGCTCGGTTCCTTCGGATCGGGAATGTAGGAGGCGAAGCTCACCTCGTCGAACATGGGCGGCGGCACCATTTGGGCGACGAGCTGATCGGCCGGGACCTCCGGGTGACGATCGACGAGGCGTTCTTGCATGGACGAAGCCTAAAGACGTGGTGAGATCTGATTTCATGCAGCGTAGCCAGAATGCGATCCAGCTCACAGGACTCGGCCCGGACGACCTCGCGCAGATGTACGCCTTCCCCGCCGCGCTCGACGCGCCTTGGGTCCGCGCCAATTTCGTCTCCAGCATCGACGGCGCCGCCACCAGCGGCAACCTGACCGAAGGGCTGGGCACCCCGGCCGACCGAACGGTGTTCATGTTGCTGCGCGAACTGGCGGAGGTGATCGTGGTCGGCGCGGGCACGGCGCGCGCGGAGAACTACGGCGGGGCGCGCACCGACCCGGCGCGCCGCCGCGCGTTCCACGAGCGCGGCATCGGCGGGCATCCCGACGGCGCGCCGCCGCCGATCGCGGTCGTCACGGCGAGCGCGGCGATCGACCCCGGCGCGCGCCTGCTCACCGATACCCAGGTGCCGCCGCTGATCATCACGACGTCCACCGCGCCCGCCGACCGCAAGCAGCGGCTGGCGGACGCGGGCGCCGAGGTGATCGAAGCGGGTGGCATCGCGGTGACGCCCAGCGGCTTGCTGCGGGTGCTCGCCGAGCGCGGACTGCTGCGGGTGCTCACCGAAGGCGGCCCGCATCTGTTCGGCGAACTGCTGGAGGCGGATGTGGTCGACGAGCTGTGCCTGACCACCGCGCCGCTGCTGGTCGGCGGCGCGGCGCGGCGAATCTCGCTGTCGGCGCACGAATTCCGCGTGCGCATGACGCGCGCGCACGTGTTGCTGGACGACGACGGCACCATGCTCACCCGGTGGGCCCGTCGATGAAAGAACCGGCCGAACCTGGCAGGCTGTAGCAATGCGCTGGACTCGGGCCGCCGTGCTTGCCGCCACCCTGTCGATCGTGACCGCCGGTTGCGGCGCGGGACCGTCGGATCGTCCCGGTGTCGCGGTGCAGCGCCCGCCGGTCGCGGGCACCGCGACCACCTCCGCCGCGCCCGCTCCTCCGCCCAAGGCCGAGCTGCCCAGAACCGACCTCAGCTGGCGCGAGTGCACCCAGCCGACCTTGGATCAGTTCGGACTCGGCCCCGCGCCCGCCGGGTTGGTGCTCGACTGCGCCGAGTACGCCACCCCGATCGACTCGACGGGCACGGTGCTGGGCAGTTTCCGCGCGGCCGCGTTGCGGGCCAGGCTGGCGCAGACCCCGGCCGACGCGCCGCCGCTGGTGCTCACCTCGGGCTCGGATCGCTCCTCCTCCGCCACCCTGGCCGGGTTGGCCGCGGGCCCCGCCTCCGCGCTGCTGGCCGCCCGCCCGATCGTCGCGGTGGACCGGCGCGGCATCGGCGGCTCGCAGCCGATCGATTGCCTGCCCACGGAGATCCGCCGTGGCCTGGCCGACAACGCTCAGTCCGGTCCCGGCGCAGGCGACCCGGTGGCGCGCATGACGAAGTTGAGCCAGGACGGCACCATCGCCTGCCGCGACTTCCTGCAGCCCTACGAAGGCACCTTCGACGCGCCGCACGCCGCCGACGACATCGAGCAGTTGCGCAGGCAATGGCAGGTGGACCACATCGCGCTAATGGGCACGGGCAACGGCGCGAAGGTCGCGCTCAGCTACGCCCGCAAGTACGGCGATCACGTCGCCCGGCTGGTGCTCGACTCCCCGGAACCGGTCGGCACCGACGCCGTGACCCGCGCCGAACAGGCGGTGCAGGGCGCCGAGGCGGCGCTGACGGCCTTCGCGCAGCGCTGCGTCGGCGTCGGCTGCTCGCTCGGGGCCGATCCGCGCGCCGTGGTCACCGATCTGGTGAACCGTGCCGCGGGCAGCGAACTCGGCGACATCTCGGCGAACGCGTTGCTGACCGCGGTGTCGGGCTTCCTCGGCAGCCCGCGCGCCGACCAGGCCACTCGGGTCACCGAACTGTCCGACACGCTGGCCGCGGCCGGACGCGGCGACCGCGGGCCGCTGAGCAACCTGATCAGGCAGGAGGCAGCTGCCACCGCGAGCGACGGCCAGTTCGTCAACCGCTGCACCGACACACAGCTGCCGCCGACGCCAGCCAAGGCGAACGAACTCGCGGGCTCATGGGCGGGCAAGTATCCGGTTTTCGGCAAAGCGGCGGCCATCGGCCTGATGGAGTGCGCTGCCTGGCCGGTGTCGACCGCGCCTCCGCTGCCCGAAAAGCTGGGTATTCCGGTGTTCGTGCTGGGCGGGGTGGCCGATCCGGTGGTCGGTAACGGCGGTCAGTCCTCGGTGACCGGCGCGATAGGCGCGGCGGGCGCTCGGCACGCGGCGCTGTCCTGGCAGGGCTTCGGGCATCCGGTGTCCACGCATTCCGGCTGCGCGCAGCGGGCGGTGCTCGACTATCTGAAGGACGGCAAACTTCCCGCGGATGGCACCGCCTGCCCGGCGTAGCCCGGGCATGCGGAGCCGTTCGAGCGGCGCGTCCGACAGGTCCGGCCAACCGCCGGTAACCCATCCGGTGTACCGTGCCCCAGTGTTCCTTCGACAGCTCGAGCCCAGGACCGCTCGCACCACCGCCGAGGTGATCAAGTTCGCGCTCTGGCCCCTGGCGGTCATGACCGTGCTGAACCGGGTTTTCATCAAGGCTGTCAACGGCTTCATCACCGACGACTACAGGCCTGTCTACCAGGCGTCGTTCGACTTCCTGAACGGGCGGCCGGTCTACACCGCGAATTTCGACTCGGTGGACCCGCACTACCTGTACCCGCCCAGCGGCACCCTGCTGATCGCGCCGATCGCCGCCATCGACTACGAGAAGTCGCGCTGGCTGTTCATCGCCCTCAACGCGATCGCGATTCTCATCGCCTGGTACCTGTTGCTGCGGCTGTTCCGGTACACCCTGAATTCGGTCGCCGCGCCCGCGCTGCTGCTGGCGATGTTCTCCTCCGAGACCGTGATCAACACGCTGGTGTTCACCAACGTCAACGGCTGCGTGCTGCTGGCGGAACTGATCTTCATCCACCTGCTGCTGAAGCGGCGCGACCTCTGGGCGGGCGCCGCGCTCGGATTGAGTATCGCGGTCAAACCGACCCTGGCTCCGTTGCTGTTGATCGCGCTCGCGCGCGGGCAGTGGAAAGTGTTCGTGACGGCGCTCGGCGTGCCGCTGGCACTGACCGCGATCGCCTGGCCGCTGGTGAAGGATCCGGAGAAGTTCATCACCCGCACCGCGCCCTACCTCTTCGAATCCCGCGACTACTTCAACAGCGCCATCGTCGGCAACGGCGAGTACTACGGACTGCCGCCGTGGCTGACCTGGGGCATGCGCGTGGCGCTCGGCGTGCTCGTGCTGATCTCGCTGTGGCTGCTGTACCGCTACTACCGCGAGGACGAACTGTTCTTCGTCTGCACCTCCTCCGGCGTGCTGCTGACGGCCTCGTTCCTGCTCAGCTCGCTGGGGCAGATGTACTACTCGATGATGCTGTTCCCCTTCCTGATGACCGTCGTGCTGCGCAACTCGGTGCTGCGCAACTGGCCAGCCTGGCTGGCGATCTTCGGGTTCATGAGCTACGACAAGTGGCTATCGGACCGCTGGCAGCACATCGGCCGCAACCTGGAGTACCTGCGCATCACCTTCGGCTGGGGCCTGCTGCTCATCGTCGTGTTCTGCGTGCTCGGCGACCGCTATCTGGCCGCGCGGCGGGCAGGCAGGCTGCCGTTCGGCATCGATCCCGCGTGGATGAGTTCCGCCCCGGACCCGCGCGGCGAACAGCCGCAGCCGCCGGTCGCCGCGGCTCTCCCGGCGGAAACCCACAGGCCACAAAACGGTTCGGCCCCCGCGGAGCAGAATCGTATTAGCGTGGAGCCATGAGTTCCGAAGCCGACACGTCCCTGCCCGCGCCGCGGATCCAGCTCTCGCCGCAGGAATGGCGGTCGAAGCTGAACCCCGAGGAGTACTCGGTGCTGCGCGAGGCGGCTACCGAGCGGCCGTTCACCGGCGAGTACACCGACACCAAAACCGAAGGCATCTACGTGTGCCGGGCCTGCGGCACCGAGCTGTTCCGCAGCACCGAGAAGTTCGACTCGCACTGCGGCTGGCCGTCCTTCTTCGATCCGGCCGCGTCCGACGCGGTGATTCTCCGGTCGGACGACTCGCTCGGCATGCATCGGGTCGAAGTGCTGTGCGCGAACTGCCACAGCCACCTCGGCCACGTGTTCGAGGGCGAGGGGTACAACACGCCCACCGACAAGCGCTACTGCATCAACTCCATCGCCCTGCGACTGCACCCCTCGGACAGCGCAGCGGAGTAACCAGCCCGACGCTCACGGGCAGCGTACGAAGCCCCGGCGCTCGGCGCATGCCCCGAAAACTTCGGGCAAGCGTTTGCCTGCACCGGGGCAGGGAGCGTCAGGGCAGAGCGGCGATCAGCTGCTCGATCTCCACGCGGGGGCCGGTGAAGAACGGGATCTCTTCGCGCACGTGCCGCCGGGCGTCGGTGGCCCGCAGGTCACGCATCAGATCGACGATCCGGTGCAATTCGGGCGCCTCGAAGGCCAGGATCCACTCGTAGTCGCCGAGCGCGAACGAACTGACGGTGTTCGCCCGCACGTCCGGGTAGCCGCGCGCGGCCTTGCCGTGTTCGGCCAGCATCCGGCGGCGCTCCTCGTCGGGCAGCAGGTACCACTCGTAGGACCGGACGAACGGGTACACGCAGATGTAGGCGCCCGCCTCCTCGCCGGCCAGGAAGGCCGGGATGTGGCTCTTGTTGAACTCGGCGGGGCGGTGCAGCGCCGCGTTGCTCCAGACCGGCGCACTGGCCCGTCCCAGCTCGGTGGTGCGGCGGAAGTCGGCGTACGCGGCTTGCAGGTCCTCGACGCGTTCGGCGTGGGTCCAGATCATGAAATCGGCGTCGGCGCGCATCCCGGCCACGTCGTAGATGCCGCGGACCACGACGTCGCGGTCGGCCAGGCCGTCGAAGAACGCCTTGGCCTCCTTGGTCGCCGCGTCCCGGTCCTCGCCCAGCACTCCGGGCTGCACCTGGAAGACCGAGAACATCAGGTAGCGGATGGTGGAGTTGAGAGCCTGATAGTCGAGTCGCGCCATAGCACTATCGTGCCACTCGCTCTGGAGCGCCCGCGTCGCCGGGCGTGAACTGCTCGATGTGCACGCGGGCGTCCGGGATACCGAGGGCGCGCAACTGGCGTTGCATGTCGCCCAGGGACCCGGATGGACCGCAGGCGTATACGTCGGCGTCCTCGGGCACGTTCAGCACCGAGAGATCGGCCCGGCCGCGCCGGGCGCCGGGAGTCGGTTCCTCGTACCAGATCTCGACCTCGGCCTGTTCGAGCCGGGCAGTGAGTCCCAGGAGCCGATCACGCAGCGGATGGGTACGGCGGCGCACGGTCGGCATGCACGACCAGCGTGCGACGGCCCGGGACGTGGGCGGCGAGATAATCCAGAACGCCGATCGTCGGGGTCACACCGATGCCGGCGGAAATCAGCACCAGCGGTGTCTCCGCCGCGGTATCGAGGACGACGTCACCCAACGGAAGGGTGATCTGCAGTGGGTCACCCGGTCGTAGCTGCTCGTGCAGCCAGGAGGACACCTCGCCCGCGGGACAGCCGCCGGCCGCCTCGAGTCGCTCGACAGCGAACGACAGCGCGCCGTCGTGCGGCTTGCCCACCGGGCTGTACCGACGCAACTGGCGCGCACCGTCGAGAAACCGCACGCCGACCGAAACGTACTGTCCCGGAGCGAATCCCGGTAGCTGCGCAGCCGGGTCGGCGGACTCGATGGTGAAGACCGCGACGCCCGACGGTCAGCGTACGGTGCCCGCACCAATCTCCGCCGCGATGCGCTGTGCGGCGGCCGCGCCGGAGGCGACGCACGCGGGTACGCCGACGCCGTGCAGATACGCGCCCGCCACCGCCAGCCCGTCCAGCGCCGCGACCTCGGCTTCGACGGCCGCGATGCGGGCCGGATGGCCGGGCGCGTACTGGGCGAGGCCACCCGGCCAGCGCTGTACGACGGCCTCGACCGGCTCGATCGCGACCCCGGTGACGGTAGCCAGGTCCGCGGTGGCGGCGGCGACGAGTTCGGCGTCGGGCCAGGACAGCGGGGAGTCGTCGCCGAACTTGCCGAAAGAGACACGGACGAGCGCCGTTTCACGTTGTGCGAGATGTGTCCATTTGCGGCTGGACAGGGTGAAGGCTTTGGCCCGCAGCGGCTCTCCGGTGGCCACCAGGATGCCGGAGTTCTGTGGCAGGGCGGTCTCGCGGGGCAGCGCCAGCGCGACCACCGCCGACGAGGAGAGTTCGACACCGGCCAGTTCCGCGGCGGCGGCCGGGGCGACGGCGGTCAGCAGTCGCGCGGTCACCGGCGCCGGGGTGGCGAGCACCACCGCGTCGACGGCGCCGATCGGGTCGACCACCCAACCGCGCAGCCCTCTGGCCAGACGCGTGCCCGGCGTCGCGGTGACGAACCGCGCCCCGGAACGTTCGGCGAGCGCCTCGAGCAGGACCCGGTAGCCGTCCCGGATGCCACCGAAGACCGGCGCGTTCGAGGGCGGCGGCAGGGCGGCGCCGACGGCGGCGGTGAGACTGGGCGCGCCGTCGTCCAGCGCGGCGGCGAGCGTGGGCAGCGCGGCGCGGACACCGATGGAGCGGGAGCTGCCCGCGTACACACCGCCGAGCAGCGGGTCCACGCTGCGCTCGGCGACCTGCGCGCCGAAGCGGTCGGCGATCAGTCGGTAGACGTCGGTGTCGGAGCCGGGCTCCCAGTCCAGCGGCCGGTCGGGTTCTGCGGCGATGCGTGCCAGCGTCTCGGCGTCGACCAGCCCGCGCATCGACTCCGCGTTCGCAGGGACACCCATCAAGGTGCCCTCCGGCAGCGGGTGCGCGGTGCCTGCGGACCACACCAACGGCCGCAGACCCGCCGGGGTCACCAGCTGCGACTCGAGCCCGAGTTCCCGCAGCAGGGCGGGTACCTCCGGCCGTCGCCCGACGAACGCCTCCGCGCCGAGATCCAGTGGCTCCCCGCCCAGTTCGCCCGTGTAGAGGATGCCGCCGACCCGTTCGGCGCGATCGAGCACGAGTACGTCGGCATCCGGCCCGAGCGACATCCGCAATCGATACGCGGCCACCAGCCCGCTGATCCCACCGCCGACCACCGCGATACGCATGCCTCGACCGTATCGCGTACCGCGACGGCGGCCGTCCAACGGTAGGCGCCCGGATGACTCGGAACACACTGTGTCCACGATGCCCGCGGCGATGACGGATACGGTTGCCGGTCGGACTCGACTCGGCAGATGGGAGCCTGAACCGCCTCGGCCGCTCGCGGATGGATGCCGGGCGGCGGCGCGTGGTACGCGGGTCGGCCTGGCGGCCGGGTACGCCGACACGGGCGCCGCGACGACAGCGGGCGGATCCTGACTCAGCCTCTCGACGCAGCCGCCGCACCGCGGCGCTCGCTGCCGTGGCGGCCTACCCGCGTTCGCCCGCGCTACAGCTCGTGGACGAGTTCCACCAAAGCGGTCAGCACGCCCGGATCGGTGTCCGGCAGCACCCCGTGGCCCAGGTTGAAGATGTGCCCGGCGGCGCCGAGCGTGATCGCCTCGTCCGCTTCGCGCGCGATCCGCCGGGCCTGCTCCTCGATCGCTTGCGGTCCGGCGAACAGCACGGCGGGATCGAGGTTGCCCTGCAACGCTTTTCCGGGCCCGACGCGGCGGACGGCCTCGGTGAGCGGTACCCGCCAATCGACGCCGACCACGTCGGCGCCCGCCTCGCTCATGGCGCCGAGCAGCTCGCCGGTCCCCACACCGAAGTGGATGCGCGGCACGCCCGCCTCGGCGATCTCGGCGAACACCCGCTCCGAATGCGGGAGCACGAAATTGCGGTAGTCGGCCAGTGAGAGGGCGCCCGCCCAGGAGTCGAACAATTGCACCGCGTCGACGCCCGCCGCCAACTGCGCCTGCAGGAACGCGATGGTGATGTCGGTGAGCACGCCCAGCAGCTCGTGCCAGGTCCGCGGATCGGCGTACATCATCGCCTTGGTGCGCTCGTGGTTCTTGCTCGGACCGCCCTCGACCAGGTAGGAGGCGAGGGTGAACGGCGCGCCCGCGAACCCGATCAGCGGCGTCTCCCCCAGTGCGTCGACCAGCAGGCGCACGCCGTCGGTCACCGCCCCGACCTCCTCGGGGCGCAGCCGGGGCAGCCCGCGCACGTCGCCGACCGTCCGCACCGGCGCGGCGACCACCGGCCCCACGCCCGGCACGATGTCCAGGTCGATCCCCGCCGCCTTCAGCGGAACGACGATGTCGGAGAACAGGATCGCGGCGTCGACGCCGTGCCTGCGAATCGGCTGCAAGGTGATCTCGCACACCAGCTCGGGATCGAAGCAGGATTCGAGCATCCCGATGCCCGCCCGCACCTCGCGGTACTCGGGCAGCGAGCGTCCGGCCTGGCGCATGAACCACACCGGACGCCTGCTGGGCGTCGCGCCGGTAGCGGCGGCCAGGAACGGGGCATCGGTCAACCGGCGGCGGGTATGAGTGCTCATCACGGCTATCGTATGCGGGCCCGGCGGGAGGGGCGGACGCGGAGGCGGCAGCGATGACCGCACGGACGCCGCATGGCCCGTAGCGGCGCGCCTCCGACTGCGCCGGGTGCACAAGGTCTACCGTCAGCATTCGTGACACCGCTCGACTTCCGCGACGGCGCCGCACCGACCGAAGGACCTCATGGCGAGCCAGCTCAGTTTCGCGCCGCGGTCGAGGCGATGGGCACCGCTACCGTGCACCCTCGGATCGAGCTCGCGCCCATCCGGCCCCCGCAACGACTCGCACCGTTCTCCTACGCCATCGGCGCGGAGGTCGCTCATCCGGAAACCCCTGTCGTACCGGCCGATTCCGAAGGCGACGCGTTCGGCAGGCTGATCCTGCTGCACGATCCGGACGGCGACGACACCTGGCACGGCACCTTGCGTCTGGTCGCCTACATCCAGGCCGACATCGACGCCGCGCTCGCCACCGATCCTTTGCTGCCCGAGGTGGCGTGGAGCTGGCTGGTGGACGCGCTGGAGACGCGCACCGAGCCGTTCACCGCGCTCGGCGGCACGGTGACCTCGACCAGCTCGGTGCGCTACGGGGACATCGCCGGCCCGCCGCGCGCCCATCAGCTGGAGATACGCGCGTCGTGGACGCCGGTCACCACCGATATGCGCCCGCATCTGGAGGCTTTCTGCGAGGTGCTGGCCTACGCGGCGGGGTTGCCGCCGGCCGGGGTGACCCAGCTGCAGATCCGGCCCGGCCTGTCCGGCGATCACCCCTGAGCACGCCTGTCGGCGTGCCGTGACCTGCACCGGAGTCTCCTCGCCCGGGGTGCGGGGCACATCGCGCCGATTCGCCGACACACTTATGCGCCGATAGGACGGCGGCGCCGTGGCGTCGGCACGTAAAGTTCAACACCATGTCCGTACCAGACGAATCCGAACCCTCGGCCGCGACGCCGCTGCTCGCGCCGGTGGCGGGCGTGCCACCGGTACTGGACACCGCCGCCGAGATCAGCGCAGCCGCCGCCCGGCTGGTCGCGGGCACCGGCCCGCTGGCCGTGGACGCCGAGCGCGCCTCCGGGTTCCGCTATTCGGCGCGCGCGTATCTGATCCAGCTGCGCCGTGCGGGCGCGGGCACGTTCCTCATCGACCCGATCCCGGTCACCGAAGCCCTCGGCCCGCTGGCCGACGCGATCAACGGGCTGGAGTGGGTCCTGCACTCCGCGGACCAGGATCTTCCCGGCCTGGCCGAACTGGGTCTGCGCCCGGCCCGGCTGTTCGACACCGAACTCGGCGGACGTCTGGCTGGGTTCGAGCGCGTCGGGCTCGCCGCGATGGTGGAGCGGCTGTTGGGCCACGCGCTGCGCAAGGGGCACGGGGCGGCGGACTGGTCCACCCGGCCGCTGCCCGCCGACTGGCTGAACTACGCCGCACTGGACGTGGAACTGCTGCTCGAACTGCGCGACGCCGTGGCCGACGCACTCGATGCGCAGGGCAAAACGGATTGGGCGATACAGGAATTCGAGCACATTCGCACCCTGGAGCCGCCCGCGCCGAAGGCCGAGCGGTGGCGGCGTACCTCGGGCATCCACACCCTGCGCCGCACCAGGCAACTGGCGGTGGTGCGCGAGCTGTGGACCGCGAGGGACGCGCTGGCCCGTGCCCGCGACGTGGCGCCCGCCCGCATCCTCCCGGACGCCGCGATCATCGCCGCGGCGGCCGCGGAACCCAGGTCCATCGCGCAGTTGCGCACCTTGCCGGTGTTCGGCGGTCCGCGCCAGCGCCGGTACTCCCGCGAATGGCTCGCCGCGATCGAGCGCGGCCGTACGTTGCCCGACAGCGACCTCCCGCCGCTCACCCAGCCGTTCGACGGCCCGCCGCCGGTCAACCGCTGGGAGCGCCGCGACCCGGCCGCGGCGGCGCGCCTGACCCGGGCACGAGCCGCCATGGCCGACCTGTCGGCGCAGCACGCGATCCCGGTGGAGAACCTGCTCGCGCCGGATCTGGTTCGCCGCCTGTGCTGGGACGGACTGCCCGACTACGAGGTGGTGGAGCCCTCCGCCGTCGACGGATTCCTGAAGTCCGGCGGCGCCCGGCCGTGGCAGCGGGAACTCGACGTCCCGCGACTGGCCGCGGCGTTGCCGCCGTCGGACTAGCGCCCGCTCCGTCGGCTCGCCCGTGGCTCCTGCGTCAGCGAGCGGCCAGCCACCCGCTGATCCGGCGGGCGATGTCCGGGCCGGTGAGGCCGAGTTCGGCGTGGACCTCACCGCGCGAGGCATGGTCCAGGAACTGTTGCGGCACACCGAGATCGCGGGTCGGGATGTCCAGCCCGGAGTTGCGCAGCCGGGCCGACACCGTGGAACCGATGCCGCCGTGCAGGCCACCGTCTTCCAGCGTGACCACGAGCCGGTAGTTCTCCGCGAGTTTCAGCAGCGCGTCGGAGACCGGCAGCACCCAGCGCGGGTCGATGACGGTGACCGAGACGCCTTCGGAATCCAGCAGATTCGCCGCCTCCAGCGCCGTGCCCGCGAACGAGCCCACCGCGACGAGCAGCACGTCGCCGTGCACCGCCTGCACCGATCCGCCGTCCGGCTCGGCCATCCGCAGCACGTCGATGCCGTCCAGCCGTTCGACCGCGGAGACGTCCTCGGCGACACTGCCTTTCGGGAAACGCAGCGCGGTGGGTCCGTCGCTGACGGCCAGCGCCTCGGCCAGTTCCTCCCGCAGCGTCGCGGCGTCGCGCGGGGCGGCGACCCGGATGCCGGGGATGATCCCGAGGACCGACAGATCCCACATGCCGTTGTGGCTGGCGCCGTCGGAGCCGGTGATGCCCGCGCGGTCCAGTACCACGGTGACCGGCTGCTTCAGCAGCGCCACGTCCATCAGCAGCTGGTCGAAGGCGCGATTGAGGAAGGTCGAGTAGATCGCCACCACCGGGTGCATGCCGCCGAGCGCGAGGCCCGCGGCGGAGGCCATGGCGTGCTGTTCGGCGATGCCGACGTCGAACATGCGGTCCGGGAAGCGCTCCCCGAACGCCGCCAGTCCGGTCGGGCCCGGCATCGCCGCGGTGATGGCGACGATGTCGGCGCGGCGCTCGGCGTGCGCGATCAACTCCTCGGAGAACACCGAGGTCCATCCGCGCGCCTTCGGACCCCCGACCGGGACGCCGGTGAGCGGGTCGATGGGATCGCAGGCGTGCATCTGGTCGGCGACATGGTTCTCGGCGGGCGCGTAGCCGCGGCCCTTCTGCGTCACCGCGTGCACCACGACGGGGCCGCCGAAGTCCTTGGCCCGGCGCAGCGCGGCCTCGAGCGCGCCGACGTCGTGGCCGTCCACCGGCCCGACGTACTTCAGGCCGAGGTCGCTGAACAGTTCCTGGGGGCTGACCGCGTCCTTGATGCCCGCCTTCACCGCGTGCACCATCGAGTACGCCGATTCGCCCACCCTGGGGATGCTCTTGAGGATGCGCTTGCCCGCGTCCAGGGCGTGCTCGTAGGCGGGCTGGGTGCGCAGCGCGGTCAGCCGCTCGGCCAGACCGCCGATGGTGGGCGCGTAGGAGCGGCCGTTGTCGTTCACCACGACGACCACCGGACGGTCGGATGCGGCGATGTTGTTCAGCGCCTCCCAGCACATGCCGCCGGTGAGCGCGCCGTCGCCGACGATCGCGACCACGTGCCGGTCCTGCCCGCTCAGCGCGAACGCCTTCGCCAGGCCGTCCGCGTAGGACAGCGCCGCCGAGGCGTGCGAGGACTCCACCCAGTCGTGCGCGCTCTCGGCCCGGCTCGGGTAGCCGGACAGGCCGCCCTGTTTGCGCAGCGAGTCGAACTGGTCTTTGCGCCCGGTCAGGATCTTGTGCACATAGGCCTGGTGGCCGGTGTCGAAGATCAACGGGTCGGCCGGCGAGTCGAAGATCCGGTGCAGGGCGATGGTGAGTTCGACCACACCGAGGTTCGGGCCGAGGTGCCCGCCGGTCGCGGCGACTTTGCGCACCAGGAACTCGCGGACCTCCTCCGCCAGCTCGCGCACCTGCGGCACGGTCAGCCGGCGCAGATCATCGGGCGTGTCGACCCGGGAAAGCACTCCCACCTGAACTAGCTCCCTCCGGATAGCGCATCTGATCCGATCAGTCTACGGAGCGGCGGCCGGTGCTCCCGCACGAGAACGGTCACACCAACCGACATGGCGTCGAAATGTGAGCCTCGACATACGGTACCCGGCCTAGAGTGGCAGGGTGGCCCGGCCCGAGCAAGTGGTCTCGCGGAGAATCGAACCCGGCGTGGTGGCACGGATCGTCGACGACGTCCACCGGCGTTGCCGGGACGACCGCTCCGGAACACTGGCGGACTACATCCCGGAACTCGCCGCGGTGCAACCGGATTCGTTCGCCATCTGCCTGGCCACCGCCGACGGCCGGATCTACGGCGCGGGCGATGTCCGGACCGGGTTCACCATCCAGTCCATCTCCAAGCCGTTCACCTACGCCCTCGCGCTGGCCGACCGGGGGCCGGACGCGGTCGCCGAGCGCATCGACGTCGAGCCATCCGGTGAGCCGTTCAACGAGATCAGCCTGGACCCGGTGACCGCGCGGCCGCGCAACCCGATGATCAACGCGGGCGCGATCACCGCCGCCTCGCTGATCGACGGCCGCGACCCCGCCGACCGCTTCGAGCGGATCCGGCGCTGCTACTCGAGCTTCGCCGGGCGCGAGCTCACCGTGAACGAGGCGGTCTACGCCTCCGAGGCGCGCACCGGGTACCGCAATCGCGCCATCGGCTACATGCTGCGCTCGTTCGGCATCCTCGACGCCGACCCGGACGAGGCGGTCGATCGCTATTTCCGCCAGATCGATGACCTGCGACTCGAGCAGTTGTCGGCGGGTGTCCGAGTGGCGCTGGTCGATCCCGACGCGCGACTGCGCTCGCCGGATTCCGGCATCGATCCGGACGATCCGAGGGGGCCGGTGTTCATCGATCGCGACACCGCTACCGAGTGGTGCGAGAACATCGTGCTCGCGAATCATCGCCCCGCCGGCGAGGCCGCCCGCGCGTCGTTCGGCATCGAGAGTCACCCGGCGTTGGCCGGCCTCGCCGCCGACGAGCGATCCCGCCTGGTGGAGCAGTTCCGGGTGCGCACGTTCGCGCGCGGGGCGGTGATCGCCGAACGCGGCAGCGCGCGCTCGGGTCTCTACCTGATCCTCGAGGGCCGCGTGCGCCTGACGGTCGAAGGCACCGACGGACGCACGCACCGGCTGCTCAGCCTGTCGGCCGGGATGTCGTTCGGGGAGATTCCGATGCTGGTCGGAACACCGTTCGGGAACGAGGTACTGGCGGAGACCGAGGTGTGCGTCGCGGTGCTTACCCCCGAACGGTTCGATCGGCTCACCCGGCAAGCGCCCGGGCTGAAGCTCGCGCTGCTCGAACAGCTGGCCGCCGAAGCCTTCACGCAGATCGACGCGGCGGTGCGGGCGATCGCGGCCCGCGGCGGCGACTACTGAAGCGGGCACGATGGTGCGGTACGGATCGACAGCGATCGACGAGGAGAGCTCAGTTGGGCACGAACACCGATTCGCACGCGGGCACTGTCACCACCTACGGACACGGCACCGCCGGCGCCGTCCCCGATCTGATGCGGGTGACGGTCTCCGTCGAATCGCGCGCGAGCAAGGTCGCGCTCGCCTACAGCCGGGCCGGTGAGCGCGTGGCCGCGGTCGCGCGGTCGCTGCGCTCCGACGGGGTCGACGGCGCGGACATCGCCACCAGCGGACTGTCGGTACAGACCGAGACGGTGTGGACCGAGGGACAGGGCAACCGCATCACGGGATACCTCGCGAGCACATCGCTGACGGTCGCGTTGCGCGATATCGGCGAGCAGGCCGATCCCGGCCCGGGCACGATCATCGCCAACTGCGTCGAGGCGGGCGGTGACGACGTCCGCCTCGGTGGTCTGGTCCTCACCTTCGCCGACCTGGAATCCCTGCTCACCCGCGCCCGCGACGCCGCGTGGGACAACGCCCTCGCCAAGGGCGAGCAGTACGCCCGGCGGGCGCGGCGCTCCCTCGGCGACGTCGTGGAGATCACCGAGGACACCGCCGCGGCGCCTCCGGTTCCGCGCGCACAGGCGATGGCCGCTCCGATGGAGGCCTACCGTGCCGTCGCCATCCCGGTCGAGCTGGGCGAGAGCGAGATCTCCGCGGACCTCCGCGTCACTTGGCAGCTGGACTGACGGCGTCCGGCCCTGGTGCTCCCCCGGATCGGTCCGCGAGGAATTCCACCCGGTTGTGGACGTGATGGATCATGGTTCCATCGTGCCCGAATGCCGGTTCACGACCCGTGACCGAGACCTCGCACCAGCAGGGTGACCGTGTCCGCTCCGGCGTGCCGATCCTTCGAGATCTCCTGATACTCCGGCGATTCGGCCCAGGCGCGGAAGGACGGCTCGTCCGGGAAGGAGATCAGCACCACCTTCTCGCGATCGGTGACGCCCTCGATGGTCTGCGGGGACTCGTCTGCGGCCAGCAGCGTCCCGGAGTAGCGGACGAAGACGTCGAGGAAGCGCGCCTGGTAGCGATCGTAGGCGGCGCGGTCGGTGAACTTCAGTTGCGCGATTGCGTACACGGTCATGGCGGTGACTCTAATTGTGCGGTCCGGCGACCCGACCCGGATCCGGCGGGCGCCGAGCGCGATTCACCGCTGCGCCGCGCCCGGCGTGCCTATATTGAGGTTGTCACCGCTCAGGAGGTCGCATGTCGTTCGTGCTCATCGACAAACCACGGCCCCATATCGCCCTGGTGACGCTCAATCGGCCCGAACGGATGAACGCGATGGCGTTCGACGTGATGATCCCGCTGCGCGAGGCGCTGGAGGGTGTGCGCGCCGACAACGACGTGCGGGTCGTCGTGCTGACCGGGGCGGGACACGGTTTCTGCTCGGGAGCCGACCTGACCGGCGCGGGAAAGGTGCCGAACGTCGACGGGCTGACCGTCACCAGTGTCGCGCGCCGGTCGATGGATCTGCTCAACGACGTGCTGATCACGCTGCGGCGGATGCACCAGCCGGTGATCGCGGCGGTCAACGGCGCGGCCATCGGCGGCGGGCTGTGCCTGGCCGTCGGCACCGACATCCGGATCGCCGCCGAGGACGCGTACTTCCGCGCCGCGGGCATCAACAACGGCCTCACCTCCGCCGAACTGGGCCTCAGCTATCTGCTGCCCCGCGCGGTCGGCGCGTCGAGGGCGTTCGAGATCATGTTGTCCGGCCGCGACGTCGACGCGACCGAAGCCGAGCGAATCGGCCTGGTATCCCGCACGGTTCCGGCGGCGAAACTGCTGGACACCTGCTATGACCTCGCCGAGCGCATCATCGGCTTCAGCCGGGTGGGCACCGAGCTCACCAAGCGCATGTTGTGGAGCGGCATGGAGGCGGGCGGATTCGAATCGCACATGCAGCACGAGGGCACGGCCCAGCTGTACGTCCGCCTCACCACCGGCAATTTCGACGAAGCGATCCGCGCCCGTAAGGACCGCAGGCCCCCGGTCTACGAGGACTGACCGCTCAGCGCTCCAACAGCGCGAGGCTTTCCACGTGGTGCGTCGCGGGGAAGGCGTCGAAGGCGCGCAGATCGGCGAGCCGGTAGCCCGCCGCCTGATACAGGCCGAGATCGCGGGCGAACGCGGCGGGATCGCAGCCTACGTGGATGATCCGCGCCGGCCCGCTGGCGGTGACCGCGCCGACCACCTCTTTGCCCGCCCCCGCGCGCGGCGGATCGAGCACGACGACGTCCGGGGCGGCCGCACCGACGTGCTCGAGCACCCAGCGCTCCACCCGCTGGGCCCGCAGTTCCACCCAGGGCAGGTCGCGTAACGCGGCGGCGCCGTCCGCGACGGCGGGCCGCGCGGATTCCACCGCGAGCACCACGCCGGTGCGCCCGGCCCGCTCGGCGAGCCGCGCGGCGAACACCCCGGCGCCACTGTAGAGATCCCACGCCCGGCCACCGGGCCCGAGTTCCGACCATTCCGCGATCAGGTCCGAATACCGTTGCGCCGCACCGTGATGCGCTTGCCAGAAGCCCGTCGCCGAGACCTCCCACCGGCGCCCGGCCACGTACTCGACCGCGCGCCCGCTGCCCTCGAACACCCACTCGTCGCGCGTCGCGTGCGCCGCGGCGCGTCGTGCGGATGCCGCGCGCCGGTCGTCGCCGCGAGCGGTCGCCGCCGCGGGCCCCTGTGCGCCGCCCCGATGCCGGCCCGGCGGCCGATCGCGGCGGCCCCCGCCGCCGCCCCCCCCCCCCTCCGCCCCCC